>CALBJG010000098.1 GCA_937892865.1 uncultured Clostridia bacterium
CGTGCTGGACGATAATGGCGTTGTGAATGCTTACGGCGGCAAGTACGAAGGCCTGGACCGCTATGAAGCAAGAAAACTGATCGTAAAGGATCTTGAAGAGCAAGGCTACTTGGTGAAAATTGAGGATCACGGCCATAATGTAGGTACTTGTTATCGCTGCCACAATGATGTTGAACCGATCATTTCTGCGCAATGGTTTGTTAAGATGCAGCCCTTGGCTGAGGAAGCGATCCGCGTTGTGAAGGACGGTGAGACCAAGTTCGTTCCCGACAGATTCAGCAAGACCTATCTGAACTGGATGGAAAATGTCCGGGATTGGTGTATTTCCCGTCAACTTTGGTGGGGCCATCAAATTCCTGCCTGGACTTGCGCAGACTGTGGTCACATCACTGTTTCCCGAGAAAATGCCTGCAAGTGTGAAAAGTGTGGAAGCGTCAACATTGAACGGGATCCTGATGTGTTGGATACCTGGTTCTCATCTGCGCTTTGGCCTTTTGAAACATTAGGTTGGCCTGAAAAAACTGAAGATCTGGAATGCTTCTATCCCACGGATGTTCTGGTGACCGGTTATGATATTATTTTCTTCTGGGTTGCGAGAATGATCTTCTCCGGCTGTGAACATACCGGCAAGACACCGTTCCACACTGTATTGATCCACGGCCTTGTTCGTGATGATAAGGGACGCAAAATGTCCAAGTCTCTCGGTAACGGTATCGATCCGCTGGAAATGATCGAGAAATACGGTTGCGATGCGCTTCGCATGAATATGGTCACCGGTAACTCTCCCGGAAATGATATGCGTTTCTATGTTGAGCGTACCGAGGCTATGCGTAACTTTGCCAATAAACTTTGGAATGCAAGCCGCTATGTTTTGATGAATCTCACTGATGATGCAGTCAATGAATTGCCTGCTGCTTCCGATCTGACGATTGCGGATAAATGGGTGCTTTCCAAATTGAATACGCTGATCGCTGAAGTTACGGAAAACCTTGAAAAGTACGAACTTGGCGTTGCTGTTCAAAAAGTATACGATTTCCTCTGGGATACCTACTGCGACTGGTATATCGAACTGACAAAGGCGCGCCTTTATAGTGAGGATCCTGTACAGAAAGAAACAGCCCTGCGTGTTCTGGTTTACGTTTTGGATCAAACACTGCGTCTGCTTCATCCTTTTATGCCGTTTATTACAGAGGAAATCTGGCAGAGTTTGCCCCACGATGGCGAGGCGTTGATCATTGCAAAGTGGCCTGAGTACTCCAATGATCTTTCCTTTAAAAAGGAAGAGGATCTGATGGAGTCTGTTATGGATGCGATCCGCTCCATTCGTAATCGTCGCGCGGAAATGAATGTACCGCCCTCCAAAAAGGCTTCTGTCTTTGTGGTTACCACGAAACCCGCTGTGTTTGAAGAAGGCGCTGCATTTATTGAGCGTTTGGCTTATGCAGATCAGGTATCTGTTTTGAATGCGGAACCGGAGAGTATTGACGGAATGGTTTGTTGTACTACAGCCGATGCTAAAATCTTTATTCCTATGGGTCAGTTGGTTGATGTGGAGAAAGAACTGGAACGCATCAGTAAAGAACTGGAAAAAGCAAAGAAGAATCTTGCTATGCTGGAAGGCAAACTGTCTAATGAAAACTTTGTTGCCAGAGCCCCCGAGAATGTAGTAAAGGCAGAAAAGGAAAAACTTGCAAAAGCAAAAGATCTCATTGATCAGTTGCTGGAAAGCGAAAATGCTTTGAAGAAATTACAATAATCCACTATACGGCACACAAAATTTTGATTTTGTGTGCCGTATTTTTTATTTGTGCTTGAATGCGACAGCATATCCAATATCACGATATTTATACTAAACAAGCAATACGAAAGGAGGCAACTATGCAACTGACAAGTTTTCTTCAAAACAGAGAGTTAACCATTGTTCTGACCGGTGAGATCGATCATCATTATGCAAAGAACTACATTGAAAGCATCACATCAAAAATCGAGGCATATACACCAAATGTTTGCATTTTGGATTTCTGTGATGTTACTTTTATGGATTCATCCGGTATCGCAGTAGTAATCAACACACTTAGAACTATGACGAAAATAGGCGGTGATTTAATATTATCCGGATTATCTGAACAGCCATTGCGAATTTTTAAAATGGCAGGAATTGAAAAATTAGTAAAAATTAAGGAGGTACAAAATGAGGTTTGAGAACTATATGACTTTGGAGGTGCCGAGCAAGTCGTGCAATGAGTCATTTGTAAGATCTGCAGTTGCTTGCTTTGTGGCACAACTTGATCCAACACTTGAGGAACTTGGTGATATCAAAACTTCTGTTTCAGAAGCGGTTACAAACAGCATTGTTCATGGATATCCGAATCAGATCGGGATGATTTCCGTAAGATGCAGACTGTTAAAAGACAACATTGTAGATATTGTTGTAAAAGACAGAGGTGTTGGGATTTCAGATATTGAAAGAGCAAGAACCCCAATGTTCACAACGGGCGGCGCAGATCGGAGCGGAATGGGATTTACAATAATGGAAAGTTTTATGACATCGTTCACTGTTACATCTAAACCCGGGAAAGGTACAACCGTACATATGCGCAGAAAACTGCAAAGAAAAAGATGATGACCCAGGAAGAATTGATTCGCTTAAGTCAAGATGGTGATAAAACTGCAAGAGAAAAATTGATTGAAGATAACGCAGGACTTATATGGTCTGTGGCAAAACGGTTTCTTGGTAGAGGCGTTGAAGCAGACGACCTGTATCAACTTGGTTGTCTTGGCTTTATTAAAGCGATTGATGGTTTTGATCTTGATTTTGGAACACAATTTTCCACATATGCTGTTCCCAAAATTGCCGGTGAAATCAGAAGATTCATCCGTGACGATGGCGCGGTGAAAGTTTCGCGAGGCATTAAAGAACGGGCTGCAACTATTAAAACCGCACAGAATAAACTAACACAAGCGTTTGGAAGAGAGCCAACGGTATCAGAAATTTCACAATATACCGGCTTTACCGCTGAAGAAATTGCAATCGCAGAGAGCGCAACTGCAAATGTTGAGTCTATGCAGCAAGAAAATGGCGATGATGGCTTTTGCCTTGAGTCTGTGTTGTCAGATACATATGCAGAAGAGCGGATGCTTGAAAACATTCTTCTTAAACAGGCAATCGAAAAATTGAACGATCGGGAAAGTATGGTTATCAAACTCCGTTATTATCACGCAATGACCCAGGACCAGGTATCTCGAATCTTATCTGTCAGCCAGGTTCAGGTATCGAGAATTGAGAAGAAAGCGCTGGAAAAAATGCGCGTATATTTAAATTAATTTACTCTTTACCTTTTGATGAATTTAGGATAAAATATAACTATACTAACATACAGACAGGTGCAGTTATGACAGATGAAGTTTTAGCAAGATTTGCTACAGCGAGAAAAACATACATCTCAAAACAATATCCGGATTTGAATCCGATGCAGAAAGAGGCCGTGCTGACAACAGACGGTCCGCTTTTGCTGTTGGCAGGCGCAGGAAGCGGTAAGACCACTGTCCTTATAAACCGGGTTGCAAACCTGATCCGATTTGGCCGCGGGAGTGATAGTAATGATGTTCCGGATACGATTACGGAAGATGATGTGGCGTTTTTAGAAAACTTGCCTGCAAAGCCGGATGATTATGAGAAACAGAGAGCAGAGTATTTGTGCGCACTTGATCCTGTGTCGCCTTGGAACATTATTGCAATTACATTTACAAACAAGGCAGCAAACGAATTGAAAGAGCGTTTATCTGATATGCTCGGAGCAAGCGCTGACGGCGTGTGGGCAATGACTTTCCACTCGGCATGTTGCAGGATCCTGCGAAAGGAAATCGAGCGTTTGGGCTATACCAGCAGTTTTACGATCTATGACACATCCGATTCTGAACGGCTGATGAAAAGCGTTATCAAAGAAATGGGCTTGGATGAAAAATCCTTCTCAGCAAAATATTTTCTCAGCATTATCAGTCAGCAAAAGGACAAATTGGTATCTCCCCAGGATATGCTGGATCACATTGCTGACAGCGGTGATTATCGGCTTCAGTATGTTGCCCGCGCCTATGAGAAATACCAAAATAAGTTAAAAGAGAATAATGCCCTTGATTTTGATGACATCATCTACAAAACTGTGATACTTCTTCAAAATTTCGATGATGTAAGAACATATTACCAGCGAAAGTTCAAGTATGTATTGGTAGATGAGTATCAAGATACAAATCATCTGCAATACTTGCTTACTTCTTATCTTGCCGGCGGATATGAGAATATCTGCGTTGTCGGTGATGATGATCAGAGTATTTACAGATTCCGTGGCGCGACGATTGAGAATATTCTTGATTTTGAAAAGCAGTATCGGGGCGCAAGGGTGATAAGACTTGAGCAGAATTACCGTTCCACTCAATCGATTTTAAATGCCGCAAATGCCGTTATTGCGCATAATATCGGCAGAAAGGGTAAGCGGTTGTGGACAGTGAATGATGTTGGCGATCCTATCACAGTGTTTGAAGCTTCCGATGAAAGCGCCGAAGCATCTTTTGTTGCCGGACAAATAATTTCCGGCTCAAAGGGTAAAAACTTTAAGGATTATGCAGTACTTTACCGTACAAATGCCCAATCCAATGCTTTGGAATTTGCTTTTAAACGAAACGGTATTCCGTATCGGATCATAGGCGGTATGCGATTCTTTGATCGCGCGGAAGTAAAAGATATGATCTCTTATCTGTGCGTGATCAATAATAGAGCTGATGATTTGCGATTGGAGCGAATTATTAACAATCCGCCAAGAGGAATCGGCGCAAAAACCGTCGAAACGGCGCAACGCCTTTCCTCTGCAGCAGAAATACCACTTTATTCCGTTGTTTCTGATCCTTATTCCTATGGTCCGTTAGAAAAGTCGGCGAATAAACTGATGCAATTCTGTGTCATGATCGAACAGTTGGCTTCTTTGTTGGATACTGGTATATCCTTAACTGAATTTTATGATGAAGTTATGACGCGAACAGGGTATGCCGCAGCGCTGGAAGCGAAACCGACCGAAGAGAATATGTCTCGTTTGGAAAATATTCGGGAATTAAAGTCCAGCATTGCTAACTATGCAGAGAACACGCAGGAACCGACACTTGCCGGTTTCCTGGAAGAGATCGCTTTGTATACAGATCTCGAGCAGTATAATGCATCTGACGATGCTGCAGTGATGATGACGATGCACTCAGCAAAAGGATTGGAGTTTCCCAATGTATTTTTGGTAGGCTTTGAGGATGGCTTATTTCCTGGTATGCGGGCAATTGGCGACCGTGATGAAATGGAAGAGGAAAGACGCCTTTGTTATGTCGCCATTACGCGAGCAAAAAAGCAACTTTATATTTCCTACGCAAGGCAAAGAATGCTGTATGGAAAGACCAGTGGCGCGATGCAATCGAGATTTTTGCGGGAAATTCCCGAGACGCTTACCCTGAGAAAAGGTGGATATTATCAACAGACACAAAGACCGGTATGGCCAAGTGCGCAAACAAAACCGTCCTCTCATCAGTCTGTTGGGTATCTGAACAAGACACAACCGTTCAATAATAAGGTTGAAACAAAATTGCCTGATTTTAACAGAGGTGATATGGTTATGCACACTGCTTTTGGTAAAGGTATGGTGCTGTCCGTGTTGAAAATGAGCGGTGATGCATTGCTCGAAATTGCCTTTGATCAGGTGGGGACTAAGAAATTGATGGCAAAAGCTGCTGCGTCTCATATGAAGCGTTTGTGATGTTTGTGATTGATCTGCATATAATCCCAAGGGGGGATTGTTATGCGGTATCGGCTGAAGAGGATTGCTTTTCGAATAGCGGTATTACTGCTGCTCATTCTGATTGCGTTTTTTGTTTTTAGGGAAAGATATAGCAGCGCAATTCGGTCTCTTGCGGAAACGCAGGTTAAAAATGCAACATCAGACTTGATCAATGACGCAATTGATCAGCAGATCGTAAATGGTAACATCCAATACGATCGCATTGTATATTTTGAAAAGGATCTTGAGGGAAATATCACTGCGTTAAAAACAAATATGAGTGAGGTCAACAGACTAAAAACTGCAATTTTGAATATCATCAATGACGAGATCCTGGCTTTGGATGCGACGAACATAGGCATCCCGGTGGGTAATCTCATTTTTCCGGAATTATTTCCCGGGAAAGGACCAAACATTCCAGTTCAGATCATCGCAATACGCAATTCGGATGCCCGTTTTTTAAGTGACTTTACAGAGGCTGGTATCAACCAAACATTGCAACAATTGACGATGGAGATCAGTGTTGATGTGACGGTATTGGTCCTCGGAAAGACCAATAGTTTTACGATCACCAGTCAGGTTGTGGTTGCAGAGACGATTATCGTCGGTCAAGTACCGGATACATATTTTCAAACCGGAGGATACAATGGACGCTAAACAGAGAATAGATGCATTAACCCAGCAATTAAATGAAGCAAATTATCAGTATTATGTTTTGGACGATCCGAAAATGCTGGATTTTGAGTACGATCATCTTCTTAGGGAACTGGAAGAATTGGAGGAAAAGTATCCAGCGCTTGCCAGAGAGGATTCTCCTACAAAACGGGTTGGAGGCGAGGCACTCAATAAGTTTGACAAAGTGACACACATTGTTCCGCTAATGAGCCTTCAAGATGTTTTTTCTTATGAAGAACTGACGGATTTTATCGATAAAGTGAAAGAAAGTTGTCCTAATGCTGAATTTTCTGTGGAGCCGAAGATCGACGGTCTGTCTGTTGCTTTGGAATATGAAAACGGAAAGTTTGTAAGAGGCGCCACAAGAGGCGACGGAGCGGTCGGTGAGGATGTAACGGAGAATTTGCGTACGATCCGTTCTATTCCGATGACGATCGATAATGCGCCTTCCCGATTGATCGTCCGCGGCGAAGTCTTTATGCCGAAAAAAAGTTTTGAGAAGTTAAACCAACAGCAGGAATTGGAAGGGAAACCACTGTTCGCAAACCCCAGAAATGCTGCTGCAGGTTCTCTGCGTCAACTTGATCCCAAGATCACGGCAAAGCGTGGTTTGGATATTTTAATTTTTAACATCCAATTGGCGGACGGTGTGGACTTTACAACACATACCGAAACTTTAGACTATTTATCTGATTTAAAGTTTAAAGTAGTACCGTATACTCTGCATACTGCAAGCAGTGAAATCTGTGATTTCGTTTCTTCTATCAATGAGAATCGGGAATCGTTCACTTTTGATATTGACGGCGCTGTGATTAAAGTTAATAATCTTTCAGAAAGAGATATGCTCGGCGTAACATCAAAATTCCCAAAATGGGCGGCAGCATATAAATATCCGCCGGAAATAAAAGAAACGATTGTGGAAGATATTGTTGTTCAGGTTGGCAGAACCGGTGTTTTAACCCCGAAAGCCGTTGTAAAGCCGGTGCGCCTTGCCGGAACAACAGTAACCAATGCGACACTGCACAATCAGGACTTTATTACGGAGCGCGATATTCGAATTGGCGACACGGTTCGAATTCGAAAAGCCGGCGAGATCATCCCCGAAATTTTAGAGACGGTTTTTGAAAAAAGACCGATTGGTGCAGTTCCGTATGTTCTCCCGGATGTCTGCCCGGTATGCGGCGCTAAAACACAGCGGGATGAAGATGGCGCTTTTCTGCGGTGTACCGGCGCGGAATGTTCTGCTCAGTTATCCAGAAATATTTCGCACTTTGTCAGTCGTGATGCAATGGATATTGACGGACTTGGCAGTTCAATCGTTGATGCATTGATCGAGAAAGGTTATCTGAAATCTCCTGCAGATATTTATTATCTGACTTTGGAGCAGATTGGTTCATTGTGGCAGAAAGGTGACGTTGCTGCATCAAAACTATTGGCTGCTATTGAGGAAAGCAAGAAGCGGGATTTAAGCAGATTGATCTACGCTTTAGGAATCCGTCAGGTTGGCGCCAAAATGGGTAAGGTTTTGGCTTCTTATTTTGGCACAATGGATAATTTGATGGATGCATCACAAGATACATTAACGGAGATCCAGGATGTAGGCGCTGTGACCGCCAAATTTATTGTTGATTGGTTCAGCCAGGAACAATCTCAGAACCTGATCGAAAAATTACGGCAAGCAGGCGTTAATTTTGAGAATCAGCGCGTTATTTCCGATACGAGGTTTTCCGGTTTGACCTTTGTTTTGACCGGTGCCTTGACCTTGTTCACTCGCGATGAAGCAACGGAGAAAATCGAACTGTTTGGCGGTAAGGCGGCTGGTTCGGTTTCCAAGAAAACAAGTTATGTTGTTGTTGGTGAGAATGCAGGATCCAAAGAGAAAAAAGCGCGAGAATTGGGAATACCGATTCTTTCTGAAGCAGAGTTTTTAGAAATGTTAAAATAAAGAAAAGCACCGGAATTAATTTCCGGTGCTTTGATTATTATAAAGAGTAATCTTCGCGATCGTATTTACTGAAATCCATTGCTTTTGCACGGCCGGGGATCCGTTTACACGGATCGTATTTAAACTTGCGGCATTTTGCATCAATGGACATTACGCCTCGCTTTAAGCAGAGGATCTGGTCATCACTGACTTTCGTACCATATTGACAGTTGGTGCACGCACGATTAATTTTTTTCCGGAACAGCATAATTCAAACCTCATTTTTGTCTGTTTGGAATAGTATACAACATCTTTTTGCATTTTGCTACTGTTTTTTTCTGCTTAATGACTATGATAGCAATCAGAATAATAGGAATGAATATAAAATTCAATGGGATATAGATGGACTCAGCTGGCTGCATCAGAATGAAAACAATAACTGATAGTAATAAACTAATGGATGATTGCGTAATTTTTCCCAATATATATTTTGTCGGTTTGAGGGGTGAAATAACAGATATAGTTTGCATGAATACGCATAACCCACCAAAACCTAACAGCACTGAACAAAGAATAAAACGATATATTTCTGATTCAATATTTAATAGTTGTAAACATCCGTTTGTAAGTTCCAGCATGCCGGTATAGATGCATTGCAACCATTCCGGAAAAAGCCAAAGGAACCAACGATCACAAAATCGAATCAATACTCGAAATACAATGATCCAGGCGCAAATGGAGGATAGAACCCGTATTGCGATCTGCAATGCCTGAATAACTGTCAGCGGTTGCGTATATTGAGATTTTACAGGTTCAATGGCTCTCTTGTTTGTTAGGATTAAACCGGTAATATATGCAGATGCGATATGAATAAACCATAGTAGCCAGACATAAATTTGTCTGCTAAACAAAGAGGATGTGATTCCAAAGATAAAGGCTGGTCCTGCGTTATTACAAAATGCTAACAGATGCTCTGCGGTCTGTTTATCTATGTCATTTCTTGTATATGCTTGGGATATGCCTTGCGCACCAACGGGATATCCACCCGAAAAACCAATGAATAGTATTCCTTCAAAGCCGGATGGAATACCCAGCGGCTTTGCGAGAGGGGAAAGAATGCGCATATTGAAACTTTTTAATCTGTCGTTTAAATAGACTGAAATTAGCAACATAGGGAACAACGATGGAATTACCGTCTCTATGCATAGCGATAGCCCTTCGCTTGCGCCGCGCAATGCTGTTTTAGAATCAAGAATCAGCATCAGTATGCCGATTATAGCAACCACCGTTTTATGTACTTCCGTTTTTTTCATTTCTTTCACCTCATAAGATTCTATGTGGTTTTGGAAAAATCCATAACTATGAACATACAATAATCTACGGAGGTGTGTGGATGAGACGAAGAGATCTGTTTGATAAACTCACACTGTCGGTTGATTTGCCCGCTGAACCGAAGGTTGGACAGCCGGTTGTTGAACTGTTTGGTTGCAACAGAGTGATTGTTGAAAACCATTCCGGTATCACCCAATATGACGGTAATGAAATATGGATCAAGGTTCGCTTTGGCATCATACGGATCATTGGCAATCACTTACATATTGCAAGAATGTCCGATCAAAGGTTGATAATTTGCGGGTGCATAGATTGCGTTGAAACACGAAGGGGGAAATAAATGGGAATTACAAACTTTCTTTTTGGTTCTATCACAGTGAGAATAATTTGTCCTTGCGCGTTTGTTTTGCTGGATAGAATCAGAAAAGACCGGATAACAATAGAAAATGTTGATCTTATAGATGATATGATTATTATCTGTAAGATCAAAAGAACAGAATATGATAGATTAGCATCCATTGTTAAAAAGAGTGGATATGAAATAAATGTAATAAAGAGAAGCGGATTATACTGGGTCATCACAGATTTGAAATCACGGCCTGTATTTTTGATCGGCTTTGCGATACTGTTGATACTAACAATTTACATACCAACGAGGGTGTTGTTTGTTGAGATTAATGGAAATGCGGAACTATCCGATTATCAAGTTTTGGAGGCTGCTCAGCAGTGCGGCATATCGTTTGGTGCATCACGGAGGAATGTAAGAAGTGAAAGAATGAAAAATGCATTGTTAGACGCTTTGCCCCAATTACAGTGGGCCGGTGTAAATACATATGGTTGCGTTGCTGTGATAACAGTGCGGGAGCGGGCAAATGCAGGAGAGAATGACTGCGCAAATAATGTTTCCTGTATTGTAGCAACGCAAGATGGCATAATTAATCGCTTAACGGTAGAAAGCGGAAGCCCGCTGTGCCGGGTGGGGCAGGTGGTTAAAAAGAACGAGAAACTTGTATCCGGATATACGGATTGTGGCAGGATTATAAGAGCGGAAAGGTCAAAAGGTGAAGTTTTCGCGTATACGAACCGATGCCTAACGGTGCTTTCTCCGCGCCTGATAACGAAAAAACAAATAAATAATGAATTTCACTTAAATTTTTCCATAATTATCGGAAAAAAGTTAATAAATTTATCGCAAGACAGTGGAATTTCAGATATGACTTGTGATAAAATATATAAACAGATTGATTTCACACTTCCTGGTGGATTTAAACTACCGCTGTCAATTATGTATACCTATAGCAAACCGGTTGAATTTTCATCTGATCGGGTTGGTCTGGTTTCTATGGAGAACGCGGCGTTAAATTATCTGAAGATGCAAATGGTATCCGGTGAAGTGTTGAACAGCCATATAGAAGTGTCCTGTGATAATAATGTTGATGTTTTAGACGGCGTATATTTTTGTAATGAAATGATTGGGAAAGAACAGAGCGAGGAGCAATACAAAAGATGAGTAAAATAGTAGAGAGATTGATGAATGCGGAGCAAGTCGAAGATTTGATCGCAGTTTTCGGTTCTTTTGACGAAAATATTAAGCGGATCGAAGATGCGTTAAATGTTACAATTGTAAATAGGGGCAATGAACTACGCATTAATGGTGAAGAAGAAGCAGCAGATAAAGCAGTAAAGACTGTGGAAGGATTATTGATGCTTGCCTCAAAGGGGGAAATCATTGATGAACAGCGGGTTCGATACCTGATTACGCTTGTAAATGAAGGTAATGCAGAACAAGTTGCTCAAATAGCAAAGGATGTTGTTTGCATTACCGCCAAAGGAAAACCAATTAAAGCAAAGACGGTTGGCCAGCAGAATTATATGAAAGCGATCGCAAAGAATACGATCACCATTGGCGTAGGTCCTGCCGGTACGGGAAAAACTTATCTTGCTGTTGCTGCGGCTGTTGCGGCATTTCGCGAACGAACAGTAAACCGGATCATTCTGACAAGACCTGCAGTTGAAGCAGGGGAGAGACTCGGCTTCTTGCCTGGTGATTTGCAGAACAAAGTGGATCCCTATTTACGCCCGTTATACGATGCTCTCTATGATATGCTCGGCCCTGAAACGTTCCAGAAATATCAGGAACGGGGCGCAATTGAGGTTGCACCCCTTGCATATATGCGCGGCAGAACACTGGATGATAGTTTTATTATTCTTGATGAAGCGCAGAATACAACAAAAGAGCAAATGAAAATGTTCCTGACAAGACTGGGATTTGGCTCGAAGATCGTGATTACCGGCGATGTCACACAGATCGATTTACCCTCTGATAAAACGTCCGGCTTGAAAGACGCCATCCGGGTGCTTTCGGATGTGAAAGATATCAGCATCTGCCGGTTAACTGCAGCAGATGTTGTTCGCCATGCGCTTGTTCAGGAGATCATCAATGCATATGAGAAAGCCGGCAATAATGAGGGTGCAGTAAAAGCCTGCAAACAATTCCACGGAAGATATCAAAGGAAGAAGACAGTATGATCAAACATAAGATAAATATTGCATTTCACACTTTTTCTTTGCGACGCCTTGAAGTGATTTCGATAATTAAAAAATGCATAACTGCGACACTGGAAGCAGAGAAAGTACCTGTCGCATGCGAAATCAATGTACTGGTGACGGATGATAAGGAGATTCGTGTTATTAATAACGCCAGCCGTCAAATCGACAAGGCAACAGATGTTTTGAGTTTTCCTATGTTTACTTTAAATACGGAAGACCCCGCTGTTGATTGGACTGCTATGCTTGATCCGGAGACAAATCTGTGCCCTCTCGGTGATATGGCGATCTCATTGGAACACGCCTTTTCACAAGCAAAAGCGTATGGACATTCAATGCGCAGAGAGGTTGGATATCTTACAATACATTCTGTTTTGCATTTACTTGGTTATGATCATTTGGACGAAGGTCCGGAAAAAGCACGGATGAGACAGCGTGAAGAACACATTGCAAATGGTATCCCCGGTATGCAGCGGGGATAATTGCACATAAGGAGATTCATATGAACACAAAAACAGCAATGATTACTATCGCAGGCCGGCCGAACGTTGGCAAGTCCACACTGACAAACTATTTGGTTGGAGAAAAAATTGCGATCGTTTCCAATAAACCCCAGACAACAAGAAATCGCATCTGCGGTATCGTAACAAAAGGCAACACACAGTTCGTTTTTGTGGATACACCCGGTTATCACCGATCCCGCACAAAGTTAGGCGACTATATGGTCAATGTTGCAAGATCATCTATTGCGGATGTGGATCTTACGATACTTGTTGTTGAACCGATCGCATCTGTTGGTCCTCAGGAAGAAGGCTTACTTGAAAAAATTTCAGCCAGCAATTGTCCTGTGATTTTGGCAATTAATAAGATTGATACAGTCGAGAAGGATACTCTTCTACAGGTGATCGATGTTTATTCCCAAAAAGCGAAGTTTGATGCGATCATTCCGATTTCTGCAAAAACCGGTGACGGTGTTGAAGACTTATTAAAGCAGTGCGATAAATTTGCTGTTGAAAGTTCGTTTTTATTCCCTGAGGATCTTACAACAGATCAGCCGGAACGCCAGGTTATGGCAGAAATCATTCGCGAAAAGCTCCTTTGGTGTCTCGACCGTGAAGTTCCCCACGGAACTGCTGTTGAAATTACAAAGTTTTCCGAGCGTGATAACGGCATTATTGATTTGGATGCAACAATTTATTGTGAAAAAGCAAGTCATAAGGGCATTATTATTGGCAAGCACGGAGATATGCTTAAGAAAATTTCTACGATGGCGCGTACGGATTGTGAAAAATTTATGGGTACGCGGGTATATTTGACAACTTGGGTCAAAGTAAAGGAAAATTGGCGTGACAGTGATTTCCTTGTAAGGAATTTCGGATACAGTGAATAATTACCAGGTTAAATACTTCCTTTGGTGTAAAAACTATCACCGGAGGGATGAAAATGTTTTCAAGGGATTATTGGAATTTGTTTATAGAAACCGGCGCTCCTGAACTGTATCTTATGTATTCTAATGCGAAAAGAATGGAGGAAAGGTATGTATCTGACAGTGCAGGGTTTAGTCCTGAGAGTGTCGCCCTACAATGAAACAGATGCAATGCTGACGGTTATTACCAACGACCACGGGTTGCTCTCCGTAAAGGCCCGTGGTCTTCGAAGAAAAAACAGCCCGTTGATTGCGCCTTGCCAACTTTTGGCGTATGCAGAATTTACACTCTTTGAGAACCGCGGTTTTTATACGATCAACGAAGCAACACTGATCGAGATATTCAATGGCATCAGACAGGATATATTGAAATTATCATTGGGTACATATTTTGCGCAGGTAACAGAGGTAATCAGCCAGGAAGATATTCCGAATCCGGAACTTTTATCCACGCTTTTGAATTGTTTATTTGCTCTTTCAAAACTGAATATTACGCTTCCTTTGATAAAGGCTGTATTTGAATTGCGTGTTATCTGTATTGCCGGTTACTGCCCGGATTTGAGCAAATGTGTCTGCGGTAACTGTAATCCGGAACTATTTGATGTATCTGATGGTTGTGTTGTTTGTAAAAAATGCGCCAACAATCGGGATAGCGGAATCAAAATGCCCGTCTCTGCCGGCGTGTTGGAAGCAATGCGATATATATCCTCATGCCATTCCAAGCGATTGTTTGCTTTTCATGTTGGAGAGAATACGGCTGAAGAACTTTCACAAGTGACGGAACTTTACCTTGCCACACAGTTGGAGCGAGGCTTTTCGACCCTTGATTTTTACAAGTCATTATTGATCTGATTGAAAATAGGAGACACAAATGTCAGAATTATATAATAAATCACTGTTAAAGTTAGAATTAGATAAAGTGCTGGAAATGCTTGCCGGTTGTGCAGGATCCGCACAAGGAAAAGAAGTGTGCCTTTCTATACAGCCGGTTACTGATTTGGATTCGGTAAACGAGATGCTGTTGGAAACAAAAGATGCGTTTGATCTAACTACCTTGAAAGGCTATCCGGGATTTTCTGAAAATATAAACATTTCTGCGTCCTTGGAGAGGGCTTGTATCGGCGGGAGTTTGCAACCGAAAGAATTGTTGCAGATTGCCGGCGCCTTGCGCTGCGCTCGTAAGGTGAAAGAATATTTGCCTGAAGAGGAAAATTCAAGTTCGATATCTGATTATTTTATCGCACTGACACCGAATAAGTATCTGGAAGAAAAGATTTTTGCTGCATTTATATCTGAAGAAGAGATTGCAGATGCTGCAAGCCCTGCGTTGGCCGATATCAGACGCCATATGCGTCGTCAAAGCACAAAGATACGGGAGAATCTGCAGAAGATTATCTCATCACCTGCCTATTCCAAGGCCTTGAGAGAATCCATTATAACTATTCGCCAGGGAAGATATGTTGTTCCGGTAAAGAGCGAGTGTAAAAATGAGATACCCGGACTTGTTCATGATGTTTCTTCCACGGGTTCCACATATTTCATTGAACCGATTTCTGTTGTGGAAGCCAATAACGCAATGCGTGAACTCGAGTTGCAGGAGCAAAGTGAGATCGCTCGGATTTTGGCCGAATTTTCTTCACAAGTTTCTGCGTTTAGCGAGGAATTGAGAATCAACTCGCAGTATCTTGTTAAATTGGATGTGATCTTTGCCAAGGCGCGATTGGCATATAAAATGAACGCCTGGGCGCCCCTTATGAACGATCAGGGAAAAATCGATCTTCGCAATGCGCGACACCCCCTGATCGATCCCAAATCCGTCGTTCCGGTGTCTGTACATCTTGGTGCAGATTTTGACACAATGATCATTACAGGACCGAATACCGGCGGTAAAACTGTTACGCTGAAAACAGTGGGTTTGTTGACTTTGATGGCCGAGTGTGGATTGCATATTCCGGCAGGTGACGGAAGTTGCTTGTCTACATTTGATGCGATATTGGCTGACATTGGTGATGAACAATCAATAGCCCAAAACTTGTCCACTTTTTCCAGCCATATGAAAACCATTGTAGATGTTGTGGATCAGTGTGACAGCAGGACGCTTGTTTTGTTTGATGAACTTGGTGCCGGTACAGATCCTGCTGAAGGCGCAGCACTGGCAATTTCCTTAATCGAATTTTGCAGAAAAATGGGAAGTAGCGTATTGGCGACTACACACTATGCGGAGTTGAAGATCTATGCTATGCGCACACCCGGCGTCATAAATGCTTCCTGTGAGTTCAATGTGGAGACTTTGCAACCGACCTATAAACTTTTGATCGGTGTTCCCGGAAAATCCAATGCATTTGCGATTTCCCGCCGCCTTGGTCTGACGGAAGATATTTTGAAATATGCAGCTGACCTGCTATCTCAAAATGATAAAGACTTTGATGATGTTTTGAACCAACTTGAATATCAAAGAATCCAAATGGAAAATGCCCGTATGGAAGCGGAAAAATTGCGTGCGGAAACGGAAAAGATCAAGAAGTCCAGCGAGCATTATCAGATACAAATGCAGGCGGAGCAAGACAGAATTTTGGATCAGGCGAGGGCGGAGGCACGCAGAATCATCGAGGACGCCAGATGTGTGGCGAATGCTGCTGACGAAGAGTTGAAGGCACTTAAAAAACAAATTGCAGAGGATGGCGATCTGTCCGGTGTTAATCAGCGAAAGACGCAAATTCGAAAGAACCTGAATGATGCAGAGTCGCAATTAAATGTTTCTCGATCTGTTCAAAACAGACCGAAGCCTACAAGAGAGATTATTCTTGGGGATACGGTTGAATTATTGAAATTAGGCACGAAGGCAAGTGTGATCGGCATTAACAAAGACGGTACCTATCAACTGCAGGCAGGCATTTTGAAACTCAATGCAAAAGAGGAAGATATTTATCTGCTGGAAGGACAAGATCCTTATAAACAAAAAGGCGGACGTCCTGCTCATTCCGGCCGTGAAATGAAGACTGCTGCGATGTCATCTGAAATTGATCTTCGCGGAATGGACAGTGTTGAAGCAATTTGTGTTTTGGAGCGATATATGGATGAAGCGATGCGGGCTAATTTGCCTACTGTTCGGATCATTCACGGTAAGGGTACCGGAACATTGCGTACTGCTGTTCAGCAAGCGCTGAGAAAGAATAAATTTGTTAAGAAGTTTAGACTTGGCGTTTATGGCGAAGGCGAAGATGGTGTAACTATTGCTGAATTCTCTTGATTTTTCGTTGTTTTATACAATGTAAATGTTCTGTGTTTTTGCCATTTGACGAAAAGTTGTTGACATTTTCACTAAATTTGGTATCATAGATTCATAACGCGTTTCCCTTTAGGTTGCGCATTAAGGAGTGTAATGTATGTTCAGTAAAGAGGTTGTCGTTCGCTGTGAGTCTGGATTGCATAATAAGCAGGCTACCTATTTCGTGCAAAAGGCAAATGAGTTCGAAAGTAATATTTGGCTTGAATCCGGCAACAGAAAAATGAATGCTAAAAGTTTATTGGGTATCATGTCTATGGGAATCGTCTCCGGCAGCACAGTAACACTGTCTGCATCTGGCACTGATCAGGAGGATGCAGTTAACGCTCTTGAAATTCTGCTCCAAAGAGACGTTTATTGATACTTAATATATCGCCTCAATGTCAGTTATAACTGCTTTGAGGCGTTATTTTTTGGAGATAATTATGCTATTTGATAGTCTTAAAAAGCAAGCGCGAGATCTTCCGGAACAACCCGGCGTTTATATTATGCGCAATCGCGATGATGAAGTGATTTATGTCGGAAAAGCGAAGAAACTGCGCAACCGCGTTAGTCAGTATTTTCAGGATACCGCTTCCCATACCCCAAAAACTCGTCTGATGGTTAGCCATATAGATCATTTTGAAGTGATCATTGCGCACAGTGAATTTGAAGCCCTTGTTTTGGAAGCATCTTTAATTAAAAAGTATAAACCGAAGTATAACATTCTTTTAAAAGACGACAAGGGCTATCCTTTTATTCGGATCGACACAGCTACGGATTATCCCGATATATCCATTTGCAATAAAGTCAGTGATGATCGCGCCGAATATTTTGGCCCGTATGGTAATAGAGGTGTTACAATCAGCGCGATCAAAACAATTAAAGACATTCTCAAATTACCGACATGCAGCAAGAAATTCCCAAGAGATATCGGTAAAGAGCGTCCGTGTTTGAACTATCATATGGGCTTATGCGCCGGATGGTGTGCAAGAACTGACGGAAAAGATGACTATAACAATGCAATAGATTACGCAAGAAAACTCCTGAACGGTGACTATGCCGGCGTAATCGCTGACTTAAAATCGCAAATGTTTGGCGCGGCGGATGATCTGAAATTTGAACTTGCTGCCCAGTTGCGCGATCAACTGAATTCTGTTGAAAAACTGAAGAATAAACAATTTGTTACGGCGATCAGCGCAGTTGATATGGATGTTGTCGGATATTGGCAGTCGGAAGCAAAGGCTTGTTTTTCTGTCCTGCATTTCCGTAATGGCAATCTGACTGAAAAAGTTTTTTCTCTGCTTCCGTATCAGGATAATCCCGAAGAAGCGCTTTCTACTCTGTTGTTGCAGTACTATGATAATAATGCCTATCGTCCGAGGTTGATCGTTATGCCGTTCGATATACCGGACAAAGCGTTGTTGGAACAGTTTCTTACTGAATTGTTTTCTAAAAAAGTCAAACTGCATATTCCACAACGAGGGAACGTTAAAAGACTTTCCGAACTTGCGCAATCCAATGCTTATGAGGAAATCGAACGACATACCAGCAATGATGAGCGCATAAACGCGTCCATTGCGCACCTTTGTAAAATGTTAGATATGGAATCTCTTAATAGAATCGAGTCTTATGATATTTCCAATATTTCCGGATCTGATATTGTGGGCAGTATGGTCGTGTATTTGAATGGCAGGCCGCGTAAAAGCGATTACAAGCATTTTCGGATAAATGGATTGGAAAATCAGGATGATTATGCGTCTATGTATCAGATCATCACGCGGCGTTTCACGCATTTTTTGAATGGTGATGCCGGTTTTGATGCAGCACCGGATTTGCTTTTGATCGACGGAGGGGTTGTACATGCGCAGACGGCGCTTGACGCCTTGATTGCCCTTGGATTATCCTTTCCGGTCGTTGGTATGGTGAAAGATGAAAGACACCGCACACGCGCTCTGGTGACGCCTGATGGAAAAGAGATTGGTATCATATCCAATCAAGGTGTTTTTTCGCTGATTGGAAACATTCAGGAACAAACGCATAATTTTGCAATTTCTTATCACCGTAAATTGCGCAGCAAACGTATGCAGTATTCTCAGTTGGACACAATTGCGGGCGTTGGCGAGAAACGCAAATGTGAATTGATCAAGCATTTTAAATCCTTACGTAACATCAAAAATGCATCAATAGAGGAATTGACTCGTGTTGTTCCGTTTGCTGTTGCAAAAAATATTTTTGATGCCTTCCATAAATGAGGTGTAAATATGCGAGTAATTACAGGAAAAGCCCGAGGTGTAGTTTTGAAAACGCCACAAGGTACTGCAACAAGACCCACCGCAGACAGAGTGAAAGAAGCGGTATTCAGTATTATTAATTTTGATATTCCTTCCTCGAATGTGTTGGACTTGTTTGGCGGCACCGGACAATTGGGCATCGAAGCCTTAAGCAGAGGAGCGTCTCATGCGGTGTTTGTTGATGAAAGGGAAGATGCCTGCAGTTTGATTCGCGAAAATCTTCAGCGCGCAAAACTTTCTGGTCAGGGTGATGTTGTTCGCGGCGATGCATTGACTTATCTTCGAAGAACCAAAGATAAATTCAATATTATATTCCTTGATCCTCCTTATGCCAGGGATTTGTTAGAAAATTCGCTAAAATTAATATCAGAAATTGACATTTTGCAATCTGGTGGTATAATAGTCACAGAACGGCCGGTTGAGAAAGAATTGTTGTGTTCTTTTGATGGTTATGAGCGGTCAAAAGATTATAAGTACGGTACGACAATGATTACGATATTTCGTAAAGATTGATCGGGAGAGGTTCTGTGGAATGAAAATAGCGATTTATCCCGGTAGTTTTGATCCGATTACAAGTGGTCATTTGAATATCATCCGCCGAGCGGCAAACATTTTCGATCGTTTGATTGTTTGTGTGCTTGTGAATTCGTCCAAAAAACCTATGTTTTCGCAGGACGAAAGAGTTGCAATGATCCGCCGCTGCGTGAATGACATCCCTAATGTGGAAGTGGACGCATCCGAAGAATTGCTTGCCCATTATGCTAAGCGAAAAGGTGGATGTGTTATTATTAAAGGTCTGCGAGCCGGTTCTGATTTTGAAAACGAGTTTCAAATGGCGTTGATCAATCATAAAATCAACCCAACATTGGATACGATGTTTTTAACATCTGAACATCAGTATATGTATCTTAGCTCCAGCGCGGTGAAAGAGTTGGGTATCTACGATGTTGAACTCTCCGATTTCCTGCCTGAGCAAATTATAGATGATTTTAAAAAAAGGATTACAGATATACGTCAAGGAGGAAACAAACAATGAACGAACAGACGATTGAGGATATCATTTCTGCTCTGTATGATATGGTGCAAGATGCAAGAGCGCTGCCTTTGGGCGCTGATAAATGCATTTTGGAGCGGGATAAAGTTCTGGATATGTTGGACGAAGTGATTGCGCATATGCCTTCTGAGTTAAAGCAGGCCAAGACAATTGTTGAGTCCCGTAATGAACTGATTGGTCAGGCTCGTCGTGAAGCTGAAAATACGATCCGTCAGGCTCAGGAAGAGGCTCAGCGCCTTGTTGCTGAAGAGGCAATCTATCAGGAAGCAAAGCGTCAGTGCCAAGAGATGGTCTTGCAGACCCAGAAGAAAATCACAGAGCTTCGCAATGTAAGCAACGGTTATATGGACGATGCTCTCAGCCGTACAGAAGAAGCAATTGCTATGGCTTTGGAAGATGTTCGCGATACCCGTGCAAAATTCAAGGCATTGGTTGAAGCACAGGAGCGGAAGTCTGCTTCTGAAAACGCTGATTCTGAAGAGTAATAAAGAAAAAACAGCTCAAAACTTGAGCTGTTTTTTTAAAATCCAATGGAGGGTTATTGATGAATTATATTGAAAATTTTGAGTTTTGGCGTAATGCTGACCTTACAGTTGCTGAAAAAACCGAAATGCTTTCTATTGCAGACAATGAGGATGAATTAAAGGGACGCTTTGGCAGCGACCTGCAATTCGGTACTGCCGGTATGCGTGGTGTAATGGGCGTTGGCAGTAATCGCTTGAATCGATATACAGTTCGCCGCGCCGCACAAGGAATGGCTGCGTGGCTTTCCGGCACGGATCTTCCCCAAAAAGCAGCAATTGGCTATGACTCTCGGCATAACTCTAAGTTGTTTGCAGAAGTTTGCGCTGTTGCATTTGCAGAGGCTGGCATTCATGTTTATCTATACGATAGACTTGCGCCTACGCCGATGCTTTCGTATGCAGTGCGTGAATTAAAATGCGGCTGCGGAATTGTGATCTCTGCAAGTCACAACTCCGGTGAATACAATGGTGTAAAGTGCTATGGTCCCGATGGATGTCAAATGACTGACGAGCCTGCGGCAGTGGTTACGGAAGAAATCAGTAAAATTCCTTATTTTATTCCCGAAAGCAAGAATCTGGATACATTTGTTGCAGAAGAAAAAATTTCTTATATTTCGCAAGATGTCTGGGAGTCTTATTATCAATGTGTTCTTGCTGAATCTGTTGATCCGCAGATCATTAAAGAATCTGAACTGAATATTGTATATACTCCTCTGTGCGGTACTGGCAACGAACCCGTGCGCGAGATTCTTTCTCGATTAGGCGTTGGGATTCAAGTTGTGACCTGCCAGGAGCATCCTGACGGCGATTTTAAAACTTGCGAGTATCCTAACCCTGAAACAGATGCAGCCCTTGCAGAGAGTTACAAGATCGCCAAGGAGTGCGAGTGTGATGTGATCCTTGGTACAGATCCTGATTGTGACCGTGTTGCAATTGCTGTTCCGTGTGATGAGGGGTTCCGCAAACTATCCGGTAATGAATTAGGCTGTGTTTTGCTTGATTACATCCTGAAGTCATTGAATGAGAAGGGGAGTATCCCCAAGAATGCCATTGCTGTAAGAAGTATTGTTTCGACACCAATGGCGGATCAGATCGCTGCAAAATATGGTGTTGATATGCGTGCAGTTCTCACCGGATTTAAGTATATCGGCGGAGAGATTCTTGCGCTGGAAGAAATAGGTGAGGAGAATAGATATCTGTTCGGCTTTGAGGAAAGCTGTGGATATTTGAAGGGCACTTATGCCAGAGATAAGGATGCGGTTGTTGCCTCGATGCTTGTGTGTGAACTTGCCGCATCTTTGAAAAAGGAAGGCAAGACGATTCTTGACGCAATTGATTCTTTATACGAACAATATGGTTACTACCTGGCAAAGGTAAAGAGTTTGGAACTCACCGGATCTGATGCGATGGAAAAAGCGGCAAAATTGATGTCTGATCTCCGCAGCAATTCTCCGGATATGATTGCAGGTAAAACCGTCACCGTTGCAAGAGACTATCAGACAAGAGTGGAACGAAATCTGGTTGATCATACTGAACACCGGTTGAATTTGCCGAAATCCAATGTGCTCGAGTTTGTTGTTGGAAATTTTGGCAGTGTCATCGTCAGACCGTCCGGTACAGAACCGAAGGTAAAGTTCTACTATACAGCGGTTGGCGCAACAAAAGAGGAGGCAAACGACCTGCTCTTGAAGATGGTTTCTGATATATAAATTTATACTTTAGAGAAAAATAACAGGAGTTAAAACTCCTGTTATTTTTTTGCCTATCTGCGAATAGTCTGCTAAAAAGGGGAGTGATTATAAAATGAAAATATCAATTAAGAATTTAAATGCCAATGTAAAAGTTATAGGAATTGGTGTTTTACTCGCGTTTGTTATTAGTTGCATTCTTCTTGCGACTGCATCCTGGCTTATATTCAGTGGCAGGATGTTATTAACGATAGGGAAGTATATAATGCCGTTTGTTTATTTTCTGTCATTGACAATTATGGGGATAATAATGCGGTTTGGATACCGAGGCTTAGAATCAATGACCATACTCTACGTTAATATTGTTTATCTTCTGGTGATACTTATAGTGAATTTACTCATATATAGCAAAGGGGTATACAATATTGTGTATGCATTGATAGGTGTGACTGTAGCTTATCCGGTAACATTACTGCAAAATCGACAACACAAAAGAGGGAAAGGGTATCGAAAAAAGATGCGAATTCGTTAAGTTGTACAAAAATGCAAGATAGGTAAATATAATTTACCTACAATTTCCAAAGTGAAAGAAATCTTGCAAAACAACATATTGTGTTCATCGAATTTGTTTTCACGCTATATATTGAAAATAATTGAAAATGATAAAACCGACTTACAATTTGATTACATAAGTTTACATAATTGCGTTTACATAAAAATCAGCATAATTAACAAAAATAGTTAAAAAATCCAAATATGCTTGCAATTACAACGATTTTGGTGTATAGTTAGTCTGCTATATGTGTTATTGGTTATTCATATATGTAATCAATCGTTATTTTGAACTGACTCCAAAGTTGTAAGGCGATTAAGGAGTTGGATTCATTTGTTTTGCAAGAGAACTTTCCGTCCTTCGCAAAATTTTTATTTATATATTCTCTCCGCATCCTGGATCGTGGGAGTCATTTGTGGCGGATGTTTAGCAGACAGTTCTTTGTTGTCCGGTATTTCAATGATGCGCGTCTTTACAGAAGATGTGTCGATCGTAAGATATCTGCTGGCATTATTTATTCCGTACACCTTAACCTTTACCGCTATTGTTATTTCTGCAAAATACTTAATTTGCTGTCTATCTTTTTTAAAGGCTTTTACTTATTCTTTCTGCGTTTTTTACATTTTGAAATCGTTTGAAGGTTTTGGTTGGCTGGTTAAATTACTGTTTTTGTTTTCTGACGGTATTTCGGTTGTTGTTTTGTTGTTTGTTTGGATCAGAGTATTGACCAATGATATAAACAGGGGAGATATTGCTCTCACGATACCGTTGATGGCGGCAATTTGTTTTGTCGATATATATTTAGTGATTCCTTATATGGCATCACTGTTCAATCAATAGATGGAAAGGTTCGCTCACTTCATGTTGGATTTAGTTCAGGCTTATGAAAATTACCTGTCTAAGGTAAAACATGCATCTGAAAATACGATCAGTTCGTATATGCGCGACATTCGTCAGTTTTCTTCTTGGCTGGCCAGTGTCAAGCATACGGATATCTTGGATGCTGAACAATTGAATATCAGCGATTACCTGGATTATCTCCGTCAAGATGGTCGTTCCGGAGCAACTGTTTCCCGGAATCTTGCCAGCCTTAAGAATTTTTACGCGTACGCTGTTTCTTCCGGTTTTTTGGAAAAGACACCCGTTAAGGATATTAAGGTTGATAGGGGAGAGAAAAAGCAACCCCAAATCCTTTCCAGCAGAGAAATAGAACTGCTGCTTGCGCAGCCGGATTGTGTCGATGCGAAGGGATATCGCGACAAAGCGATGCTGGAGGTAATGTACGCGACCGGTATTCGTGTTTCCGAGTTGATCGACCTTGATGTTGACGATGTAAATTTGGATGCCGGTGTAATTAAATGCAGTAGTGCCAATAAGACCAGAACCATTCCACTGTATCCGGCTGCATTGCGCGCGCTTTCAGCATATCTTCGGGACATTAGAGAGACGATGGTTGAATCGCCTGATGAGCGGGCGTTGTTTGTCAATATTTCCGGTGTTCGTATGAGCAGGCAGGGTTTCTGGAAGATCATGAAACACTATCAGCAAACCGCGAATATTGACAAGGAAATCACGCCTCATACATTGCGCCATAGTTTTGCTGTACATCTTCTTGAAAATGGCGCCGATGTCAGTTCGCTGCAAGAGTTGATGGGACATAGTGACATTTCATCTACACAGATGTATACACATTTGATCAATCAAAAACTTAAATCTGTGTATGAAAAGTGCCATCCCAAAGCATAAAAAAACTATCGATTTTTACAAATCGATAGTTTTTTTATTTATTCTAGTGATCAAAACCGGTCATTGCTGCAAGGACATCGACTTCGATTTGCTGAATACTCTTTTGCATTCCCAATCCTTCTTGGATATCTACATCAGTAAAACGACCGTTATTCGTGCAGATCACTCTGTTTGTCTTTCCGGCCAGAAGCATCTCAACGGCCATGTAACCCATTTTAGTGGCATTTACGCGATCTCTGCCGGTAGGGCAGCCGCCGCGTTGTATGTGACCCAATACGGTAACGCGGGGGTCCAGATCAATGGTGTCTTTGATCTTTGCCGCAATATCTGCTGCAGAACCGGCGCCTTCGGCGACAACGATCATATAGTGTGTGAAACCGTTTAATCTTGCACGACGGATCTTTTCGATTACATCTTCTTCAAAATTGATCTGTTTTTCAGGGACTAGGATTGCTGTAGCGCCAACAGCAAGACCAACATACATAGCAAGATAGCCTGCATTGCGACCCATAACCTCAACAACAGAACAACGTTCGTGGGATTGCATTGTATCACGAAGTTTGTCAATGCATTCGATCGCGGTGTTTGCTGCAGTGTCAAAACCTATTGAGTAGTTAGTGCAACAAATGTCATTATCGATCGTTGCAGGAATGCAAATAACATTCATGCCGTGCTTGGACAGGGCAGAGGCTCCGCGGAATGTACCATCGCCGCCAATAGCAACGATACCGTCAAGTCCGAGAAAACGGCATGTGGAAGCGGCCTTTTTTTGACCTTCTTCGGTCATAAACTCTTTGCTTCTGGCTGTATATAACACCGTACCGCCACGGTTAATAATATGGCCAATGCTTTTTTCACTCATTTGTATAATATCGCCGGTAATCAGACCGTTGTAACCACGGCGAATGCCATAGCATTCAATTCCGTGAAATAATGCAGTCCGCACAACTGCGCGAACACAAGCATTCATACCAGGTGCGTCACCGCCGCTGGTCAATACACCGATTCTTTTTATGCTCATATAAGATCCTCCGATCTGAAAACTTGTTATATTGATATTTTATCTTAACTGTGTGAAAATGTAAAGAATAATTTTCCATTTTAACATACCAAGAAGATATGGCAGGGAATAGGATGGTATCAATGATTTGCTCTAGCATAAAAGATGTTTTTATTACATTGCGTTTCGAATGTTGGTTTAAGTGTATGTAACGCGTTGATGCTCATAAACCAGTAATGTATAAATTTACATAGCAAGAATCATTATGTAAGTCTTAGAATAGATGAATATAATATTCGAATCAATATATGGAAGTGTATTGAGTATGCGTTTAGATTGGATAATGGTGCAATACTTTTTATTGTTTGTTATATAAATGGGTAGAGGACACGTTGGTTGTTAGAGCCAATGACAAATTCTTCTTGTATCTGAGTTAGAACAAAACAAACGCAACAAAATAAAAATTTTGTTGCGTTTAGAGCAGATATATGATATAATGAATACAGAATAAGGAATTTAAGGAGGTTTCTATGAAAAGATACAATGATATTCCCCAGGTATTAAAGGATTTCCTTACATATCACGAAACGATCAAAGGTCAATCACAACTAACGATTTCCGAATACTATTTAGACTTACGAATGTTTCTTCGATTTATAAAATTGATGCGCAATGATATGCCGGTCAATTCTACACTTAAAGATATTGATATCCGCAATATGACATTAAATGATATAAAAGAAATAACCACATCGGATGTCTTTGATTTTCTTTCCTATCTTGCAAATGATCGATCCTATTCACGGGATGATGGCGTTGGAATAAGCGCATCTTCGCGCGCAAGAAAGTTATCGGCCATTAAATCATTCTTTAAATATTTAACCGTTCGGACAAAGCAATTAACAGAAAATCCAGTGGCTGATTTAGAGTATCCCAAATTGCGAAAAAGCCTTCCTAAATACTTAACAATTGAGCAATCTTCAAGGCTTTTACAATCTGTTGACGGTCAAAATAAATTGCGTGATTATGCTATTTTAATGCTGTTCTTAAATTGTGGCATTCGCCGTAGTGAATTGGTCGGCTTAAACTTAAACGATGTATATGAGGATAGGATTCGTGTTATCGGCAAAGGCAATAAAGAACGTTTCGTTTACTTTGGCACTCCCTGTCGTAAAGCGATTGACGCCTACCTTGTCGAACGCAACAAAAAAACACTATCTGATAATCGCGCCTTATTTGGATCTCGTGATGGAAACCGGATCAGTGTTACTGCTGTACACAGATTAGTGAAAAAAGCACTATTAAAGGCCGGTTTAGACGAATCAATGTTCTCAGCGCATAAATTACGCCATACTGCTGCAACAATGATGCTTTCCGGCGGTGTTGATGTAAAAACTGTCCAAGAGGTTTTGGGACATGAAAATTTAAACACCACCCAAATTTATACGCATATTGAAAACACTGAATTAAAGGTCGCTGCAGAGGCAAATCCATTGTCAAAACTTGACTTTTCTGATTCGCCTCCCCCCTCCTCTGATGAGGAATCGGATAATTAAATCAACGCGATCTCTATTGCTTCCCGGAGGTTTCTGACTTTATAAACGGTCAAACCTTCGGGAATTTCAATATTTTCCCCATTTTTGTGTGGAATAATGCATTTTTTGAAGCCCAAACGTGCAACTTCGCTTAATCTTTGACTAATTTGCGATACACTGCGGACTTCACCGGTCAAACCCACCTCTCCTATTGCTACCGTATCATTCGGAATAACTTGATCCCGATACGACGAAGCAACAGCGAGCAGTACGGGCAGATCTGCAGCAGGCTCGTCCAATTGAAGTCCGCCGATGACATTAATATAAGCATCCAAAGTGCTTAGTTTCATTCCTCCGCGTTTCTCTGCTACTGCCAGCAGCAGCGCAACACGGTTAAAATCAAATCCGTCTGCAGTTCTTCTGGGAACATTAAATGTTGATTTCGAAACCAGTGCCTGAATTTCTGCAAGCAGCGGTCTTGTGCCTTCCATGACGCATGCAACACAAGTTCCTGACGAATTTTCAGGACGCCCGGAGAGTAGCATTTGTGAAGGATTTGGGACTTCTCGCAATCCTTTATCAATCATCTCAAACACACCGATCTCATTTGTGGATCCAAAACGATTTTTTGCAGCGCGCAACAGACGGTAACTCGTATTTGTATCGCCCTCAAAGTATAATACGCAATCGACCATATGCTCTAAAACTTTAGGGCCTGCTATTGCGCCATCTTTATTGATATGACCAACAACGAATACAGTGATTCCCAATATTTTTGATAAGTGCATCATTGTCATTGTACAATCTTTTACCTGGGAAACGCTACCGGGTGAAGAATCGTTGTCATCATTATATAATGTTTGTATGGAGTCTACGATCAAAATATCCGGAGAGATAGTTTCAACGGTAGCTGTAATATCTGATAATCGTGTTTCAGAAAGAATATACAGCTCCTCCGGGTTGACACCAAGCCGCAGAGCGCGCATTTTGATCTGTCGCTCGCTTTCTTCGCCTGAAATATAAAGCACTTTACGGCCATTGCAGAGGCTGTTGCATATTTGCAATAACAGAGTTGATTTGCCAATACCGGGGGCGCCGCCAACAAGGATCAACGATCCAACCACCGCACCACCGCCTAAAACACGATCCAACTCGCCGAGACCGGTTGTGAATCGGACTTCATTGTCTGTATCGATTTGACGCAGTGTTTGCGCAGTTCGTTGGGGTTGTGCGGAAACTTTGCTTCGCGTAGCCGCAGACGCTGTTTCTTTGTGTTCTTCAATTGTATTCCATGCGCCGCAAGCAGGACATTTTCCCATCCATTTTGGTGTTTCATTTCCGCAAGCAGTACAGTAAAATACAGTTTTGTTTTTTGCCATTGCGTAACAACTCCCAGTACAATTTTATATCATTATATCAATTCTTACTGTCACGGTCAAGATAATTGCACACAGTGATACCGATCAATGAGGCAATCTGTTTTTGATATCTTTCATCGCGTAACATTGCTTCTTCCTGATAGTTGGATAGGAATCCGCATTCAACCAAAACACCGGTACATTCGATGTGGTCCATAAGATAAACCCCTTTTGATTGTTTGATAGTTCTGTTGTTTTGGCGATTAATCGCAAATTTTGCATTATTTTGCAGTTCTTTTGCCAATACCTTACTACCTGGGGTGTTTGGGTAAAAGACTTGCAGACCGGAGTATTTATTGCTTGAGAAGTAATTTTGATGAATTGAGATCAAAATAGGATTGCTTGTTTCCTCAATAATTCGCACTCTTTCTTTTAAATCTGAAATCTTTTTCTCCGATAACGATTTTCCGGATATGTATATTGACCGGTCATCTGTTCGAATCATTTTCGTTTTTAAACCCAATAGTTTCATAAAGTCATTGGTTTTTAAAGCGATATTCAGATTAATATTACTTTCGTATTCTCCGGAAACAGAAATTGCACCGCCGTCTTCGCCGCCATGTCCGGCATCAATGATTATACATTTACGATTATCATCAAAAGTATCTTGAAGATGTACAGTAACAGCGTTGCTGCTATATAATGCAACGATTATTAAACCGAAAACTGCCAAAAAATACAATGGGGTCATTTTCAGAATGAATTTTCTATCCATAGCAAACACCTCGTGATATTCTATGTGATTTTAGCAATATTCAGAACAACAGGAAGATATTTGACATAGAATGACACGGAATTTGATTCCAAATATTATTGATTGGAGGAATTGGTGTTGCATAATAACAGAAAAGAATCTGCATACACAGAAGGTAGACTTCCCTGCTCTGCTCCGTTGGCAAATCCTTATGTTCCGTTTCAATTGGAGAATCCGCCGGTGTACGAAGCAAGAAAAGGTTTTGTGAGAGGAACGCTTTACCCGGGGCTGGATCTGCCATTTATGGGAATGGTCAATAAGCAGGATAAACCGGTCACTCCACTGACAGAATTACAGACTCTTGGTTTTGCGATTCAGGAATTGGCATTATATCTCGATACCCACAGAGATGATGCTGAAGCACTGGAATTATACACAAATTATCAGCAAATGTATCAAAAATGCGCTATGGCATATGAGAAAAAATATGGACCTTTGAATCATAAATCTGTATCTTCCGGCGCCTACAAATGGTTGGATGATCCATGGCCGTGGGAATATGCGAAAAATCGGGAGGTATAATATATGTTTATTTATGATAAAAAGTTGCAATATCCGGTAAAGATCGACAAACCAAATCCCCGCCTTGCAGCAATTATTATCTCGCAATACGGCGGTCCTGATGGAGAATTAGGCGCATCTTTAAGATATTTATCCCAGCGTTATTCTATGCCTTTTGATGAACTGAAAGGGCTTCTGACGGATATTGGCACAGAAGAACTTGGTCATTTGGAAATGGTTGGCGCGATCGTTCACCAACTTACAAGAAATTTGAAGGATTCGCAGATTCAAGATTCAGCCTTTGCACCGTATTTTGTGGATCATACGACCGGTGTGTATCCGACTTTTGCGTCCGGAACACCCTGGACTGCCGCAACAATGCAAGTGAAAGGCGATCCTATCGCTGATTTGACGGAAGATCTGGCGGCAGATGCCACGACCACCAAAGAACAACCAGCATTTCGGAAAGACCGAAAATCCTTGATATGACTGGCTTTTCGGCACTTTGATACTTTTCGCAAAAATGGCATATCTGCAACCATATAAGAACAACTTGAGCCTATTTTTCACTAATTTTACAATATTCACTATAGGACAAGCTGTTTCCGAAGAAAAGAAATCACCTCCAATACTGCTTTTTACTCCCACTGGGGATAAGCAATATCGGGGGTGTATTTTTAATCGCTATATCAAATGATTAACGCATATCACCATA
>CALBJG010000099.1 GCA_937892865.1 uncultured Clostridia bacterium
GACCGTTTCAATGGCGCCTACTGCCCAGTACATCGGCGCGGTGGCAATGAGACCTTTCAAAAGGGCAGGCCAATCGGGAAATGCCTGAAAAATAAAAGCAACGGCAACGGGGAATGCCATCAAAAGGATCATCACACTGATGTTCCAGATGCGGCCGTCTCTGTGGACGGAATCAATATAAGTCATTTCTTTTTTCATTTTGATCCCCTCCTTAATTTAACCAACCGGTAAGGGGAATGGCGGAAGCCATACCCAAGATCAGACTGATAGGCAGGGCATATTCGCTGAGCCACTTCAGTTTCGGCTTACGCATCAAAAGTCCGCAAATGACCATCACCAGCGCAGATACCGCCATAACACATACAGGGATCAGACCGGATGTGGCGGAGAACACAGTAGTCACACCCTCTTTGGTCACAGTGCGGGAGGCTTCGCTCCACAGCCGGGAAACATCGCAGAAAACGAATCCCAAAAATGCCGCGATCATACCAATGAACAAGGCATTCTGGAAAATATCTGCCCACTTGGCATCCCGGTTTGCAAGGGATTTCATACCGGTCTGCAATTTTTTGCCGATCACCGGTACCAGCCAAATGCCCATCATAATACTGATAGTCATAACCAGCAGGACATTTACATACTGTTGCGCAGTAATACTGCCACTGCCCAGATTCTGCCCCATGGCAGAAAGAGCGTTGTTGGCGGCAACGGTCTCATAACTCATAGAGCCTACCACACTCAACCGCAGCCAGGGCAGGGGAAGACCCAGAGATTTGCTCAACACGATCACACTGATCACGATGGCGACCGCCGGGGCGATGGTAAAAATGCCGGCAGAGAGCATGGTTTTGCGGATCTTTGCCTGATCCATGCCCAAAGCCTTGCTTCGCCGCAATGCTTTGACCAGGAAAAATACAGATTGTCCCAGCACCACAGCCACCAGCAAACCTGCCATAATAAACAGCAGGGGATGGTTAACGCTGAATTCCATAGTAAAAACCTCCATTTTTTAGTTTTTCTTATTATATCATATTTAAAAACCCAAAACAACCCGGTTAATAAAATCAGATTTTTACAAAAAAGATTTCATTTGTGATTCTAAAAAGCAGAATTTGACTGAAAATAAGCAAGTTTTGTCTTGTACAATAGCATAAACTTTCCTATAATATAAAAAAACGAGAAAAGGAGCGAAATATATGATCACCGGATGCAATGCACATATCGATCTTTCCCGACGGGCTGCTGCCGAGGGTATGGTCCTTTTGAAAAACGAGAATAATGTCCTGCCCCTGGCTGCGGGCGCAAAACTGGCGCTGTTTGGACAGGCCTCTGTCAACTACATCAAAGGCGGTACCGGCAGCGGTGATGTGCACTGTGCTTATATCCGTAATTTCTGCCAAGGCCTGCAGACTAAGCAGGCGGAAGGCAAAGTCAGTCTGTTCCCCGGCTTGGAGGAATTCTATACCCAATGGACTATCCAGGAGAAAGCCCGGGTAGAAGCGATTAAAGCGGAAGCGAGAAAAGAGAAAACAGCCCCCGGATGGCAAAGCCCTGAGGCGATGGTCCAGGCCAGAATCCTTTGCGACAAGGTTCGGGATATATTTGTAGAAGAGGCGGAAGTGCCGGCGGAACTGTTTGACGCAGCCCGCGCCTTTACCGATACTGCGGTTGTGGTGTTGAACCGGATCTCCGGCAAGGGTTGCGACCGTGACGGCCGCAAGGGCGATTTCTGCCTGACCGATAAGGAAAATGCTTTGCTGGACAGAGTCAGCGCTGCCTTCGAGCAATGCATCGTGGTGCTGAATGTTGGTGGCGTAGTTCAGGTTGCCCACCTGCAAGAAAATCCCAAAATCAACGGAATCTTGCTGTCTTGGCAGGCGGGTATGGAGGGCGGCTTGGCGGCTGCGGATATCCTCTGTGGCGATATAAACCCCTCCGGTAAACTGGCGACTACCTTTGCCAGGAATCTTGCTGATTACCCCAGCGCAAACCACTTTGACGACAGTGACTATTATGTGGAATACATGGAAGATATCTATGTGGGCTACCGCTACTTTGAAACCATTCCCGGTGCAGCCCGGAAAGTTCTCTATCCCTTCGGCTACGGCCTGTCCTATACTACATTTAACTTAGCTGAACCGGTATGTACCGAGGAGAATGGCGTTATCACCGCAAACATTACCGTTACCAATACCGGTGACCGGGCAGGCAAGGAAGTGGTGCAGGCCTATTTCAGCGCCCCTCAGGGGCTTTTGGGCAAGCCTGCCAAGGCGCTGTGCGCATTCCAAAAGACAAACCTCCTTGCTCCGGGCGAGAGCCAAAGCCTGACTCTTAGCTGGAAAGCAACCGATATGGCAAGTTTTGATGACTTAGGCAAGGTGCAAAAGGCTGCCTATGTGCTGGAAAAAGGCGAGTACCGTTTCTATATCGGCACCAGCGTAAGAGACACCACTGAGGCAGAATATATCTATACATTGGAAAACGATGTGGTGGCGCAGCAACTGAGTGAACTTTGCATACCGGTGGCGCTTCCTAAACGACTGCTGGCTGATGGCAGTTATGAAACTCTGCCCCAGGGTGAAGCACGGCATTGTTTCGCTGAGCATAAGCCCTTGGGCGGGAAAGCCCCGGCGGAAATTGTGGGCTTTGACCGGCTGGGCAAGGATATTTCCATGGAAAACTTTGTTGCCCAGTTTACCGACAAGGAACTGTGCGAATTTATGAGTGTATCTCCTAATGTGGGTGTGTCCAATACCTTTAGTTTCTCATCTCTGGAGCGGCTGAGTGTACCTCCTGCGCCTACGGCTGATGGTCCTGCCGGATTGCGGATCGACGAAGAACACGGTATCCCCACCACCGCATGGCCTTGCGCTACACTGTTGGCCTGTACCTGGAATCCGGATTTGCTGGAAGAAATCGGAAAAGCCGGCGGCGCAGAGGTAAAGGAGAACGACCTGAAGGTTTGGCTGACCCCGGCGCTGAATATCCACCGTACCCCCTTGTGCGGCAGAAACTTTGAGTATTTTTCAGAAGACCCCCTTATCTCGGGCAAGATGGCGGCAGCCAAGGTCCGGGGTATCCAGAGCAACGGCATTGCCGCCTGCGTCAAGCATTTTGCATGCAACAACCGGGAACTGTACCGGCAGGTCAACGATTCCCGTGTTTCCCAGCGGGCAATGCGGGAGATTTATTTAAAGGGTTTTGAGATCTGTGTGAAGGAATCTAACCCTTGGACACTGATGACCTCTTATAATCTGCTTAATGGCATCCATACCAGTGAATCGACCCAACTCATTGCGGGTATTCTGCGGGGTGAGTGGGGTTATGCCGGTATGATCACCACCGACTGGGGCATCAAGAACGACCCTGTGACCGAGGTAAAAGCCGGTAACGATATGAAAATGGAAATCGGCTACCCTGAGGAACTGGAAACAGCCCTGAAAGAGGGCAAACTGACCCGGGGTGACCTGGAAGCCTGCGCCAAGCGTATCCTGACTGTTTACCAGCGCATCAGTTAAACAAGTCCCCCGGCGGAGCAAATTGCTCCGCCGGGGGATACATTTTATTTTATCAGATCCTTAATGACCTCGCCTGCGATGATCAGACCGGCCACCGAAGGGACAAAGGCTACACTGCCGGGAAGCGCCCGGCGACCTTCCGGAAGTTCTTCGCCGGGGTCGGGGCAGGAGGGGAGTGGGTCTTCCGTGGAGAATAAAACTTTTAAATGCTTAATGCCCCGTTTGGCGCATTCCTTGCGCATAATCCGGGCAAGAGGGCATACGGATGTTTTGGAAATGTCAGCAATTTGAAATTTGGTGGGATCCAATTTATTGCCGGTACCCATTGAACTGATAATAGGTGTACCTGCCGCCTGGGCGGCTGTCACCAACGCGAGTTTTCCGGTAACGGTGTCAATGGCATCCACTACATAATTATATTTGGTGAAATCAAATTCCGGGGCAGTATCGGGACCGTAAAAAACAGTGCGGGCATTTACCCGGATGCCGGGGTCAATATCCAACACCCGCGCCTTCGCGGTTTCCGCTTTGCTTTGTCCGACAGTGCTCCGGGTAGCAAGGATCTGCCGGTTGATATTGGTTACACTAATGGTATCGTGGTCGATCAATTCCAAAGCGCCTACGCCGCTTCTTGCCAGCGCTTCTACTACATAACCACCTACACCGCCAAGACCGAAAACGGCAACAGTGGCGTTTTTCAATTTCTGCATTGCCTCACTGCCTAACAGCAGTTCAGTACGGGAATAGGGATCCATACAGCCCACTCCTTATATAATATATATCAAATGGTAGCACACACCCCCGGTGCTGTCAACGAAAAAAGCCGTAGGAAAGTGGCGAAAATCACTTGCTATTTTTGGCGCTTTCTTATACAATAAGGAAAGTGAAACTTTTTCGGCAAAGACCAGAGGAGAAAGCATTATGGCAAAGATAGCGTTTGATAACGAACTGTATATTCAAAGCCAGTCTGCCCACATCCGCAGCCGGATCGAGCAATTTGGCGGCAAACTGTATCTGGAGTTTGGCGGCAAACTTTATGACGACAATCACGCTTCCCGGGTGTTGCCCGGTTTCAAGCCTGACAGCAAACTGCAGATGCTGTTGCAACTGAAGGATAAGGTGGAGATGGTCATCGCCATCAATACCGGCGATATTGAAAAAAATAAGGTCCGTGGCGACCTGGGCATTACTTACGACCGGGATGTGATCCGTCTGATCGATGTATTCCGGGACTTTGGACTGTATGTCAGTTCCGTGGTGCTTACCCGGTTTAACGATCAGCCTGCGGCCAAAGCCTTCCAGTCACGGCTGGAGTCTATGGGCCTGAAGGTTTATCACCATTATGATATCCCCGGTTATCCTGCCAATATTCCCTATATCGTCAGCGATGCGGGTTACGGCAGAAATGATTTTATCGAAACCACCCGGGAATTGGTGGTGGTCACCGCTCCCGGACCCGGCAGCGGTAAATTGGCCACTTGTATGAGCCAACTTTACCACGAGCATAAACGGGGCGTGCAGGCAGGTTACGCAAAGTTCGAGACATTCCCAGTGTGGAATCTGCCGCTGAATCATCCGGTAAACCTGGCTTACGAGGCGGCAACGGCGGATTTGAGCGATGTGAATATGATCGACCCCTTCCATCTGGAAGCCTATAATAAGACCACTGTCAACTATAACCGTGATGTGGAAGCGTTCCCGGTGCTGGTTACGATGTTCGAGCGAATTTTGGGCGAGTGCCCCTATAAGTCCCCCACGGATATGGGCGTCAATATGGTAGGCAATTGCATCATTGACGATGATGCAGCCAGAGAGGCATCCCGGCAGGAGATCCTGCGCAGGTATTATGCCACGCTGTGCGACCAGAAACAAGGTAAGGCTACCGATGCCCAGGTGTTCAAACTGGAATTGCTGATGAAGAAAGCCGGCATCAGCGCAGATCAGCGGAGAGTAGTTGCACCGGCTTTGGAAAAAGCGGAACAGACCGGAAAACCTGCTGCGGCGATGGAATTGCCCAACGGCAAGATCATTACCGGTAAAACATCCGATCTGCTGGGCGCATCCTCTGCGTTGCTGCTCAATGCCCTCAAAGCCCTGGCAGACCTGGATGACAGCCTGCACCTGATTGCGCCGGAGGTCATTGATCCTATTCAACATTTGAAAGTTGACCATTTGGGTAATCGCAACCCCCGTCTGCACACCGATGAGGTGCTGATCGCGCTGTCTATCTCTGCTGCCACCGATCCCAGAGCGGAAAAGGCTATGGAGCAACTTTATAAACTCCGTGGTTGTGAAGTCCACTCTTCTGTGATCCTTTCCGCGGTGGATGAGAAGATATTCAAACGGTTGGGCGTCAACCTGACCTGCCAACCCCAATTCAAGGGTTGATGATAGGCATAATTATAATGTATAAGAGGGGAGCGCAGGCTCCCTTCTTTTTATTCAAAGAAATATTCTCTGTAATTACTGAAAAATATAGAAAAATTTTGTTATTTTTTCTAAAAAAGTTCTTGACAAACCTTGGCGTAAATGGTACTATAATCGAGCGCGTGTAGGCGAAGTCTGCGCTGCGCACTGCGATGATGCAGGAGATTGCGTTGAAAAACGGTAACTTCTGCGGAGTATGTCCGGTCATCGGGCGGCTGAACTGCTTCTGTTTACGCTTGCGTATATCGCTGCGTCACAGGGAAAGGTCGGCCTTGCGTCGGCCATTTTTCTTG
>CALBJG010000100.1 GCA_937892865.1 uncultured Clostridia bacterium
AAAACGCCGCTGATGCCTGCAAAACCGGAGTTCAGAGCCTCGTCAGCCGCACGTCAGTTCTACACCGCATATTCAGCGCATACAATTTCATACGGCGACATAGCCAAGTGGTAAGGCATGGGTCTGCAAAACCTTGATTCCCCGGTTCAAATCCGGGTGTCGCCTCCAAAAAGGAAACCTCCGCAGTATGCGGAGGTTTTTCTTTTTGGTTAAAAGACGCGGATTTGAACCGAAGTTCAACATCCGGGTGTCGCCTCCAAACGAAAATCCGTTCTCGTAAGAGGGCGGATTTTTGTTTGTATTCTTCATTTTTCAATATTCATCATTCATTATTCATTAAACAAGAACGGATTTTCAAATGAATAATGAAAAATTATTGTACCTCTGCCGCTTTTATGCTATAATATACATAAATCGGTGTTAACACTTGATAAGATTGACAATGAAAGAAGTTGAAATTTTGGTTGGGAATAAGTTGCCACGAATAGGAAAAAGAAAAATCAAAAGTGTGATTGCAGTAGTTTTGGCATTTGTTATATGGCAATTACTTCGCATTATTTTTCCGCAGTTTGAAATCCATCCACTCTTTGCGTATATTTACGCAGTTATAGAAATGCGTGATAGTGTAGAGAAAACAAAAGAATTTGGATTACTAAGGATAAAAGCTACTTTGATCGGTCTAACCATAGGACTATGTGTTTTATATATCAGTGTGTTGGCGGGAAACCATATAACAAACCTTAGTATATTAGCCATAGTGGATATGACGTTGATTGGGATAGGCGTATTAATAACCCTGTGGTTTGCAGAACTCTTTAACTGTAAAAATTTTTGTGGAATTGCGGCTATCATTTTTATAATTTGCTTGGTAAGAGATAGAAATTCAAATACAAATATATATTTATATGCAATTTTAAGAGTAGTTCAAACATTAATCGGTGTAGCGTCTGCTTGGCTTGTCAATAAATTTGTTTACCGATATCCTAAAATTTCGGAAGAAAAATAATTTAACAGAAACCTTGCGTTTTGTGATATGCTTCTACCTTTGCAGAACTTTAAAATGATCGCATTTATATTGTTTATCGATTATATAGTTATTTTGCAAAGAGAATAACGAAAAATCATTGAAATTCGGGCATTTTGAATTCGTGTTATTAAGTTCAAAACACCTAAAAATCCCGTTCACTTAAGTGGGCGGGATTTTTACTTTTTACTTCTTACCTCTTCACTCTTACCTCAAAATAAAGTTTCGCACGGGATTTTTGGGAAGTAAGAAGTAATAGGTAAGAGGTAATAAGTATTGCGGCTTCGCCGCTTTTATGCTATAATATACCTGAAGGTCGGTGATGAGATGAAAAAGATAGTTGCATTTTTGCTTGTTGTTGCGTTGATTGTATGCTTATGTGCTTGTTTTCCGAAGCATTATGATGAAAATAATATTTTAGAGTTATATGACAAAGAATGGATAGTCGGAAAATCGCGTGAACAAATTGAAGATAAGTATGGTGAGTTTAAGCGAGAATATGTATCGGATGCCGGTGAAAATGTCGGTTCATATTATGTTAATTTTGAAAATAGTGGTATGGATCCAAGTTATAATCACGATACTTATTTTGTGATATTTAATGATGAAGATATTGCTGTTGATGCTTATTTTAGAAAAACAAGCATCGGTGGATAAAAATATAAAGAAAATCCTCGGTTTTCACTCAGTTCTTTTTCGGACACGAATGACAAACGAAAATCCGTTCACGAAAGTGAGCGGATTTTTGTTGTATAATATCTGAAATTATGATATGATTTAATTAGTAAAATACGAGGTGTGTTTAAGATTATGAATAGTGCAAGAATTAAAGAATGTACTGAACTTGCTTCGGATATTCTGAAGAATTTTGAATTGTCAGAGTTACCGATGAGTAATATAGTTTTAAAATGTTTGCGGCTGTGCAGATTGATGGATGATGAGGATGGTATACTTCTTTTTACTTATGAGTCAACAGGGTATCCATCAACTCCAGATGGTATGCCCAGTGATTCGTGGAGAATTGCACAATTGGCAGGACGTAGATATAAACAAAAAGAGACAGTGGATGATAAAACTATAACGAAAGAGTATGCAAAGACCCAATTGCTTCCTGATCTCGAAGAAGCAATAGTAGCACAAAAAATTCGACTTTCAGCCGCAACCGATCCCAACGTTTCAATTTCATCTGCGAACCCTTATCAACACGTATATGTACCTGAAGGAAATGTGAGAGAGCGCAATAATATTGTAACTTCTATTCGTGATAACCAAAATCTGATTCAAATAGTCAAAGGTAATCTTTACAACTATGTGCTCTCAATTTACAACAAGTTGATGTATGGTAATATAGTTGAGGACACTTTTACTAAGTCTCGGTTAGCTGTAAATGATAAGCTTGCTGTAATATGTCCCAAAGCGATAGGAAAGTTTGTGACGGTTTACAGCAATATGGATTCAGATAACCCTGAGGATTGGGCTAATGCGGTTCATAGTTGTAGGAGAGTCCTTTTGGATTTAGCTGATGCTCTGTATCCTCCTCGTGATGAGCCCATAATATGTGGAGGTAAGCAAATTAAAGTAGGTCAAGAGCAATATATAAATAGACTTATACAATTTGTTTTAAGTAAGAACGGCAGCAAAACATATTCGCAAATTGTAGGAGCAGATTTGGCGAGTATTGGAGAACGGTTAGATGCTATATATAATGCTACAAATAAAGGTACACATAGTGATGTATCAAAAGAGGAAGCAGCAAGATATATAGTTCATACTTATTTGTTGATTAGTGATATAATTGCTCTTATTGAATAAAGTTATAGAAAATCCTCGGTTTTTGACGAGTTCTTTTTTGGTCAGTAGAGCCAAACGAAAATCCGTTCTCGTAAGAGGACGGATTTTCGTTTGTATTATTCACTATTCATTTTTCATCATTCATTATTCATTAAAGAAGAACGGATTTTCGAATGAATAATGAAAAATGAAGTCGCCTTCGGCTAATGAATAATGAATAATTATTGCGACCTTGCCGCTTTTATGCTATAATGCGATTAAGGCGGTGATTTTTACAAATATGAAAGCGGCAATTTTTGACATGGACGGAACATTGGTTGATTCACTAATGCTTTGGGATGTATTATGGTCGACCTTTGGGGAAAGATATTTAAACGATAAAAGCTTTGTGCCAAGTCTTGAAGACGATAAAAAAGTACGCACACTTACTTTAAAAGACGCAATGTATCTAATTCACAAGAATTACAAACTTGGCGAAAGCGGAGAAGAATTGTTGTCTCTTGCAAACAGCATTATGAATGATTTTTATGCCAACAGAGTTGAATTAAAAGACGGTGTGAGGGCGTTTTTAGAGCATTGCAAAAATAATGGAGTTAAAATGTGTATTGCCTCGGCAACTGCACCGGAACTAATTGATGTGGCATTAGAACATTGTGATATTGGAAAATATTTTTTGAAGGTGTTTTCTTGCGGTACCATAGGTAAAGGTAAGGACGAGCCGGATGTTTTTTTACAAGCAGCCGAGTTTTTGGGTGTTGAAATAAAAGACACATGGCTGTTTGAAGATTCACTTACCGCTATTGAGACCGCTACAAAGATCGGCATGCCTACCGTAGGAATATATGATAAATTTAATTACGGACAGGATAAAATAAAAGAAATTGCAACAGAATATATCAATTCGACAGAAACGATTCTAAAATTGATAAAATAATAAAGAAAATCAGGTTTTTCAACCAGTTTTTTTCGGACACGAATGCCAAAAAAAGACCACCCAAACGGGTGGCCTTTTTCGTTCTTCCTATCGGAATCGCAATAGTGCTCTATATTCTGCTGCGATATGCTTGTGGAGTGATGCCAAAGTGTTTTTTGAAAATGTGTATAAAATAGGATTCGCTGTTAAAACCGCAGGCAAGAGCAATATCGAGATTGTTTTCCTTACTGCTTTGGAGCATTCTTTTTGCCATACTCAATCTATATTGTATGATATATTCTGAAGGAGTAAGGTTGGTGTATTTTTTAAATAGCTTTATAATATATGCTTTACTGTAAAAAGAAATGCTCGATAAAGTATCAAGTGAGATTTTTTCGGAATAGTGTTCGTGGACATAATTCATCAAATTCTTGAACTCGGCGGGAAGCTTTTTGCCGAGACTTGGTGCGTGCGAGAATCGCCCGTTTTGTAGTAATGTCGCAAAAAGTTCTGTGAATTTTGATTTCATAATAAACTCGTATCCAAAGCACTGCTCATCGTATATTTTAACGATGTATTTCAGTGTTTCGATGACCGAGAGGTCTACAGGATCAGTATGATCAAAAATGCTCTGAAAGTTTATATGCCCGGAAAACAGTTCTAAGACCGTTTTATCTGCCCAAAAGGACGGTGAGACGACAATTGCTGTGATATTATTGCTGCTTGGATGTATCATATGGAGAACTCCGCTCTGCAACAGAATGACACTATTCTGCTTTAACACGATCGGCTCGCCGTTTATCACACAAAGCGCACTACCGTTTTCAATCATTATGAATTCATATTCTTCGTGCCAATGAAGATATACACCTGAGGTCCTATATATCTTCATTGGTAGATTATTTCTGCTTTTGTGGCTGACCTGTTCATATAAATCAAGCATAAGCAACAATCCTCGGCATGTGTTTAATATAGTGATATTATAGGTGCAATATCGTGATATTTTCTTGTCTGATTGTGCGATATAATTTAATTGTAACATAATTTATATAAAAGACAAGGGGATAAGAAAATGAAAACAGTTGCATCGATAAAGGATTTTGGCGCAAAGTGCGACGGCACGCTGCAGACAACTGCCATTCAGGCAGCGATCGACCACTGCTTTAACCTTGGCGGCGGCGAAGTGATTATTCCGGAGGGGGTTTATCTGACCGGAGGCATTCGATTGCGTTCCAATATTACATTATATTTGCAGAAGAATGCTGTGCTGAAAGGTGTGCGTGATCCGGAGGAGTATTACGGCTATGTGCATGATACTGTGGAGCCGCTGAAACCGGAGCAGATCACCGATGCTGGGTATGTTGGTCTTTGGACTATCCATGGCGAGACGGAATACGATGAAAATGACAGCCGCTACCGTTTCAAGCGGATTCCCGGTAGCCGGTGGAACAACGCCCTGATTCGTGCCATTGACGCAGAAAATGTATCCATCATCGGCGAAGAAGGCTCGGTGATCGACGGGGATAACTGCTTTGATGCAATCGGTGAAGAAGAGTACCGCGGCCCCCACGCTGTTTGCTTTTTCAATGTAAAGAACATCCATTTTTCCGGTTATACGGTAAAAAACAGCGCAAACTGGGCACACAATATGCTTTTTTGCGAGAATATCGCAGTCAAAAATGTAAAGGTGGAAGCGGGACATGATGGATTTGATGCGGCGGTGTGTCGCAACATTTCCATTACGGATTGCGAGTTTTACACGGGTGACGATTGTATTGCCGGATTTGGTAATACGAATGTGCTTGTGGAACGCTGTATATTGAACAGTTCTTGCTCCGCGTTTCGTTTTGGCGGAACAAATGTATCTATCAAAAACTGCAAGGCGTATGCCCCCGGAAAATATTCCTTCCGCGGTGGTCTGACCAATGAGGAAAAGGCCTCCGGCGTGATGGCAACAAGTGAACGGGCGAGAAATAATATGCTGAGCTTTTTTACCTACTATGCTGATTATTCCGTTCCCATTCCCGATGAGCCGGGAAATATTGTGATAGAGGACTGCGAGATTTGCGGTGCCGATCGTTTCTTGCATTATAATTTTTCCGGCAATGAAGTTTGGCAGCGGTATCGCCCTTTAAAGGATATTACATTCCGGAATATTCAGGCGACAGATGTTGCCATGCCCATATCTTTATACGGCACCGAACAGCACAAGGTCACATTGACCATGGAAAATGTATCCATCAAGATGCGTCCGGGCGCATCTTGCGATGAACTGGTCAGAGCCTGCAATTATAAAAAGATACTTATGGAAAATATGGACATTGCGGGATTTGCCGGAGACTGTATTATCAGAACGAAAGGGGACGGAGAGGTTACTCTCAAAAATGTGCACTGTTCTCCGGAACTGAAGGTATATACATTACAAACAACGGAAGATTTTGTGATCAACTGGATTTGAAGCAAGGAACAGATAGCCGTAAAAAAGGACGCCATCCAACCGGATGGTGTCCTTTTTGCTGACCGGTGTGGGAGATTTTTAGGAAAGCGGTAATCGTGAATAGTAAAGAAGTAGGGGCTGATCTGTTTCTAACTATTCGGAATATGGTACGCTTGCAAAGATGGCAGTTGTGTGTTAAGATTGTAATAGATCCTCGCAGTGGCGAGGTAAGTTGTCTGTATCGTTCTATGAAAGGGGAAGTTGTTTATGAAAAAGAGAATTGTTGCGCTGCTCCTCGCGGTTACTGTATTGTTTACCGGTGTGATGCTGACAGCCTGTGGTGACAATGAAGAGAATCCTGCGGTTGCTACCCCTAAAAGTACCGCAGAAGTGATCAATGCGGCGTTGAAAAAGACCAGTGATTTGGATTCTATGTCTGCCACGATGAAAATGGAAATGGATATGTCGATGCAAGGAATGACAATGTCTGTTCCAATTACCGCAAAAATCAAGGTGAAAGATGCCAAAAGTGACAATGCGGTGGTATCTGTGGCAATGTCAATGTCTATGCTTGGACAGGAACTCGAAATCGAGATGTATCAAGAGGGACAATGGGCCTATGTTGTTATGGGCGATATGAAGTATAAGTGTTCTGCAGAAGACATGAAAGGCGAACTTGATTATGCCGACAGCGCCAACGACATGCTCAAGGAGATTCCGGAAGAATTGTTAAAGGATGTACAATTGGTTCAGACGGAAGATGGCAGTCAGACCGCAACCATTCCTTTCCCGGCGGAAAAATTTGCAGAACTGTATGAAGATCTGATTGAAAGTATGAATTCTGAAACCGGCACGAACATTGGAGAAATGAAAATTTCCGACGCCGTTGTGACCATTACTATGGCAGGGGACTATGCAACGGGGTGCGATATCGCGTTTACTATGGATATGACAGTAGAAGGTATAAGCACCACCACAAAAGCAAAGGCGATGGTCACCTATGAAAATCCCGGACAGCAGGTTACCATTACACCGCCTGCAGGTTATCAGGACTTTGAGGAAATGGATTTAGAAGCCGGTTTGTAATCGAAATAATAGAATATCAAAAGGAGACGCTTTCTGTAAGGAAGCGTCTCCCTTTCTTAAAAGGAAGCAAAATAATTCTCTTGCGCTTGATGGCAAAGGGTTGATTTGTCTTTTGGGTGTGCTATAATGGGCGCAGATAAACAAAGGGGATTTCAAAATGGGTAAATTCGACGGCATTTTGATCTGTACAGATTTGGATGGCACACTGTATCGCAACGATAAAACGATTTCAAAAGAAAACAAGGAAGCAATTGAATATTTTAAGCAGGAAGGCGGCTGGTTTACCTTTATTACCGGGCGGATGCCCTATTATTCCCAGCAGGCCTACAATGCAGCGAAGCCCAATGTGCCTTTCGGCTGTATCAACGGCAGCGGTCTGTATGACGGCGAAGCCCGGGAATATGTCTGGAAGATACCACTGGCTGATGGAGTTGAGGAACTTCTGGAATGTGTGGACCGGCAGTGTCCGGAAGCGGGCATTCAAGTCACCCTATTTGATAAAGCGCTGTTTTCCAGGGATAACGAAGTGACAGAGATGTTCCGCCGGCGGACGGGTGTTCCCCACCAGGTAAAGCATTACCGGGATATCCGGGAGACAAAGGCGAAGATCGTGTTCGGTTGTCCCCGGGAGGATGTCATCCTGGGTGTGGAAAAGACCTTGAAAGCCCATCCTGCGGCAGAAAAGTTTTCCTTTATCCGTTCAGAGAAAACACTTTTTGAGATATTGCCCAAAGGTGTGGATAAAGGGCTGGCGCTGGCAAAACTTATCGAATACTTAAAGGCAGACCCCAAGAAAACCATTGCTGTCGGCGACTATAATAACGACATCGGTATGTTCCGGTCGGCCCGGTACGGCATCGCCGTTGCCAATGCCTGCCAGGCAGCAAAGGACGCAGCAGACCTGATCACCGTAAGCAATGAAGAACACGCAATCGCGCAAGTGATACGGGACATCGAAAACGGACAAATCATTTTTTAACATAAGAGGAAATGACATATGTATAAAATTTCTGTTCCTGTAATGAACAGTAATTTAAAAAGAAATAACCGGGAAAAGGCACTCCGGGAAATCAAAAAAATCGGTGCAGAGCGTGTGTTTCTTGCCATGGATTCCTATGAACTGGATGTCCAAAGACGCAATTTAGCGCTGCAGGAACTGACGGATAACTGCGCATTTTTCAAGGAACAAGGACTTGAGGTCGGCGCCTGGATCTGGACATTTCTGGTCAACGATAACACCCAATTTCGCAATATGCGCTCTATTCAGGGGACGGAAATTAAGAAACATATGTGTCCAACCGATGAATCCTTCGTAAAATTTGCATCGGATTATATAAGGGATGTTGCCAAATGCGGCGTATCGATGATTCTGTTCGACGATGACTTTCGATACGGATTTTTGGCAGAATCTCCGGCGTGTCTTTGCGACCGGCATATAGAGATCATAAACGAAATGACAGGGGAGCCCTTAGGGCGCGAAGAACTCCAAAAACACATCACAACTGGCAAGAAAAACCCGTTTCGGGATGCATACTTAAAGGCAAACGGCGATGCTCTGCGAAAGTTTGCCGCAGAGATGAGAACGGCAGTGGATCAGGTAGATCCCCAAATTCGAATGGGCGCTTGCGCTTGTATAACCTCTTGGGATATAGACGGAACGGATGCTTATGAAATAGCCAAAATTCTTGCGGGAGAAACCGTGCCCTTTACACGGTTGATTGGCGCGCCGTATTGGGCAGTGGAACAAAGTTGGGGCAACAGTCTGCAAGATGTTGTAGAACTGGAAAGAATGGAAAGCGCGTGGACGAAACGACCGGATCTGGAAATTATGGCAGAGGGAGATGTGTTTCCGAGACCTCGTATCAACTGCCCGGCAAGTTTCCTGGAAGGGTTTGATACGGCCATTCGCGCCTCCGGCTGTACTGACGGCATACTGAAGTACGCATTGGATTACACATCAAATGCCGATTATGAAACGGGTTATACCCGTTTTCACCAGCGTAATATACCGTTATATAAGGCAATTGATGAAACTTTTGGTGAGAAGCGCAGTTGTGGCGTACGGGTGTACGAGTCTATGAAAAAAGTTGCGGATATGGAGATCCCAACGAAAGTAAACCGGGAAACAGATATCCAGAGCGGCCTGTTTTCCAACGCAGCAAAAGTCCTGTCCCACAATGGTATCCCCAGTGTTTATGAAGGAGAGGGCGTTTGCGGAATTGTCTTTGGCGAAAACGCAAGAGCGCTGCCTTTAAGCGCATTGAAAAAAGGCTTGATATTGGATATCGCCGCTGCCGAGATACTTATGGGCAGAGGCGTGGATGTTGGTATTGACAAAATCGGGGACCCGTTGCGCCAGCCCTGGGAAGAGCATTTTATACAAAGTGGCAATCATATTATGATCAGCGGCGCAACGGTGTTTGATATTACAGTAAAAGATAATGCCGAGATCTTGAGTTGCGTGAAAACACCTGACGGTATTGTTCCGGTGTCCTATCGTTATGAAAATGCGGACGGAAACAGATTTTTGGTGTTTAATATCCGTGTGTCACAGAAATATTCTGCAATGCTGAAGCACTATGAAAGAGGCTATCAAATTGCGCAGAATGTTACTTGGCTTTCCGGCGTGAAACTGCCGGCATATATTTATGGACATCCGTCGCTCTATATGCAGTGTAAGAAAAATGAAAAAGCAATGGCTGTCGGTCTATGGAATTTCTTTGCCGACACGGTAATGGAGCCGGTGGTAGAACTGGAAACACCTTTCCGGGATATCCGCTTTATAAATTGCAGCGGCAAAATGGAAAAGGATAAGGTTTGTTTGTCAGATATTGATCCCTTTGCCTTTGCCGGTTTTGAGGTTTTCAGGTGAGAAACGAAAAATAGAGAGTAAGGAGTAAAAATCAGATTACTTTCTGCCAATATTCGTTTGAAGTATATATTTTTTCACAAAAGATATGGGGAGATGATCCAATGAAGGCATATAAGACCTTACCGGAAGACTACAAAGAGTTTTATACCATTGATCTGCAAAAAGATAAGAAAATGGCGCTGCTTGTAAATTTGCTGGCGGTGGTCATTGCTGCGGTGTTGGTCGTGCCGATGCTTTTTATCGTACCGATCTCCGGGTTGTTTGATCTGACCCAGGGGTTGGGGCAATATATGCTCCGTTTCGGCGCAATTATTGTGTTGATGGTGGTGTATATGGTGCTGCACGAACTGGTACACGGCGCGGCGATGAAACTCTGCGGTACGAAAAAGATCAAATACGGATTTACCGGAATGTACGCTTTTGCCGGCAGCGATGATTACTATGATAAAAAGGCATACATTTTCATCGCATTGGCGCCGGTGATCCTTTGGGGTGTTGTCATTGCGTTGATCAATCCTTTTGTTTCTGCCCAGTGGTTTTGGGTAGTTTATTTTATTCAGGTCATCAACCTTTCCGGCGCGGCGGGAGATCTGTTCGTTACAGTGAGATTTTCCCGCTTCCCAGAAGATATTCTGGTGATTGATCGCGGTGTGGGGATGACCGTTTATTCCAAATCATAGGAGGGATCGTTATGTATCAACCGAAACCCATCGATACAAGCAAAATACAGTTACCGGAAGAACTGCTTGCCCTGACAGAAAAGATCGCGGAAAATGTTCACGAGAACTGGTCTGTGGGACGGATCCGGGAGGGCTGGACTTACGGAAAACAGCGGGACGATGAAAAGAAAACAACCCCCTGCTTAGTGCCATACGATGAATTGAGCGAGGAAGAAAAGTCTTATGACCGGATTACCGCTATGGAAACGCTGAAACTGATCGTAGCCCTTGGCTACCGAATCGAAAAACCGTAAAATACGCAAAAAAGCCGGAACGCGATTGCGTTCCGGCTGGTTTTATTCTGCGCCGATCTGCTCAACCACAGTCGAATCGATGCCGTTTAAAAGGGCATCTTCGAAATCCGGTTGTGAGAGGAACAACTGTTGGTAGGAACTTAAGACCCATTCGATGCCCTCGTTAAAATGGGCATCGTCCATACGGACAGTGAGCATACGGAGCGTTGCGATATCGGCGGCGAGAGAAATTTCCCGCTCGGTCCATAGCGATTGGGTGGAGTTGGCGCTGGAAAACAGCAGGTATTGGGAGCATCCTTTGAGTTTCATTGCCAGCGTAGTGATCCAGTTATCACCGCCCCGGATACCCTTATCATACCAGATGCGGCAACCGTTTTTCTGCAGGAAACGCAGATAGGGAATCACGGTTTCTTCGTCAGCCCGGGCATAACTTACGAAAATATAAGGTTTATTGCCGGTGTAGGGCAGGGGGATGAGATCCTTTTCCCGTTCTTTGTATTTCTTGATCAAATGCGCATATTGCGCTTTTAAATTTTCCAGATCAAATTTGGTGTTTTCACCGCTGTAAAGCACCACTTCATCAAACAGCGCCCGCTGGGCGATGAATCGATCTTTGATTGCCCGTCCCATTTCCAGCCGGGCTTCTTTCTGATCAGCCGGCGCAGGCAGGGCGTTGGTCAAAGCGGACAGCGCATTATCTTCAATATAGGCATAGATGGTGACAACGTGATCACCGTAGGCATTTTTGATTTCCTGCAAAAAAGACAGATCATCTGAAGAGAAAGTAAGCAGCGTGTCTGTTTGCCCATTCACCGCAGGCTCGATTTGAGAAGAGCGAAAGCCTACCAACCGGCCGTTGTTTTCGTATCTGTAATCGCAACTTTCCACCTCAGACCGGTCAGCCCGGCGGAGAATTCCGTCACTGGGCTGAATGCGGGTGTTTTCCGTTTCGAAAGTGTATTTAAATACATCGTCAATGCCGTTTTCTTTAAAAAAGGCTTTGGTGCTGCGAGTGACGACGGTGGTCAGTCCGTAAATGATGTACAGCATATGAAAACTCCTTTTGCTTTTTGTTCATTGTAACACAACCGCAAGGGGAAAATCAACAGCATAAAAAAGCGCCGCAAGGGGTGTGCTACCCTTTGCGGCGCTTTCCGGTTACGGATGTAGATTCACAGGGGGAGATTTCCGGCGATGCAGATTCTTCACATCTGCCGTAAAATGCTTGTGATCGAAGATCAAAGAAATAAGGAAGGACAAGGGCGTAACGATCAGATATACCGGGGTGATCAGCCAGAACCAGGGCCAATACTTCAGTTGTCCTGCAAATTCGCCTACAGGCACGGTTTTGAACAGATCGGGGGTAAACATTGCCAGGAAGTTGCCGATGGCATCGTTTTCACCGGGGCCCCAGATATAAGAGGTGTTTTTAAAGTGAATTGCCAGAAAATCTTCTTCATTCCACAGTGTAAAGAAACCCAGTTCCCACTGGAACACCTGATTGAGCATAATAAACAGCATCACAAGCAGAAGTCCGGTGGGGGCGCTGATGAGGCGCTTATAAGAAAGGGTGTGCAGATTTAAAAGCACCATCAGCAGGGGGACAGCCATTACCATCCAGTGGTGATAGTAAAAACGGATAATATCCAGTTGTTCTGCCAACTGATTGTCCTTTGCCAACGGCTCCTGGGGATAGATCAGGGCGATCAAACCGCTGAGCACGCCGATGTAGAACATATAGTCCTTGACCCGGTCGTTTTTAGAGAAGAACATAAAGGGAAACAGCGCGATATTCGCGCCGCAGATGTTGACGAACCAACTGTCCCGGAGCATCCGGGCTTCGTCCACACTATAGGGCGGGATATATACTTTCAGAAAATGGAGTAAAAGACCCAATGCCAGCAGGCCGAACAGTACAGCCTTTTGGGTAAAGGGCGTTTTATTACGAAGCAGATAATACAGACCAACGATGGCACCGGCGCTTAAAAGCAGCCAGAAAAAGTACCAGCCGTTAAACATTTCGATGATCATTTCAATCCTTCTTTCTCTGTAATCAACACAATTTTACTGACAGAAAAGTCCAAAGTCAACGAACTTAAGAAAGTCTTAACCCGCCTTAAAAAAGTCTTAATGACAGAGCGGACATTTTGCGATATAATGATGCAATAAGGGGGTGGCAGAATGCTTTATGAACTGGTACGGGAGATTCCCAATCTGTGCCGCAACAACCAAATGCGGGATGTGTTTATCGATGAAATCGAGACTGATGACCCGGTGGCATATGTGCGAAAATTCCTGGAAAAATCCCAGGTGGAGATATCTGTAGATACAAAAGCCGGGGGCGTTGTGACCGTGTTTGCCGTTGCCGCCGGACTGACGCAAAAATTTATATTTACCCCGATCGATTAAAAAAGCACCGTCGGCAGACGGTGCTTTTTTGTTATGCTTTGGAAGTTTCTGCGATGAACAGATCGATCTGATCGGTAACAGTGGCAAGACTCTGTCGCCAGAAATCCGGTTGGGTAAGATCAATGCCGGCAATGTGGGCGACATTCTCAACAGTATCCACGGTGGTGGCTTTCAGCAATGCCCGGTATTTGGGAATGAAGGATTCGCCCTCTTCCAGATATTTGGCGTAAAGACCACGGGAGAACAGACCGCCAAATGCATAGGGGAAGTTATAGTAACTCAATTCCGAACTGTAATAATGGCTCTTGCAGCACCACATATACGGATGCAGGAAATCCGGATCCAAGCCGTCACCGAAAGCCTGCTTTTGAGCATCCAGCATAATGGCGCAAAGGTCATCTGCAAACAGGAATGTATCCTTTCTGCGGCGGATGACTTCGTCTTCAAACAGAAAACGGGAATAAATATCCACAATGGTCTGGGTCATATCCTGGATCTGACTTTCGATCAGACAAACTTTTTCATCACCGGTGGCGTTTTCAATGGCGTTGTTGACGATAATGAGTTCGTTGAAATTAGAGGCGGTTTCCGCCACGGGCATACTGTAACCGGTATTCAGCGGACGGTGGGATTCGATCTGTTTGCCGTGGTATGCGTGTCCCAGTTCGTGGGCAAGGGTGACCACAGAACCGAAAGAGCCGGAGAAATTCGTCAGAATACGGCTTTGACCGAGGCTGGGCAGGTTGTAACAAAATGCGCCGCCCACTTTGCCGTTCCGGGGATAGAAGTCGATCCACTCATCCCGGAATGCGGTGTCTGCCATTTCTGCAAGATCCGGCGCAAAAGAGGAGAACCGCTCTATCAAATAACTGTGGGCTTCCTCTGCGGTAAATGTCTTACCCACAGCGCTGCCGATGGGCGCAAGAATATCATACCAAGGCAGACCGTTTTTGTGTCCCAACAGTTTGGCTTTGTGCTTCAGATAAGCGCGGAATTTCGGCATGGCTTCCCCCATGGCCTCGAACATAGCGTCCAGAGTCTCTTTCTGCATACGGGACTGGTCCAGTGTCATGGCAAGGGGATTTTCGTAGCCACGGAGTTCCGCTTCCGTATTGACCTGGGCTTTGATGCTGTTCAGAGCAAAAGCAACAGCATCTTTGATCTTGTCATAGCAGGCGATCTCGGCTTCAAATGCGGCTTTCCGCTCTGCGGCATCGTCGCTGTCTGCAAGACCCCGGATGGCAGAAAGGGAGGTTTTTTCACCCTTGTAGTCCACCGCAACAGTGGCGGTCAGATGGGAGAACAGATCGCCCCATGCTTCACCGCCGGAAATATTCATACGGGCAAACACATCTTCTGCTTCGTCGGAAAGTTTGTGAGAAACAGCCTTTTTGATCTGCTGCAAGTGGAAAGCATACTGCTTCAGCAGTTCATCACCGGCAATGATCTCATTAAGGTTTTCCAAACTACCTACAAATTTTTGGAAAACCACAGAGGCTTTTGTAGTGCTTGCGCTTAAAACCTGAATTTTCGTTAAATAGGCGGCGCCTTCTGCATCCGCGCTGTTTGCGGAGCGCCGGAGGCCGAAATACACAGCGATCCGGTGGATCAGCAAATGGATCTGCTCCTCAAGGGTGAGCATATTGCGCAGAGAATTGCAGGCATCGTCAGCCCGGAGCGACTCTGCCGCCTGGTTATATTTGCCGATCAGCGCTTCCAATTTGGCCATATCTGTTGCCAAATTGGGATCGTCTGCGCCCTTATAAAAAACTTCCAAAGACCATTCGTTGTACATACTATTATCCTTTCTGATGAAAAATTATTGGTTTGCGAAAAGTTCATATAACTGCCGGTAGATATCTTCTTCAAAGGGGCTTTGAATACCGGCATCGGTCAGGTTACCTAAGAATCCTTTTTCCGGATCCAATTTCTCGGAGAGGTTTACATAACATTCCAAAGCCTTGTTATAATCTTCTTGCGCCAGAGTGTAAAGATCCATCGCCGCCAGGGCGGAAACGGCGTAACTGATGTAGTAAACCGGTTGCTCCACCACTACCAAGCGCCAATAAGTTTGCATATCGGTGATATTTTCGGAAAAATATTCCAAACCGCCGAAAACTTCACAGACATCGGCCATCATTTGGTCTAAATCAGCACCGGTGAGTTTGCCCGGATCTGGGTGGGTATAGACTTTATACTCAAAAGCATCAATGGTCAATCCAATAATGACGATCGCAAGGTCGTTAAACATTTTGTAGTTTGCAAGAGCAGTATGCAAATTTTCACTCATTTCATCCTTGAGAAATGCGGTGAACAGCCATTCGTTGCCCTGGGAGTGGACTTCTGCAAGATCCAGGGGGATATCGTTCAGATCGTGGAATTGGCAGGCGTAATAGTGACCGACTTCGTGAATGACGGTTAAAGTATTGTCACAGCCCGGTCCGAAGAAGCACAGCGCACGGTCCGGCCCAATGGTAGTGGTAAACGCGTTTTCCATTGCCGACGACCGGTCACCCATTAAAAGAATATCACCGTCGAACATATCCAGCATTTTGTTGCATGTGGTTGCAGGCAGAATATTTAAATAGTTCTGAAGATACGGCTGTTCGATTTTGTCGTAAGAACCGTATTCATACAGCACCATAGCCGTTTTTTCTTCTTCGGTGAGATTTTGGTATGCTTCGCTAAATTTGCTGTAAGCCCCTTCCATAGCAGGCAGTAAATATTGGGCGGCATAGGTCAGCATAGATTGGGATTGCTCTGCGCCGTAATCCCGGTTGTAACCGTCTTTGTAGGCATATACATAGTAATTATCAAAGCCGAGAATTTGGGCAAGGCGATTGTTGTTTTGAACCAGTTCGATATACAGCGGGATCATTTTTGCATTCAGTTCCGGGTCGCTTTGCAAGTCCTGATAAGCCGCATCGATCTCGGTGTTGCGCTGTTTGATCTGCATAACTTCTTCCGTGTAGGAAAGCAAAGTCCGGATATCCGCGTCGGTCCAATCTTCGAAAATAATATCCTTTGCGGCGTATTGTCCGTTATAGATCCGGCGCATCAGCACCAAATAGACATCGTTGGCTTCTGTCAGCGCTTTGGTATCTTTCAGATACCGCTCTTTTGCGGCAGTGTCTGAAAGATCGCTATAATAGAGCAGCGTGGAAATGCTGACCTGGGCGTCCAGATAATCGTACTGATCCTCCAGTTCTGTATACAGACGGTCGATCTCCTCCGGGTCTGTAAGGGAGATCGCCGACAACTCAAAATCTGCCAGCATTTGCTCAAATGTATCAAAATCAGCGCCGGTAAGGGTGTACGCCAACTGCGCCTCATTTACAACAAACTGCCGGTCCGGGTCATAAGGTACGGTGGTTTCTTCCGGGACAGTTGTCTGGGTTGGAATTGTAGTAGGAGAGGTGGAAAGAGGGGCTTCCGGCCGCGGCAAACACCCGGTCATCAAAGACAGCAGAAAAGCCATCAGCAAAAGAACAGAAACAAGTCTGCGCATACAAACACCTCACAAATAAAACCTAACTTAAGTTTAAATGATGCAGGGGAAGATGTCAATAAATGCGAGAAAATTTGAACAAAAAGCAAACAAATTATGAATGGAGATCAGACAAAATTTTGTTGACGCAGAATACAAAATATGGTAGTATAAAGGTTAAAATAAGGGTATTGTGTCCATAGTGTCTGAATGATCGTCCGCGGATTGCGGACGAACCGCCCGGCTATTATAAAAAACCGGCAACGGATTATGGAGGATGCTTTTGTTATTTTCAGAAAAGTGTTGAAAACACAGGAGGAAAACGATGCATATTGGAAAGAAATTATTGTCTTTGCTGTTAGCGCTGGCTGTCGTTCTGTCTATGGCTGGCGTACTCGCCGGTTGTAACAACGGCGGCAACAATGGCAGCGGGGACGAAACCACCGCCGGCGCGACCGGTGAAAAAGCGACTTATACTGTCAGCGTCAAGACCAAGGGCAATATGAAAATGTCCGGTCTGGATGTTTATGTGTATAAAGACGATACGTTGACCGATATGGTCAACTATGCCCAGACCAACGAAGAGGGCGTTGCCACATTCCAGTTGCCCAAGAGCGAAAAATACGCCATCGAACTGCGGGGCGTACCCAAGGGCTACGATCTGGCGAAGAGTTATGCCTTTGACGGCGCGGCGGCAGCCATTACCCTCACATCTTCTCTGATCACCGGTGAAGATGTGTCCGGCGCGACCCTGGGCCTGGGCGATGTGATGTACGACTTTACTTTGAAGACCCCCGCAGGCGAGGAGATCGTTCTGTCCGAGGTGCTGAAAGAAAAGAAAGTCGCATTGTTGAACTTCTGGTACACCACTTGTTCCTGGTGTGTCACCGAGTTCCCCTTTATGGAAGAGGCTTACCAGATCTACAAGGACGATGCAGCGATCATCGCGGTGAACCCCCTGGATGACGAGAGCAAGATCGTGCCTTTCCAGACGGATATGCAACTGACCTTCGATATGGTCAAGTGTCCCACAGCCTGGTCCAACACCTTTGGCGTCCAGGGCTATCCCACTACCGTGGTCATCGACCGTTATGGCGTGATCTGCTTGGTAGAATCCGGCGCATTGCCCAGCCTGCGCCCGTTCCAGAACATTTTTGATCATTTTACTGCCGAAGACTATCAGCAGAAACTGTGCCCCAATGGCGCGGCAGATCTTTCCACCACAGTAAAACCCACCGAGAAGATGCCTTCTTCCGATGAGATCGCCGGCATTATCAACCGTGGCGATATCCAGGTTACCTACCGCCCCGAAGAAGGGGATGCGGCAGATACCACCTGGCCTTTCATCATCACCGAGAAGGACGGTGTCAAGTGCATTAAGTCCTCCAACGCCAATGTGGAGAGTTCCTACGCCATTATGTATGCCGATGTGGAATTGAAAGCCGGCCAGGCGCTGGGCTTTGACTACATCATCTCCTCCGAGCAGGCGGCAGACAAACTGGTGGTCATTGTGGACGGTGAGGATATTTATCAAATGTCCGGCCACGATGAAAACCCCCAGTGGAAGAGCGCGTATCCCTGGGTCGCTCTGACTGATGGTACTTATGAGATCGCTCTGTGCTATCTGAAAGACGAGTCTGACGATGTGGGCGAGGATACCGTATACATCACCAATATGCGTGTTGTGGGCGTCGATGAGATCGATGTGGATACCCACATCCCCCGCCAGGCGGCTACCTCCGAAGACGGTTTTGAATATACATATGCAAATATCGTTCTCAATGAAAAGGACGGTTACTACCACATCGGCGACGCTAACGGCCCGCTGCTGCTGGTGAATATGATGGGCTACAGTGAGTTCAGCGAGGAAGAGACTCTGTGGGATATTGTCTACAACGGCGATGCAGATGCTGACGGCCGGAAGATGTACGAGGAGATGTTGGATTACTTCAACTATTCCTCCAACTCCAACCTCAACGGTTACTGCACAGTCAATAAAGAACTGGCTGAACTTTTGAAGCGCGTGGACGAGGTCGTGGGCTTCGACGATGCAGATACCAACGAGTGGCTGAAATTCTGTATGTACTATCAGGCTTACGGCAAGAACGCCTCTCAACTGGAAGACCCCATCAAGGGCTTGGCGCCCTTCTCTGCGTACACTGCTACCCTGGGCAAGAATGTGGAGAGCAACTATTTCTATTATAACCGCGTCATTATGCCCCGTGGTATGGTGGCAGAGTTTATCCCCACCAGATCCGGCGTGTATCGTATTACCTCCCGGAACGAATCACAGCACGGTGTTGACGGCTGGATCTTTGACAAAAATCGTACGGAACTGATGGTTTATGAGCAGGACGAGCGTCTGTTCAATAATGCAAACGAGGTTTCTATGGTCTTCTATATGGAAGCCGGCAAACCCTATTACATTGACATCGCTTTCTGGGATCCCTATGAGATCGGCTACATCTACTACGATGTTGAGTTTATCGCAAGCACACTGAATCATTTCCGACTGGCATCTCCCGGCCCGTTCACCTATGACTCTGACGAGACCGGCGACGCCATGTACCACACCATCCACGGTGGCATCAAGGCTGTTCTGGGTGAGGACGGTATCTACTACCATGATCTGGGCGGCGGCAAGAAGGGCAGCAAGATCTATGTGGACTTCACCGGCGTTACCGGCACATTTGGCTCTCCCATCACCACGGTGGACGCCTACAATGAAGACGGTACAGTAAAGAAGGATGAAAACGGCAATGTGGTCAAAGTCAAGGGCATGATCGATCTGGGCGGCTTTGATTTCAGCAAGACCGAGAACGATCTGTACATCCTGGGTATTTTGGATAAGTATGACGGCGACCAGGAGAAAGTCATCGCTTACCTGAAGGGTGAATGGGGCGAGGACTATGATGCCCACGCCAAGGAATACAATCTGGATGATGTTTTTGAAGGTAAATATCACGGCGAAGGCGGCGATAAGACGGAGGCCATCAAGGCCTATATGTCCAAAATGATCACCTCCGGTCCTGCCCAGGAGATCGGTTGCGTCGTGGTCACCGAGGAATTGGCAGAGATCCTGCAACTTTTGATGGACAAGTACACCTTCCAGGGTGTTGACCAGTCCTGGCTGAAACTGTGCTACTATTACGACTATTTAGGACCTGCAAAATAAGAAAATCGTAAGGGCCGATCATTCGGCCCTCTACGACTCTATAAAGGGGAAAACAATGAAAAACTTCAAGAAGATCCTGACACTGCTCCTGGCTGTTGCGATGCTTTGCTGTGTGTTGACTGCCTGCGGTGAAAAGACCGAAAACGCCGGAGGCGAGGCTGTCTACCGGGTAAAAGTAGTGGACGGCGCAGGAAATCCCGTTACAGACGGCGTGATCGTCAAGTTTATGCAGGGGGATACCCAAGCGGCAATGCAGCCGGTGAACGGCGAGGGCGTTGCGGAAAAGACCTTGCAAAAAGGCGACTATACCGTAGAACTGATGTTTACCGGCGGCGAAGCGAAAAGTTACGATACCGCCGCGGCAGTTCTCTCCCCAGAGCAAACTGCGGTAGAGATCAAACTGTTCAACGGTTTGAGTGAACACACGGTTCAACTGGTGGCAAACGGAAAAGAGCGCACGGCGCATTATGTTTCTGTTGGCAGCACCAGAATCAGTGTAGAAGCAAATGATAGAAATTATTTTCTGTTCACCCCCACCGAGGCGGGCACTTACCGTTTCAGTGTGGACAATAATGACCTGAAAATCGGCTACTACGGCGGCAGCATCCACTTTATTTGGGATGAGAGTGTGGAAGAGATTACAGACAACAGTTTCACCACCTCCGTCAGCGCATCTATGATCGGTACCGGCGAGACCGGTACGACTGTGATCATCGTGGGCGTAGATGGTGTGGATGCCAAAACGGACTGTGTTTTGACCATTGTCCGTACCGGTGAGGCAGAGCAGACCATCGAGGATATGCCCTGGACCGAGTACAAGACCACTGCCACACTCAAACCCTTTACTTTCAAACCCACCCCGGGTATGCGCCTTGTGTATGTGGATATTAAAGATACCGCAAAGCGGGAGATCATTTTCAACGAAACTGACGGCCTGTATCACCACGGAACGGCTGACGGCCCGGTGGTATATATGAATTTGGGTATGGATGCGCCCAATGTATCCCTGCAGCGGGTGATCAAAGGTGAGGGCGCTATGGGCGGCGCGCCTGTTCGCAAGTATTTCTTTGATGAAAACGGCGAATTTATCAAAAAAGAAGATTATACCGACATTCTGTGCCAGTATTTTGATAATATGGACGAGGAACTTGGTCTGTATCCTCTGACAGCAGATCTTGTTTATATTATTCAGAACGGTTGCAGCGGCTGGTGGACAGAGACGGATCCCAATTATATTTTTGAAGGCTGCAATCCGGAAAACGGCTGGATGTTTGCCCTTTGCTATGAAACCCAAGCCTAAGGAGTGAATGCGATATGATGGAAAAAATCCAAGTTGTGATGGAAAAACTGAAAAAATTCTTCAGCGTCAAGAGAAATCTGTGGCTGACTGTAGGCGTCGCTGCTGTTTTGGTGGTAGCGATCCTACTGGCAATTTTGCTGCCCGGTAAAGCCGGCGGCAATACCCCCGCGGCAGATCTGACCGGTTGCACCGTGGAGATCAAGTCCGAGGGCGGCAAGGCGCTGGAGAATGTTGGCGTATACATATATGAAAGCGCTGAAAAGACCGATATGGTAGACTTTGTCAGAACCAACGAAAAAGGCCTTGCGCTGATCACCAAACCGGTGCCTGCCGGCAGTGTGGCGGTGCTGGACAAAGTGCCTGCCGGTTATGTGACCGAGGAAACCTACCCCATTACCCAGGCAGAAACCAAGATCACTTTGAAGACCCAACTGCTGTCTGAAATGACCCCGGTGAACCTGGGCGATGTGATGTTTGATTTTACCGTCACCGCAGTGGACGGAACAGAGTACACCCTTTCCAAACTTCTCAGCGAGAAAAAAGCGGTCGTGCTGAATTTCTGGTACGCCCAGTGCCAGCCCTGCAAGGGGGAATTCCCCTTCCTGCAGGAGGCCTTTGACGCATCTTCCGATGTGGCTCTGCTGGCAGTGAACTGCTATGGCGACAGCAAGGAGACCATTGAAGCATTCATCACGGAAAACGGTCTGACAATGCCCGTTGTGTCTGTGGATAAGGAATGGGCAAACGCCATGAATATCAAATCTTATCCCACCACGGTTATCATTGACCGTTTCGGCACTGTCGCAATGTCCCATATGGGCGGCATCGAGGAGACCAAGATCTTCACCGATGCTTTCGCATACTTTACATCAGAACACTATACCCAGAGCGTGGTTACCGATATCAATACCCTGGTAAGCAGTGATGATGCGGCGGAAGGCTCTGCCGAGAAACCCTTTGAGTTCGGCGGCGTGACCGAGTTTGAGGTCACCGTACCTGCCGGCGGCAGTGTGTACTGCGATGTGTATAAAGTTTCCGGTATGGAAATGAAAATAGAAGATGCCGCGGCAAAACTGACTTACGAAGGTAAGGATTATGCCCCGGAAAATGGTGTGATCGCGCTGGTGGTCACCGCAGAAGACACCTTTACCCCGGTAAAACTGGCCATCGGCAATACCGCCCAGGAGGAAAAGACCTTTAAGGTCACTTTCGCATTCCTGCCCGGCGCTATGGAAAATCCTCTGCCGTTGGCATTGGGTGACCTGACTGTGGATATTGAAGCCGGCAACAATCAGGGCGTTTACTATCTGTACAAAGCAGAAAAGGACGGCGTTCTGACACTGAAATGCACCGAGTCCACAGAGGGCGTTGACTATGACTACTCTCTGTACAATCTCACCTCTTACCAGTATCTGACTTTCTCTGAAAGCGAAGAAGATTTTGTAGAGGTAGCGGTAAAGGCAGGAGAAGAGGTGCAGATCTGCGTCAGCACACTGCCCAACGAGGAGAATGAATACCCCGCGGCGCAACTGAAATTCACCGCATCTTTCGGTGAGGGCAAAGAGGAAGAAGAGACCCAGAAACCCACCGACCCGAAACCCACAGACCCGCAACCCACCGATCCCAAACCTACCGACCCCAAACCTACCGACCCCAAGCCCACCGACCCCACCCAGCCTTCCGGCAATGTTCCCACAGAATACGAGGAATTGTATGTGGGCAAGGCTTATTTCGTGGAGACCGGCGACAATACGCTGAATATTACCGCCGGCGATGTGAATTACTTTGTATTTGCTCCCACCAAGTCCGGCAAGTATAAAGTTTCTGTAAATGCCGGCACCCTGTCCTATCACGGTAACAATACTGCGTTTATTCAGGATTTGAGCGATACTGTCAGTTGCAACGGCAAAAACTTTACAGTCAATATTAAAGACGGCCACTTAGGTGGTTTGTTTATTCTGGGCGTTAAGGGCAGCGGCGCTGTGACGATGACCATTACCCGCACCGGCGATGCAGAACTGGATTTTAACGACCTGCCCTGGAATCCCTATCCAGGAACAAGTAAACCCACCAGCAAATATTCCTACACCGGTGGTGCTCTCAAGCGGGTAGATATCACCGGCGCAACGGTGGCCATCGTCAAGGGAGATGACGGTTATTATCATTGGGGCAGCGCATCCGGCTCCATCGTCTATGTCAATTTGGCGGATGAAACATACTTGTCCTTTGATAAATGGCTGAAAGATTTCCCTTCCGTCCGCGCAGTGGTTGCCGGTAAAAAGTGGGATTTTTCAGAGTGTATCAGGGCATATAATACGAATCGTGATGCAGCAAAAGGCGTATATCCTATGACAGAGGATCTGAAGTTTATGCTGGAATCTCTCTATGCGCACTGCGGCTGGGGAGATAAAACAAAAGCATACCTGTTTGGTGAGGTCACCGGTACGATCAATCAGGATATGGCATGGATGTTCTGCTGCTACTACGAGGAATAAATCCCCAAAAATAGAAAATAAATTGGAAAAAGGCTTGCAAATATAGGGAAAAAGTGCTATTCTTTCCTAAGATAGGTTAATTATGGGTATGGGCGGACGCAGTTCGCCCATATACCCGTTTAAAAATGGAGGAGAGTCCAATGAATCAGTTGAAAAAAATCCTGCTTTTTGCATTGGCTATGGTTATGGTCCTCAGCCTGTGCGCGTGCGCCCAGGGCGGTGAAGACCCCCAGGAGACCACCACAAACCCCACAACAGAAAGCATTTCCGCCAACGGCGGCTTTGCGGAAAGACCCACCGAGGACGATTCCGATAAGATCGAGTATGTGATCACAGTTAAGGATAACGAAGGCGATCCCGTTGCCGGCGCAATGGTCCAGATCTGCAAGGATACCTGCCTGCCCGGCACCACCGATGCCAACGGCGTTGCCAAGTTTACTGTGGAAGAGACCGGTCACAAGGTTTCTTTCCTGACCTTGCCTTCCGGTTATGCTTATGTAGACGAGGCTGTTACCGAGTGGTATTTTGAAGATGGCTCTTATGAGATGACCATCGTGCTGCAGGTCGCACTGGAAGACAGCAGCAACTAATTTCGTAAAAAGACCCAAAAAAGAAGAGGGTTTTTTGAAAACATATTCTTTTAGGAGGAATACTTATGAAGAAACTCATTAGCCTGCTCCTGGCCGTAGTTATGGTCATGGGTATGGCAACCGTTGCTTTCGCAGCGGATCCCACTGATGCTGGCGATCATTCTGTATCTGCTGCTGCAGATATCCCCACCAGCGTTACTCTGGCTGCCGGTGAAACTGCAGTCTACTCCATCGAGGGTGGCTCTGAGGCTGCTCAGGCTGTCTATGGTAAGTTCCTGTATCTCTCTTCTGAGGGCAAGCCCGGTATGTACATGTACACTCAGTACTACGGTGATGAGTTGAGCGAGTGGAACAACTGGACTGTCGAAGTTGAAATCTGGGGTCCCTGGCAGAATGGCTACAACATTGCCATCCAGAACAATGGCACCGAGACCACTACCTACACCCTGGAGTACAAGGCAGCACCCGGTACTGTTGGCAATCCCGATGCTACTAACTTCGACCCCTACGGCAACAACTATCCCATGATGTCCCCGAACCATGAGGGTGAGTACTACTACACCTACACCGCTCCCGCTGACGG
>CALBJG010000101.1 GCA_937892865.1 uncultured Clostridia bacterium
AAAAAAGCACCCCAAATGGGGTGCTTTTTTTAGTTGTTATCAGGGTCCTCCCGGCTTGGGAAGGCTTTCGCCCAGATCTCCTCTTCCCGCTGGTCAAATTCCAGCGTAGCGGCAAAGGGCGTACACTCGTTAAAGAACGAAAATGCGCTGTAATAGGCCACCAGGCAATCCCGGTAATACTCGCCCAGATTCTCCAGCATCGCCAGCACCACTTCCAGGAGCCGGGGCAGGAAATGGGATTCCACCGCCAGCGTACCGAAATAGGCATTGAAAACATCGGCGATCTGCTCCTCATCAGGCTTGCCGCCGGCAGGGTTCTTGACCCACAGCGCGCCGTCTTTGTGCAGCACCTGCAACTGTTCCGCCTTTTCCGCATGTTGCAGATTGTAGCCGATGACCGCGTGGTTGTAAAGCGCCACGATCCGCCGCAGGATCAGTTCCATAAAGAACCAAAGATCCTTGCGGTAAACGGCGTTGTTGCCCACCGCCTTGAGCCAGTCCCGCAAATACCAGGACTGGGACAGCGCCGTCCACAGGGATTCATCCTGATTCCAGGGAAGCCCTTTTTCCCAGTGTTTTCCGCCGCCGAAGGGATCGGTTTTGGTATCTTTCAGAGAATCTTCCACTTTCCGGACATTCTCCCGCAGATTCGTCATCATCACCGGCCACTGTTCCGGGCCAACATTGGCCATAAGCAGTGAGACCACCTGTTCACCCTCGGGAGAATCAAAGCACTCGCTCTGCCGGACATACAGATCGTACACTTCCCGCATAAACACCAGATCGTGTTCATCCTCCGCCCGGTAAATATTCTGCTGGAGCATCAGCATATTGTCCTGATACCGCTTTGCAGCCTTGTACATACTGTGCAGCGCCTGGGAGATATTTTCCATTTTCCGCGTCTCGTCAGAGTCTTTCCTGGTAACGTTATACATGGAAAAATCGGACTGCAGTTCCTGCACCAGGCGTTTTCTTTTCTTCTCCCGGCTGTAGTACACATCCACCATAGTCAGTGTCAGACCGATGAGCACCAGCACATTGATACCGAAGAATATGTAAAAGGCCAGAGGCTTTTGCAAAATAACGCTGATGCCGGCGCCCACGGTGGTGCCGATGGAGTAAGCGGTGTAAGACGCGAAGGAGCGGAACACCGGACGGATCAACTTACTCTGGGCAACATTCTGCCAGTAGATGATCACGCTCCGGTCAGACAGAACGCTCATCACAGAAATGGAGATAAATGTCAGTGACAACTGGGCGGTGTAGTAGCCGAACAGCCCATCCCCGGCAGATACCTGGGGCAGTGACACGCCCCACAGTTCCGGCGCCCAGAAAGTCAGACCGACCAGCGCCGTACCCAGCACGGTGGCAACCAGCAGCGCAGACTCCTTGTTCTCTTCCAGGTAGTCCAGCAGTTCCCTTTTCCGGGTATCCTGCCATAAAACGCAGCCGTAAACCAGCGCAACGCCCCAGGCGATGATGCCGGCGCAGCGCCGGATCCATTTTCCCACCGGAGGCATCGTCATCGCAGCCCAGAATACACCGATGGCCGCCAGCGCCAGCAGAGCCCATTCCAGTATCCGGAACAGCGTCGCTGACCGTTTGTTCATCAGCCACAGATCCAGTTTCACGGACTTTTTATCCAGCAGGCCGGGTTTTTCTTTCCGCCGGAGACCTTCCAGTTTCTTTTCCCGGATGTCCTCCCGAATGCTCATACAAAAGGACACAAAGGGCAGCAGGAGAAACAGCGCCGCCAGCGCCAAAATCACCAGGGCAGCCACGCCCAACGCGGCGTAAAGGAGCCACTGTTCCGGCATATGCAGATGGCAGCCTGCCAAAGAAAGCCCTGCAAGCGCTATGCACAGCAAGATCGCCACGCAGGGTCTTGTGGCTTTCTGTCGCATTTTCTCATTGGCAGTTTGATCCGCGCCCATTAAAAACAGCCGCAGATCCAGCCAAAACCCGATCTTTCTTCTTCTCTCTCTTTTCATAAACACCCTCCAGCCCGGCAAGCGCCGGGAAGCAATTCGTTATTAACGCGAATCTTGTCGTACTTCCGTTATAATGCTCGGTATCTTTCTTGCGAAAATCGTCGTAATACTTTCATATCGCAAGCGCCGGGAAGCAATCCGTTCTCCCAATTGACAATTGACAATGGACAATTGACAATTATAGTATTTTGCTTCGCACCTCTATACCTTCCCCCGGGGGGAAGGTGGCACGGCGAAGCCGTGACGGATGAGGAACGGCGAGATATTAACATTTCAATAAGTCTAAAACAGATACGAAGAATTTAGGTTTCCGCCCGCATTCCTCACCCGTCTGCTTCGCAGACACCCTCCCCCCGGGGGAGGGGATTTTTTGTCCGCTCCGCGGACACCACAACTGTCAACTGTCAACTGTCAACTGTCAACTGTCAACTGTCAACT
>CALBJG010000102.1 GCA_937892865.1 uncultured Clostridia bacterium
GCTTTGCAATGAGATCAACCCCAAGCGGGCAAAGATCCTCAGCCGCAACATCGAGCGGATGGGTGTTGCCAATGCCCTGGTCACCAATGAACACCCGGAAAACCTGGCAAAACACTACACGGGACTTTTCGATAAAGTCCTGATCGACGCGCCCTGCTCCGGCGAAGGTATGTTCCGCAAGGAAGAGGCGGCGGTGACGGATTGGAGCGTGGAAACGGTGCAGATGTGCGCCCGGCGGCAGAGAGAGATCCTGCACTCCGGCGCAGAGTTGGTACGCCCCGGGGGACGGCTGGTTTACTCCACTTGTACCTTTGCCCCGGAGGAAAATGAGCAGACCGTGGAAAATTTCCTGGCAGATCACCCGGATTTTGTCCCCGAAGAGGTGTCTGCTCCCTGGTTTGCCCCCAGCGGAAAGGGCGCATTCCGTCTGTGGCCCCATAAACTGTTGGGGGAGGGACATTTTGTGGCAGTATTTCGCAAACTGGGCGAGCCGGATGATAGGGAAACAGCCCCGAAAGGGGAATCCCTTCCCAAAGAGTGGCAGGATTTTGCCAAAGAGATGGATATTTCACTGCCTGCAGGTAAGGCGGTGCGATTTGGTCAAAGCCTTTACTGGGCGCCGGCGGAAATGCCCGATATCCGGGGGATCCGGGTACTGCGTCCCGGCTTGGAACTGGGCGAGGTGCTGAAAAACCGCTTCCAGCCTGCCCACGCCCTTGCGCTGTGGCTGAAGAAGGGAAAGAATGTACAAAACATCGCTGCGGACAGCAAGGAAATAACGGCGTATCTCCACGGCGAGACCATTCCCACCAAAGTCAGCGGCTGGTGTCTTGTGACAGTGGACGGTTACAGCATCGGTTGGGGAAAAGGTGACGGAAAAATCCTGAAAAACCATTATCCCAAGGGTTTGCGCCGATAAAAAACTGCAAAACCCACTTTACATAATCACATAATTATGCTATAATTTTTTAGGAGGCCGGTAAAATATTGCACCGGCTTTCCTTATGTTAAAATTTCGCAAGGAGTGGATTTTCCTTGGCAAGATATGAAATTACCGGCGGCAAGCCTTTGAGTGGCGAAGTTACCATCAGTGGCGCGAAAAATGCCGTTGTCGCTATATTACCCGCTGCGATCCTTGTGGGTGGCAAGTGCCGGGTAGAGAATGTGCCGGATATTTCCGATGTGCGCATTCTTTTGGATATTTTGAAAGACCTGGGCGCAGAGGTTTGCAGGGAAGAAAACGGTACTGTGCTGCTGGATTGCAGTAACATTACCAGTACCCAACCCAATCCTGACCTGGTGCGTCAAATGCGGGCAAGTTACTATCTGATGGGCGCTCTTTTGGGTCGCTTCGGCGAGGCGCAGGTGGCGCTTCCCGGCGGCTGTAACTTTGCCAACCGCCCCATCGACCAGCATATCAAGGGCTTCCGGGCGCTGGGCGCAGATGTGGACGAAACCAATGAGTATGTAAACTTGACCACCGGTGAATTCGGCCTGGCAGGCAATCGTGTCAGTCTTGACGTTGTCAGCGTTGGCGCAACGGTGAACATTATGCTGGCGGCAGTGCTTACCCCCGGTCAAACGGTGATCGAAAACGCGGCAAAAGAGCCCCATATCGTTGACCTTGCCAACTTCCTGAACACCATGGGCGCCCGGATCTCCGGCGCCGGTACCGATACGGTGAAGATCAAAGGTGTTGAAAAATTGGCAGGCGGTACATACGCC
>CALBJG010000103.1 GCA_937892865.1 uncultured Clostridia bacterium
TCCGTTGAAAGTCGCAAGAAGACGAGTGTTCTCGTCGTAAGTGGGGCTATAAGTATAGTTGTCGAGGATTCCATCGGCTTGCTCTGTGGTGAATCCACCGTTTCCCTCAACCCATAAATAATTGGTGATGGACGGGCCAAAGATGGATATGCTTGTTATATCCCCAAACGAGTACCCGGACTCGTTGTAAAACTCTTGGAATTGTTTATCGGAAATACCGGCAGACGGATACGTTGTTGCGCTGGGATAAAGCGTAGCGCTCGGAAACAGCGGGGGCGTTGTATAACTGCCGATATTAATGCTGAAATAATTCTGCTTCAATGGCTGAAGAATAAACGAATATTGCTGCCCACCATAGACGCTAATGTCCATAGAGGCAATTTGCTGATTGTTCTTATAAAGTTTAAAGCCGGAACTGCTCACGGTGAGTCTGAACGTATCATTAGCGGATGTTCCAAACTGAAGAAGCGTATTCTCTCCGGCAATTGTAACGGGCATTTGCCCGGACATGGCAATGGCGTAGGGCTGTTCGATAAGGAGTCTTGAACTGTTGGTTTTGCTCCACGTTACGCTGTCTGATGAAGTAGGCAGCGTAAGGATGCTTTCGCCGTAGATATCGGTAGACAGGGTGTAATCCCCGGTTGCTTCGCCCATAATGAAAACATCGTCGGGGAAGGTGATCTGAACAGCGTCCGTATAGCACATAGCGGCAACAGAGGTTTCGCCGTCGAAAAGCGCCGTCTGATACTCGCATGAAAAAGTCTGCCACCCCGTGCTTACCTCGACACCGTTCACCGTTTGAACTGTACACATGACTTGATAAGTATTGCCGGAGAAAAATCCGTCATAATCCGTCTTCAACTCTCCAGCACCGTAAATTTTTCCGCTGTCATACAAGTCTGTGCTTTGGCCTTGCAAAGCAATCTCCCAGCGCTCCCATTCAATCGCATCCCCGTCTGCCTGAGAATAAGTAGCCGAAAAAGTATAAGCCTTTGTATTAAACGGATCTGGAAGCGCGTCAATTGTAATGGTGGGTGTCGCACGGGTAATAAAGAAACTGGCGCTTGTTTGTTCAATCGAGTCATCTGCGCTCCACCATTGCGTAATTTGCATTTTATAGCCGTCCGCGTACCCGTTCACCATTCCTGCACCCGTAAGCGTCGCAGACTCAATGGTGACAGAAAAATATTGCACGTTTCCGTTATAATCAACGCCGTAAAAAGGCTGGGAAAGATCCACCTTCCCCGTCGAATACAACTGCGTTGAATCAATGTCGTTCTGCATGAAAACAATTTGATACGCCAACATGGGGCTGTTCCCGTTCACTTGCCAAGAAACAGTCAAATCATTATTTACATCAATCGTTCCTGCGCCTGGGCCGCTGAACGTTGAGGGAGTGATATTTGTCGGTTGGAAAAGCGCCATATTTTCCTTGTCTCCTTTCTCCCGCTGCTTGCCCAATTGTATTGCTCGGCGGCAATCGAGCGAGGCGTTTGCTTCTCTGCGCAACCATCATAATCCAGGGTGTTTTGAAAAGTAAACGCTCTACGCTCGTTCGCCAATCCTCGCAATGTTTTTAAGTGTTCCCGTTTGAGTAAACGGTGAGCGTCCGCATCACATCGGACAGGGAAGAGTTTTCAGCTTCGTTTTTTCCGATCTGCATACCATTCACGAAATAGTTATAACTGATCGTTGTTCCGCCTGTAGTAGACCCGCCGATAACAGAGGATGTTACGGGAGAAGCGGCAGCGGAAAGCGCCTCTGCAACAGTAGCACCAGAGCCAACGCCGCCCGTCTGAGCGATCAGGCTTGCCAATGTCGCGCTGGAATCCCCCGGCATAATCGGCTTGCCAGCCGTCGCTTTGGCGATAGAGTCAAGCGCCTCGTCATAGTTCGCTGCGTAAGAGCCTTTCGTTAATGTAGAATTGATCAAAAGGTTCTTTACTGCGTTCGCTCCAGTCTTTTGCTGCGCCGTGCCGCCAGACAACACATCCGCAATCAGTTGGTTCAGGGAACCAGTAGGCGTATTTACGCCGTCCTGGATATCCTGCCACATTTTTGTGATGTTGTCGTACTCGTCTTGCAACGCTTTCTTTTGATCTTCGATGGCCTGGATCTGAGCATTAAAGGCAAGTTCATCTTGGTAATCCGTCAGTTCCTTTTGCGCATTGTCAAGCGCTTCCTGCGCCTGTTTCACATTGCGCTGGTCTGCCATCCAATGCCACTTGCCATCCTCGCCAAGATAGCGTACCGTTCGCTCGTTCAGGGCTTCGGCAAGATCGGCTTGCGCCTCTGTTACCTTTTTTTGCAGTTCTTCAAGCCTGTTCTGTTCTTCCGCTGCCTCTCGCGCCGCACGAAGTTCTTCAATCTGCTTGTCAAGGATTTCAAGTTGCTCGTTCAGCGCGTCCCCGATCCTGCCGATGATGTAGTCCATCATCTTTTGCAGTTCGGAGAATGCTTTCTCGTTTACTTTAGCAGCGGTTGACTTGGAGCCGCCTCCCCCTTTTCCTTTGGGCGGTTTTGTAGGCCCACTCCCAGCCCCGCTCGATAACGTAATGTCCGGTGTTATATTATGCGGGGTAAAATATGGCGTATCAACAAATCGTGTATCAGATCCAGCAGCATACGCAGGAACCCCGCTCCCGTTCATAATGCTTCTTGTTTCTGCGGCGGTAAATACCTTCGCACCCTTGGAAAGATTGATAATGGACGGTCTGCCGTTCCCGGCGATAAACGCCCTGCCGTTTTCAAGGATCAGTTCTGGGCCAGTACCGTCGTTGACCATAGCCAAGCCGCCCTGGTGGTAACGAGTGCCGGTGGCGTGTTTTAAAACGCCCATCGGATCAATAAAATTTTGCGGAATACTAAACTGAACCGGAATCGTTACAGGAGAAGCAACTTCTGATTTAGCTTCCTCTACCGCTTCTTCACCTGTTGGTTCACTAAGTTCAGTATCAATCTGTATGGGTTCTATTTCTTCGCTGGCTGCTTCTGCGGCGCTTGCAACGCCATCGCCAATACTCTCATATGCCTCGGACAGATCTTCTCCACTTGAAGCGGCCTGTTCCTGGGCAATCGCCATTTTTGCCAAAGCGAGTTCAGCATCTTGCCCAGCTTTTGCCATTCCATCCAGCGCAGCGGTTATTTCTTCGTCAGTTTTCGCGTTCTGTAACGCTTCCCCGGCCCTTTTGTATTCGGCGATTGCCTTCTGTGCCTCACCGGAAAATTCGACTACCTTTTTCAGCGCTTCTGCCGCATAACTGGTCAGGGATTCTCCGCCCTCGCCCGTCAAGGAAACTTTAACGTTTGCATTATAGTCGCCGCCTTCAACTTCGGCGATTTCCCCTTTTGCTTCATCTGCATTTGCGCCAACGCCAACAGTAGTGTTATATCCGTTAGTCGGGTTTTGCAATCCGGTCATAGCGCCGACAAACGGCTGCGGATCGGCCTCAACATCAACAGTTGTTGACGTTTCTTTTTCCTCTACCTGTTTAAGGCCCTGATCAACGCCTTCCGGGTTAAGTTCAGATCCAACGGTAACAGTTGCCGGGTTTCTATTAAAGTCTTCTACCTTCTGCTGGATTTGATCAATCTGACTTTGAAACGTTTTTGACAAAGCATCAGCATCTTCAGGCGAAATCAGCCCTACGTTTTGCATGGCTTTAATGGCTTCAAGGCCAGCTTGCAGTTTTGCGATTTCTTCATCCGCTTGCGCAAGACCAGTCCCGGCATCAACTCGGATTGTAAGCGGCTGGCTTGCAAGGCTATAAGCGTCTTGAATAGATTTAAGCGCTTCGCTTACTGTTGGCCCTTCCTTAATATTCACTTCTGGGTTAGCCATCGTAAACGAACTTAAAAGTTCAGATGTAGTGTTAAAGGCTTGCTTCGCATCGTCAGAAAGATTGCCGTCAATTGTGATTTCCGGCTTTCTTTCTTCCAACTCGTCAATTTTCTTTTCGGCTTCTTTTGTATTTGCGTCTACGCCGATTTCAATTGCTTCTCGCCTTTCGTTAAGAAGCGCATCAATTTCGTCTGTCACTTGATTGTTCGCTTCTAACGTAAGCCGAATTGCATCAATTTCTTCTACGGTTTTTACGTTATCGATTATTTCTGCAAGTTTTCCGTGCAAATCGCCTTGCAAGTTGGCAGAAATATCCATAGGAATATCGCCGTTGTTTGTCGCGGTTTTTAAATTTTCAATTGTTGTAAGAATATCTGAAACAATCTGCGAAGTCCTATCTACAGAACCGCCTTCTTTTACGTCAACGGTTGTATCTGGATTATTTAAGAAGTATTCAATGTCTTCTTTTAAACCGCTAATCGCTTGCTGGAAGTCGGGATTTACGGAACCATCTACTTGCATTCCGTCTAACTGCTCATAGGACTCCAAGCAAGACTTTAATGAATTGTAAAGGGCCTCCGCCTGAGATTGCGCCCCTGAAATGTCCGGTGTTACACTCTCGCTGCCAGACGGAATTTCGGGGGTTTCTTGGGCTGGAGTACCCTCTTCTTTCCCCTTCTCCTCGTCCCTCTTCTCTTCGTCAAGTTTTTCAGAAACAGCGTTCAGAGCATCGGTATTAGCTTCTGTAGCAGTAGTATTCGCTTCCTGTGCCTGAATAGCAGGGTCAGCCGCATCATCTTCCAGGTTCGTAGAACCAAGAATGTTATACTGATCCAGCGCCCGAATCGCGTTTACGATAAAGTCTTTGCTGAGTCCGCCCCAGGCTTGGCTTACTTGCGTGAGTTCCGCGTCAGTAAGGGCAGGAATTTTGAGCGAACCATCCGACTGCGTAAACGTTGTTTTCAGGGCGCGTTCAAGGACGGGAACGATCCCGTAACCCTCGATAACGTTCCCGCTCTTGTCCTTATACTCCTTATTCAGATAACCATACGCGTCTGAAAGTGTCCCGCTTGCCCCCCGCCGATTCATGGCGGCTTGAACGGCTTTTGCGCTCCCGCCTGTGGCTGCATAGGCTTCGTCACCAAGAAGCATTCTTGCCGCAGCGTGCAAAGCAATGCTGTTTACCTTGCCGGATTTTAATTCGTCTTGCCACGTTTTGAAAGCGGTCATGTAGTCTTTCAACCCATCCGCCTTCGATGTCTTCATGGCATTATCGAATTTTTCTTTCGCCGTTGTGGCGGCTTTAATAGCATCCGCAAGAGAGTAGGCAGACTTTGCTGCCTCTTCCATACCAGAAGATGTTTTTCCACCGGCTTCTTGCCCAGAATCTGCAATACTATCAAGGTGTTCTCCAAGTGCCTCTACAGGTTGAATTGTTGACTCGGAAGCGGTGTAGATTTTATCTACCCAGTCGCCAAACTCAGTAAAGAAATCAGAGTATTCTTCACCCCACGTTTTCCCGTTGGCAAGTTTTGTTGATCCAAGAATTTCATACAGGTTCTTGGCCTCTTTTGCCGCCTTGGCAATTTCCGTGGCTTCCGTGGGCTTATTGAAAGTAATGAACTTTTCAAATTCGCTTGTGGCTGTTGAATTCACAGAAAAATACTGCGACCCAGCCAAAGCGTTCTGCAAAATCCCACCGTCTTCAATCAGGTAAGGATAGTAAGACATGCCAGCGCCAAGCGGGGTTGACTTATACGCATTAACAGCCTTTGTTTGTGCGGCCTTTAATTCTCTTTCGTATTGTTCCCTTTGCTCTTTGGACAGTTCCGCCAATTTTGCCTTCGTTTCATCATACTTCCCGTTTACGATGTCAATCGCGGAAGCTTGATCTCCAACGAGGCCGTTTAATTCGGACTGCAAAGTTTTTAGTTCTTCAAGTTCTCCCTGCTCTTCCTGGATGCCGTCAGAAGTAATCTCGTTATACCGCTTCCTGATGGACTCGATGGATTTAACATTGTCCTTATTGGAAATAGCCTCAGAAACGCTCTTGGCAGCGGATTCCTGCATGTCTTTGATGCTTTTATCAATTGCAGACTTAATAACCCCAACCGCAGTAACGGCGAGGCCAATACCAATAGATGCAGCGTTAAATCCTTTGAAGGCCGTGGCAAACTTCATGCCTTTTTGCATGTTTTGAATGCCAGCAGAAAGCCCTTGGATTGCCACATAAGCTCCGCTTGCCATCGCCGCCAGGTTTTCCAGATTCCCAGCAAACTCCAGCGCACCCTTACCAGCGTCAAGCAGACCTTTAATAAAGTTTTCGCTGATGGAATCGCTTACAATTTCCGTCCATGTGGCTTTTACCTGTTCCAGTTTAACAGACCAACTGTCGAGCATGTTGCCGACTTCTTTGTCCGCGCTGCCCGTGGACTTCGCAACGGATTGCAACATGCTTTCATACATGTCGAAGTTCTGGATCAGGGCGGCAAACGCATTGTAATAGCGCTTACCAGCCAACTGTTCGGAAATGGCTGCAAGCCCCTGTTCGCTGAGTTTTCCGCTTTTCCAAGCCTTTGCGATTGCTGTTAATTTCTCCATCGGGTTCAGGATCTTCCCTGAATCCTTGGCGGCTTTAACAGCGTCTTTCGCGTACAGATTCAGCGCGTCATCCAGCGTTTTTACGCTGTCCTCGGTTACGGTTACGCCTTCTTCGATCTCGGTCGAAGTGTCCTTCATGGCGGTCAGCAGGATATACCGCAAACCGCGTGCCATTTCAGAACCGGATCTCTGTGTGGTAGCCGTCATTGTACCCAAAGCAGCCATCAGTTGGTCGATGGGTACGTTTGCAGAACCGGCAAGAGACGCAACAAGCGTCATGCCTTCGCTGATCTTGGAAATACTCGTTGCGTAATTATTGTCGATCTCGTTAGCCGCGTCTAACACGGCAGAGAGTTGTTCAATATTCCCCTTGTATTTATAACCGGCATCCACGGCAAGCAAGAATTTGCTGGCAGCATCGGCAGTAATATCGCCAACCAATTTCGTCTTGATCGCCAGGTCAGCCATTGCCGCGCTGTTTTCTCCATAGCCAGCCCTCGCCATATCGGCTGCGGCGGCAAGGAAATCAGACGGAGATTGACCGTATTTTTTGGAAGATTCAAATGCTTGCGCACGAATCTTTTCCATGTCTGCGGCGGTGGCGTTCGTGACCTTACGGTACGTCACCATCTCGTCGCTCATGCTCTTCATTTCCTTAAAGGCTGAACGGAAAGTCTGAGCAATGCCAGTAAAACCAACGATCTGCTTAACGGTTGAGGCTATCGCGGTGCCGTAGTTAGTAAACCCTGACGCAAGTTGATTTGTAAGCTTTAGTTGCTCACGTTGCGTGGAAATTCCTGCCTTCTCAGCACGCGCATGTGCAGCAGCGGCGTTCTCCGCCTCTTTATATGAACGGATCTGAGCCGTTACTTGATTCTGAGCCGCCGTTTGCGCCCTAATCTTGGCGTTTGTCGCGTTTTCAATTGCTTGTTCAGCCCTTGCCCTCGCAGTAATCGCATTTGCGGCCTCTTTTTCCGCCTTTGCCATTGCTAAAGCAGCAGCAGCGTTATCTTTTGCGGCTGCTGCCTGGGCCTTTAATGACGAAGAAGTATCCGCAACCTTGATAGAAGCAAACGCTTTTTTTAGGTTTTCTGCTTCCGCTTTCAAAGCAGAAAGAGGCGCTTTTGTCGCGCTTATATCAACTTTTACTTGAATCGTTTCTTCGCGGGCCACAAGCATCCACCTACCTTAATCGTTGAAAATCAATTCGTGAATTGTCGGCATCAAATAATCATCCACAAACCTGTTTACGCCTTTTTCCATAAACGGGCGTGCGATAGGATGCCTGAACATATAAGAGTTTTCCCATGTGTACCCATAGCCGCCCTCGATCATATCATTCAATTCCCCTCCATCAATTCCGACAGCCGTATTGATCGCAGTAAGAGAAAGCCTTCCCTCTTGGATTTCATAATTTCCCGGCTGCGTCATTGTGTAACGGCGCACATATGGGGTTGCGGCAGGAGAGTCATACTTGGCATAAACATTCTCGTCCGCACTTTCAGAAAGCATACCTTGCAAAACTTGCTTCGTAGAGCCGTCATGCATGAAACTGTCGATTCTATTCTCTATGTCCATAAAGACATCGGAAAAATCAAAAGCGTCTCCAGCCATGCTTTACATTCCCCTTTCTCACCCGTTATGGTGCATTCTGCGAGGCTGGTTTCCCAGCCCCATAGAATGCACCCCGCCGAAGCAGGGCGCATAAGAGCCACTTAAAATTTCTTTTAAGCGGTAACAGTAACACCAACAGTAATAGGGTCAACATTAGCGGCGACCGCAGAACTGACACCAATCGTCAGCGTAGTAGAACCAGCAGCCACGCCGGTGATCGCGCCGCCAGCAACGGTAGCGGTAGCGGTAGCGCCCACGTTGAAGGTCAGGTCGCTATACTTGGGCTGCACCAGGGTGTTATCAGCCATCACAAACTTGACGGGGATAACTTCGGTTTCGCCAGCGCCGACTTCGATGTTGCCACCAATGACAGCCAGACCAGCAATGGAATTGTTGCCGTTGAAGGTCAGAGGCACATAGGTCATATAGGCCAGCATGGGGAAGTTGCAATCCACGCACTCGCCAGCTTCCGCCGCTTGCTGGAAAGACAGAGCAGTACCAGACAGAGAAGAAGTGGCAGGATCGGTCTGGTTGCCGCTGGTTTCAGCATTGCCGCCAAACTGCATACGGGGAATGTAGTAGTAGGCCCAGCCAACCTGAGAACCACGGTTTCCAGCGTTGGTGCCATCGGCAGAATACACAGCCATCTGAGCGCTCACGGTGTAAACACCGGGGCTGATCAGGCCGGAGATCGCCAACTCCTGGGCATCGGCGCGGCGCTCATAGTAAATCACGTTGTAGGTGGTGCCGGGAACAGGGACAAAGCCTTCAATGATGTTACCGCCGTCAACATCAACGGTATAAGCCTTGCCGGGGTCTGGAGCGCCAGCATAGTTCACATACGCATACACGCCATTGTCGCCGTAGCAAGCAACGGGTTCAGCGCCTTCGGGCAGGGACAAACTGTTCACGTCCAGTTCAGCCGTCACAGTAGTGCATACTTCCGCGATAGCGTTATAGGTGGTGGTAGTACCGACTTGCAGCGCACGCGCATCCAGAGAGAAGTCAGCGGTGGTCAGATCCAGGTTCACAGCGGAATCGCTGGGGATCTGAATGGCAATGGGATTGCCAAGACCCGCACGGATGGGGGACATATCAACTTCCGTGGTGAAAGAGTTGGTAGCTACCACGTTAGACTGATACACAACCTGACCATCAGAGGGACGCTTCACGTTTACGTTACAAGTACCCTTCAAAAACAGTTTGGGGTTATTGAGATTGATCATGAGTGTTCACTCCTTTACTTTTTACCTTTGCCGAATTGGCTTTGCGCGATCAACGCACGGCTCGTCTTTTCTTCCTTGTCAAAGCACCAGCTTGGGTACGGATTTCCGCCATCCCATTTGCATCCGTTCGTAACGCCTATCCCGTTAATAACAAATCGTTTTCCACGATCAATCGTTCTACGAATGGTTTCAAACTCCAGGATGGGCCAATCCATAACGTCCTTGATGCGTTGCCCACAGTTCAAAGCGACAGCGGCCTCTAAGTCGAGCAAGGAATATTTGAGATCCGGTGCGTTTTGCTTCGCAAGGATTCGCTCTGTTTCAAGCAAATCGTCATTCAGCGTTTCGTCTGGCAGTTCTTCACCGTTCTGCCAAGCGACAATCTCGCGGATAGACTTGAATTGCTGCGGGGTTATCAGCACGGTATCGTTAGAAGATGTGGAGACTAAGATGCCGTGAAATTCGTGAGTTTCCGGGTTCGCAGCAATTTTTATTCGTTCCTCATGCACGCAATCAGAACCCATTCCCAGCGCAAGCCCCATACAATACATGATCGTATAAAGCAAGCCAGCCGGTTTCCCGGTGCGCTCAATCGCGTCCATGTCAAGTTTGAAAATTGCTTCAAGGAACGGTGACATAATGCAAAAAACAGGGAATGTGGATTGCCGGGACAACCACACTTTTTTGCAGTTTGCCCATTCCTCATACTTGCTCATTTTGATCCCATGAAACTTTAGCCCGTACCTTTCAATCGGTTCCCCTAACAATACGGACTTCTGCACAAAGGATTCATTTACGGCTTTATCCATTCGTTTATCTCCTTTAGCCGCATCTATCTAAAACGTGGGTTTCCCCACGGGTTAGCAAGTCATTGTTGATCCGTTGTTTTCCCCGCCGATGTACGAAACACCCATTGTCAGCCGGTATCCTACGTTCTGTGATTTATCGCTGATCGGCTCAATCGTACATTCCGTGTTCTGCCTACGGTCAAAGTAGAACGTGCCAACGCCGTCGATATTTACACCGTTGAACGCCTCCATGATGTCCGTGCAAATCGCGTATGTCCTGCTCAGATCAGTACCGCCCTCGTTGTTTTCGTAAACGGTACTTGTAAGCACTTCAAACGCAATCGCCTGGTCAATCCGAAACACGCTCGTCGCCTTGGCATAACTCATGAATATCTTCAAGGTTGTTTGCCCAATGGCCTGAGATTGTATCGGATAGATCATCGGGAATATCCGATAGCCTTTTGCGGTGGGCGCAATGTCGGGGCTTTTCGGGTTAAAAACAATTTGAAGTTTCTGCTCTGGCGTAGGGATTGGGTTTTCAAGGTAGTTAGGCTCGTCGTAGAACAGTTCTTTGATCAGCCTACACCTGGGGAAATCATTCCTGTCGGGCGGTGTATAGTCTTTCGCGGGAAGATCCAGTATGTAATCGACAATCTTCTTCAAAAGTTTTTCGGCTTTTGGAAGCGTCGCATACTCCTGAACCTTTTTATACGGGAAATACGGGTTTTGATTATTCTCCATCTTCCCCACCCTTTATGATTTCCATCTGGCGTTCGCGTTCACGCTCGATCCCCTGCTGGGATTCCTCAATCATCTTCATAGCATTATCTATGAACTCTTTAGAAGCCAGCGTAGACATGCAAGCAACCAGCCGCGAGATGGGATCGTTCGCTTCCCTGCATACAGCGTAAATGGCAGAGTTCATGCGCTTCTCCAGATCGTGGTAATCGGCAAGGATATCAAACGCTTTCTCTCTGTAATTCGCGTTCGCCTTAAAGCGTTCCAACTGATTCAGCACATGCGAACCCATAATGCTGTCATACTCGTCGTGGCTGCAAGGAATCCCCTTTTCGTCACCCCAAGCTTTCAGGTAAAACGTCATCAGAATAGAAAGCAAAATCCTCGCTTTTTTCGTGGCATCCTCAACATACACGGGCGGAAGCGCATATTCCGGGCCAGCCGGGGAGTATACGCCTTCGGGTTTTTCCCCATCCTCGCGCTCGTAAAAATCAACCGTGTCCGTGCTTTTTACACAGGCACGCGCCCAATCGTTGCAGATCGTTTCTTTGAGCAGGATCGGCATGTACGTTGCGGCGTTCTCCATCATTTTCTCGGTGATCTCAAACCTGTTGTCCATTCTTTTTTTCTCCTCCCAGGCTTTCATGATGTTTTTTGATCGGGCAGTTCTTCCATGTATCGCGGTTTTCCCAATGCCCCGTTACCCTGCAAAACTTTACGTTCCCGCAGCAATTGCCGTTCTCGGAAAGCAGTTTGCAGCGAACCGTGTCATCGTTCCCGCGTTTGAAAGCGTATTTACATTGCGGCATAAACTCAGAACCCCTCTAACCTGATAGCGTGCGTATAAGTGAGCGCGTACTCCTCCGCAGTAAACACAATACTCAGCGGTAAAGAAGCAGCCTCCCACGATTCTATAAGCAAGCTATTATTTGTACCGTCAAAACTGACGGAGGCGGATTGCGTAGCACCAACAGCCGAAACGCTGATGGGCGTATCCACTTGAACGCCATTCTTCCAAACAGAAACAACGCCGCTATACTTTTGAAGCTGTTTCAGTTTCGCCGGAAGTTCAGGCGAGAAATTAAACTCCGCTGCTTGGTCTTCTGCGGAAACCACAATCTCCGCCTCTGCCGTAATATCCGGGTTCTGCTCCAGCGTTACCGTAATCGTAGCTGTTCCTTCACCTACGCCGGTTACAACGCCGTTCGCGTCAACGGTTGCAACGCTTTCGTCGCTTGAAGAAAACAGATAGGATACGGGATAAGTTTCGGTATCGGGCGCTTCATTGTTCCGAAGGCTTGTAACAGAAATGGTTTGCGAAGTCCCAATCTGCACGGCATTCGCCAGCGAGGGCTTGATGACCCAACTGAACGCCTTGCCGTCCGCGATACCGCGTTCCATATCGTCAATCTCCGTAGGCTGCTGATACTGAACATCGAAGAACATGACATGGCTCGGTTCCGGCTCCAGATTGCCTTCCGTGGTATCCCCGGAAAAGTCGGTGACGAAATCAACCAGACCGCGAACCTCTACAACGCTGCTGCCTAACACGATCCTGCGGTTATACGCAAGTTCCTTCGTGTTATCGTTCAACTGCATAACGCACTTCTGATACCAGTTCGGGATTACGCTCCAGTCCAGGTACTCGTTCGCGGTGGCGGAAGCACGCCCGTCATGGAACACAAACGGCTCGGACAGTACGTTCCCGTAATAGTCCAGATGCTTCCACACAGCATTGCACCGGCGAATAACCGCTTGCATCATCGGGTCGGCAATGTTGAACGGAGAAATCGCCAGCCATGTGTTCCCCGCATACTTGACCTTTGCGCCCGTATACAGGCCCTTGATCCGCGCATCTTGGAAGTAAATGGTCTGGTAATCGTTCGGCATTTTCGCGCCCGTTGTCTGCTCTACGATATCCATAGAGCGGATGTACGCGCCGCGTTCTGTTTCAAACGTGCCGGGGATCACGCCCTGCACCGTTGCTTTGAAATAGTTGGACGCGTACTGCGCATACTCCCAAACATAGGCGCTCGTCGGTTCCTCAAAATACTCAAACTGCTTGCCCGTATACTTGTTCGGCCCACCAACTCCTGGCATGGGAGAAGGCGATGTATTTGCGAACAGGGCTATATTCTTAATCGCCGATTTGGCATCCCCTTGCATGAACACACCGCCTTTCCTTTGCCTGAAAAAAATAGGGAGAAACGCCGTAGCGTCTCTCCCCAATTGGAGCTTCCTGCCGCCCAACTGCGGCAAGGCTTTATTGAACCGTTTGTATTGTAAGCCGCAGTCAATTTAAAAGTCAACGATTTTCAGAAGACAACACTTGCTTCCCCATCAACCGCACTTTGTGGAAAGTGATTTTCGCAAACACTTGACCGTCACGGCGATCCTGCTTAATGTAAACATCGTAACCCTGCATCAAAGCATCCTTGATCTCCTGCGGTAACTCAATCATGGTTTCATCGGCCTTGGTCGATGTCTTGCTCATTTCCTTCGCTCCCCACTTGTTCATTCCTCGGCCTCCCACCTTCGTCGATGATGTTCTTAACCGCGCCCTCGTCAATCGCCTTATTCTCTCCGGCATCCTGCGTCTTCGGCTGCGGAGGAAGGCTTGCTTCGCCCTGCTTTGCGCTATAAGTGGAAATCAACGGCAACCGCATATCCATTACGCCACTCCCGGCAATCATACTGCTGGCAGCAAGATCGTCTGTAATGCGTCTGCCCAGGATTGCAAGGTACTCCAACGTTGAACTCAGGATGCCAAGCGTCATACCGTCCTTCGCGTTCTTCAACAAGTTTTCGTCTTCTGCCAGGTTCCCGAACATGTGGAACCGCCAATCATACTTGAAACCAATGTCGAAGAAGATGTAATTGATCATGTTTTCCATCTGGCGGTAGATCGGTTCGCCAAACTTGCTCTCAATCTTCAACGAAACATTGACAGTACCCGCACGCGGGTCGGACACGGTCGGGATGATCCCGATGCCCGACTTCTGCATTGCGTAAGTGTAACCGTCAGAAGAAATCTTTGTTGCGCTCGGCGCTTCTGACAATTGCTGGAGTTTCAGGTTGTCAACAGGCGCAAAGTACAAGCCGATACCCGTAGTGTTCGTGTTGTACAACATCTGATACCAGTACGCTTCAAACAACGCTTTACCCGCAGGAGACAGCCGGTAAGCATCGTCCTGTGTCGCGCCGGGGTCTTCCCTGTAGGGGATCTCGCCCGTCATGATGGAAATTAAGGGGTTCTGGATCAAACTCAACTGGATCTGTTCGTACTTCGCAATATTGACGAACGACAGGAACAGTCCCGTCAGCGGGGGAACTACGTTCCGGTTTACATCGTCAATTTCAAAGCACCATACCTTGTCGATGGGCAGCGTGACCCAGTAGTACCATCTGCCGCACTCATAGTAGATGTCCAGATCGTCCCGCTCCGCAAGGCTCTGGATCTTCTGCACATAATCCCCGCCGCGCTGTGCGTAAACGAACTTCTTGCTCTTGTTCTTACGCGGCAGTTCCCGCGCAATGTCCCAAAAGTCATCCATGTACTTCCCGAACAATTCATACGGGTAAAACTCCGTGGTGGTTCCGGGTTCCATGAAATACATGAGGTTGAACGCAACCGTGTACTTGGAAATGTTGTTGTACCCGACAATCTTGATCCAGTCCTGCGGCAATTGCTGATAGAACGCATAATTCACATTGTTATGCGTCTTATCAACCGAATAACGCGGTACATAGAATACCTTGCCCTCTTCTACGCATTGGCCCACAATCTCATGCGCCTTTTGCTCCGTCCTCGCCGCCTCGACAAACTTTTCCGCGAGAGCGAGTTCTCGCTTGAACTCTTTCGTCTTCGCGTCCTCCATCGTCAAGTCCCCGCTCGGACAGACATACCAATGGTAAGTAAGAATATCCTGGTACGTCTTCCTGATCTTCCAGTACGGCGCAACCGTGCTGGACAACACATGCGACACCTGGCGCAGCGGCCTCTCGTTCTCGTTTGGAGAAGTAAGCATCTCAGCTACTTTGTCGTAATCGTAATCGACAGGCAAAGAACTGATCGCCTTGATCCTCCGGTTCTGCACATACGGGTTCCCAGTAAAACCGCCGTTCAGCGTTGTCCGCCCAAACGCAGCCATCACGCTTTCCATCGGCAAATCCCGGTTCCTCTCAGCTAACGCCTTGAACATTTCGGGATATGACGTATATCCGCCTAACTCCCCATTCATTCGGTATCACTCCCCTGCCTGACTAATTTTTCACGTTCAACATTTAACTCCCGCTCAAAATCCTCCAGAAACTTCTGCGCAGACCTTTCGTCTGCTTCCCGGTGATTCGCAACAAACTGCTTGATCAACTCTATATTGACCTCTTGCAGCCACCGTACATCCGGCCCCGGCAAAAGATATGCGTCCTCGTTCTTGATTTCTTTGTACCCCTCCGGGCATTTCCCTTTCTTGTAAATCAGAACGTGCGTCTTGCTTGCCTTGGAGTAAGGCTCGTCTAACGCAATCTTCGCGGTTTCTTCGTTGAACGCTGCTGCATACAGATGATACGTCTCTTTCTTCAAATGATGTTCCCTCCTCGTCTGCCAATCGCCCGTGAAAAGTTCTTCGGGATCATGTTTCTCCCGCCTGTAATCGGGATAAACCCGTCCTTCTCCATCCCGCCGATTTCCTTCGCCCACGCGTTGCGTTTGCTCTGGTCGATAAACAAGTTCTGCCGTTCAAGCAAGTATGCCAGCCTTAACGCATACTTGAGCGCCGACCACATATCGCGGTTGATGCTCTTGGAAATCCTCTCTTCTCGCGTGTTAAACCCGGTTACGATCTTTTTCAGGTTCCCGATCTGTCCGATCAATTCTCGCGTCTTTTGGTACGGTCTTGCGATGGCCCCGTCCAAGTCCGCCTCGCGGATGTTGTGCATCCGCTTATAGGACTCCACGCCTTCTTAAATATTGCTCGTCAGCAGCCGCACGTTCCCTTGCTCAAACTCTACTTCGGCGTACCGAATCATGTCCGCGTCCGAATCGTGCTTGCCGTTGATGCTCCCGCCCGTTGCCTGAACGGCATACAATAGCGGCAAGGCACCCGCCTCCTCCAGTTCTGGATACTCATGGTTCAAACAACAGATCGGCGGCAATCCGTCGTTCATGTCCTTGTGGATCTCTTCTACAACGCTCTTGCCATACGCCCTTGCGTCCAATGCAATGTATGTAGGCAAGCCATTCTCCATTGAGTACCGCGCCCACAACCGCTTCAATTGCCGTGCCTGATGCCCCGATGTAGGCGGCGGAGGATTATCGTACACATACACAAGCGATTTCATGTACCGGTTCCGCGCTTCCGGCCTCTTCTGCTTCTCGCACTTCAATATCGCCGTTGCACACTTTGCATTCTTTGCGCCGTCCACATACGAAATATCGTAACCGATAATGTAGAACACATCGGGATCGCCGCAATGCCGGTCTTCCATGTTCAATAGGTTCTTCGATTCCGTCAGTACAGAGTCCCTTATGACCGGGTTCTCCGATGTCCCCGTCCACAACGAATCCATTTCACGCAGCCATTCGTCCGCTGTCAGGCTGGCCTTCAGGTTATCCCGCCACTTCACTTCACGAATCCGGCTCAGAACAGCAACCTCGCTCGGTACATCAATCGCAAACGCCTCTGGATCTCCGTCCACCATTGCCTTTAAAATTGGCGAACGGTAGTCATACGCTTCGTTATGCGTCTTCCCGGCAGAAGTCACATACAAATGCTGGTACTGCATGAAAAACGGATCGCGCATTCTGTCTACCATGCGCGTGCCACGCACAGCCGGAAGGATCGCGGAACGGAAGTTATCGTGGTCAAACGCACGCGTCTGCTTGGACTCGGCTTGCGCCACTTCCTCCGCAACAACCGTATTACACGTTGTGCCACGCGCCGCCTGGATTGTGATATGGCTCCCCTCGTTACTGATCATCTCAAAAGTGTCTCTCGCGTTACTCTTGATTGCCCAGTAATCCCGCAGTCCAGGCCATTGGTCAAACACTTCGTCCAGCACGTCCCCCAAAATGGAAGCCAGCTGCTCCTTTGACGGGCCAGCATACCGCGTGTCTACCCCCGGATATAAGATTCCTTCGGCTTCCTTCTCCCCAAACACCGTAAACGTCTTTGTTGTGCCACGCGAAGCTGTGTTGAATACTTGGGGATACCTGGCATACGCACGCAGAAACACACGCTGAATCAGCGTCAATTCATACTTGGTAGTTTCGCCTTCCATGATGTCAAGGAACTTGTCGGGGTAATACCGCCAATAACTGATGAGTAACCCCCACGCCGCCAGATCAAAGTTCTCATACGTCATTTGCTCCGGCGTACTCTCGTCTACTACCCACCGCGCACCCGTCTTACTCCAGCGTAATCCTTTCGGCATCGGTCACTCACGCTCCCGTTCGGGCGGCTTTAAACCCAAGCCTTCCAGGATCTTCTTCTCGTCTGCGCTAATGGCAGACAACAATTCGCCCTTTGTATCGTTCACTTGCGCGGATACCGGCAGTTTCGTCAACTCAGCTTCGCCCATGTTCTTCCGCATGGTATTGATAATGGCGAAAATGATGCAGTCTACAATGTCCAGGCTCGTCGCGTAATTCCCGTGCTGCGCACCCAGGATCTTCGCAAGTTCTTCCCGCCCGACCAGATACCCGTTCCGCATCGCACCATTCGCTTCCAAGTACCGCACTACCCGGTCTACCTGGATCGTTTCGCCCTTGTTCGCTTGCCAGTTCTTGACGGGGTCTGCGTTCATCAGTTTGTCTACCATTTCCTGATAACGCTTCGCCTCCATTGCGTCACTCTTCATCGCTTTATCACGCATCAGCATGTTCTTGACGGCATCGTGCAAGTACATGCTCACACTTCCCGGAATCGTACCACCGCTCCGGTTCGCTGTCAGCATCATGTACCTATCGTCGGCATTCCGGCAATCAGCGTCGCTCCACTCTTCGCCCCACTCTATATCCCACCGCTTACGGTCGCTCATTTCGTGCATGTTGGCGACCAACACGTCCCCCGTAATCGGTAGTGTCGGGAACTCGCCCCCAAACGCCTCCGTAATATCAGTAATCCCGTCAGCCCAGATCTCAACGTTCGTACCCTCACCCTCGGATAACCCGCGCTGCAACCTTTTGACGTACTCATACCATACACCGTTCTGGTTCGCTACCATGTCCTCAATCACGCTCGGCTTATACGGCAAGTTAAACGCAATGCACGCATAGAATAACGCATACGTCCGCGATGTCGCGGCAGAGATCCCCGCAAAAAACTTCTGCTGGCACGGCAAACATACAGGATGATACCCGGCAATGAAAATACTGCGCGGAGCAAACACGCCGTTGGCTTCCGTGATCTTCTGCCCACAGCACGCACACTCTACGCCGCTGTTCCGCGAGGATGCTGAAATTACACGATCATTGAACACGTTGTCTGACAAAAACTGCGCCCTTAACTCCGCGTCAATGTCACCCTTCGTTTCAACGTCGCTCTTCACAACCCCCGGTACTTTCGTTGTCCCTTTCTTCCTCGGCATGTCTCCCGCTCCTTCTACCTTCAATCTAAAGTAAAATGGGGCTTTAGCCATCCTTTGCTCCTATAAGGGAAGGAGAGGACGGCAGCATCAGGTTCCCGCCGTCATACATAGTCTGCTATGCACGATTCCCCGGCGATTTTCCTGACAGCCTGTGGTACATACTCGCAACGTCAAAGAGGTAGAACCGTCACGCACTCGCCACTCGCCCCGGAAAATTCATTTACAACCTACCAAATACCACACGCCTACAACAAAAGTAAACGTATATGCACTTCGGCAATAATACCCGCGTATTGCCAAAAGATAATATTTGTGTTATAATCGCGTCGAACCGGTGAAACGCCGAATGGCGCGTAGCTGGTGAATCATGGCAAGATAACGCCGGGGTGGACGCACCAGAGAAACGGCCCACAGTTTATGCGTGTGAGAGTGACACTCGGAAGCGGCGCTTGCATGATCCACCTAATCCGCCCATGCGAAGTAACTGTCCCACTATCCGGGAACGGCAAACCCTTGGGCATGAGCCTGTTGCATCGAACGGTCACAGTCATCTGTGGCCCTCTCCCATAATAGGGGTAGATGCAACGGGCTTTTTCTTTTGAAAAAATATAACCTTCGCTGCCTCCATACTTTATCGCGCTAAATCGCTAAATTCTTAAAGCAATCAGATCTATTGCAAACATAAAAACAGACCGGACGCATCCAGCCTGTATAGGTACGCGTTCCGAAGAATCGCGCCCCCGTTCCCTTGAACTTTACCAGATCCCTATCCATTTTGTAAACACCACGCTGCCCTGCACCTACCTCTCCCCTTCCATTAACCTCCTCCAATCCTCACAACTACCTCGCACTAACCTGAACGCTTTCTTGAAAACTTAACGAATAAAGGCAAAATTCTCTCCAAATTTCGTCTTTTGATTGTCGGGTGAGGAATTTATCGTCTGATGGATTTGACGCGAAAATCAGAGGCTAAAAACATTTAAAATAAAACGAAGCGGAAAAAGAACAGCAACAGAATATTTTCGGAACGAGTTTATGCGGGTTCCTGAAACTTTTTAGGGGGAGTTTGGAAACGGGAAATAGATGGGATGAGCGAAAAAGATGGGAGGGCGTGGGAGAGTAGCTATGCGCCATCCTGACAGAAAACGTCTGCCCCAACTGAAAACGGGGGGCGGGGTGGGTTGTGTTCCGTTCCCGTGGGCGTGGCGTGGGCGTGGGCGTGGCGTGGGTTATATCTCATAAGGCTATATTATGAGATGAGACTTTCCCCCGTGGGCGTGGTGGACTCTGTCT
>CALBJG010000104.1 GCA_937892865.1 uncultured Clostridia bacterium
CGACTTCCCCAACCAGATCAACAACGTTCTGGCATTCCCCGGCATCTTCCGCGGCACCTTCGATGTCCGTGCTTCCGACATCAACGAGGAGATGAAGGTGGCTGCCGCTGAGGCTCTGGCAAACCTGATCTCCGATGACGAGCTGAACGAAGATTACATCATTCCTGCCGCTTTTGACAAGCGCGTCGGCCCTACTGTTGCCGCTGCCGTTGCAGAGGCTGCCCGTAAGACCGGTGTTGCCCGTATCTGAGGAGGAAGGTAAAAATGGTTAAACTTGGTTGTGTTACGCTGGACACCTCTCACCCCAAGTCCTTCGCTTTCCATATGACCAATCAGTGCATGGCTATGAAATATACCCATGTATGGGATAAGAACTTCCGCCAGCCGGAAGAGGTACAGTGGTTCGCCAATAAGTACAACCTGGAAGTTTGCGACGATCTGGCAGATATGGCAAAGAAGGTAGACATCGCCCTCATCCAGACCACCAACTGGGAAAAACGTATCGAGCACGCAATGCCTTTTATTGAGGCCGGTACGCCGGTGTTTATGGATAAACCCATGGTTGGCTCTGTTAAAGATGTTGCCAGGATTCGCGAATTGGTCGCAGGCGGCGCAAAGATATATGGATCTTCCTCTGCCCGTTACTGCGAAGAGATCCAGAACTTTATCAACGAGCCGGTAGAGACCAGAGGCGAGATCCTCTCTATCTTTGGCACTGCCGGCAACAACGAGTTTGACTACTGCGTCCACATCGTGGAGGCTATGAGCGCCCTTGCTGGTGCGAAAGCAGTTTCCGGTAAGTATGTGGGCACCAGCGAAACAAAAGACGGCAAGTCCTGCCAGGTGCATTCTATTCAGTTTGAAAATGGCATTATTGGTACTTACTACAGCGCCATCGGCCGCTGGAGTCCTTTCCATGTTACAGTAATGACCACAAAGCAGACTCGTAGTTTCGTTCTCGACACCACGAAGATCTATCTCCCTATGCTTAAGGAGATCTGCAGAGAATTCTCTACCGGCAAGAGCGGTCTTGTGGATGTGGAGCCAATCCTGAACTGTACAGAGGCAATGCTCTGCTGCAAGAAATCCCGTGATGAGTTAAACGGCGCAGAAGTTACCATTGACCAGTTAGGCGAAAACGATAAGTTTGACGGCTATGCCCACGAGGCAGATTATGCCGCAGCCGCCGGAAAAATCTATAAAGATTGATTTTCAGCCCGGATGCTTAGCATCCGGGCGATTTTTTGCCCATTTTGCGGCTGATTGCTCTTTCGTCGCTGGAAATAGAAAGAAAATGACAATATTGTTCAATAACAGGACAATATCCGCCATTGTATCCATATTGTGATTGTGCTTTAATAAATGTAACTTAGAAATAATCTACAAGGAGCGTTTCATTATGGAAAAGTTAGCGATTTTTGGAGGAAAACCCGCGATTGAAAATCCTCCCAAGGAGCTGTTTAAATGGCCCATTATTACCAAAGAGGACGAGGAAGCATATCTGCAAGTTCTGCGGGATAACAGTTTCTCCAATACGGATATTACCGAGAAATTCCAGGAGGAATTTGCCCAGTGGATCGGCAGAAAATACGCTCTGGCCTACTGTAACGGTACTATGTCCATCGCCGCCGCTATGTACGCCATCGGCCTTGGTTTTGGAGATGAGATCATCTGCCCCACCAAGACCTATTGGGCAAGTGTTTCTCAGGCTACAACCTTTGGCGCTTCCGCTGTGTTCTGTAATATTGATGAGAACCTCTCCCTGGATCCCGATGATCTGGAACGGTGCATCACCCCCAGAACCAAGGCAATCGTGGTTGTCCACTATTTCTCTTATCCTGCAGATATGGACCGGATCATGGCCATCGCTAAAAAACATAATGTGAAAGTCATTGAGGATGTCTCCCACGCCCAGGGCGCTATGTACAAGGGTAAAAAATGCGGCACCTTTGGCGATGTGGCTGCTATGAGCCTGATGAGTCAAAAGTCTTTTGCTGCCGGAGAATTGGGTGTTCTGGTGACAGACAACCGGGAGTGCTACGAGCGGGCAGTTGCCTACGGCCACTATGAGCGTAACAACCCCAACAAGGAAATTCAGGAAACAGATTATCTCAAGCCCTACAGCAACCTGGCCGTGGGCGGTGTCAAGGGCCGCGCAAACCAGTCCTGTGTCGCCCTTGCCCGGGGACAACTGAAATACTATGACGAGCGCACCGCTGAGATTCGCAAGGCGATGAACTACTTCTGGGATGAGGTGGAAAAACTGCCCGGTCTGTATGCCATTCGTGTCAACGAGGCAGAAGGTTCTCATATGGGCGGCTGGTATTCCCCCCACGGTAAGTACCGTCCCGAGGAGTTGGGTGGCTTGTCTGTCAATCGGTTTGCAGAGGCTGTCAGCGCTGAGGGTTTCCCTTGCTTTGCAGGCGGTAACTTCTGCCTTCATACCCACGAATATTTCAAAACCTTCGATTTTTTCAATGCAGGCAAACCTACCCGTATCTTGTATAATGACCGGGATGTCCGGAAGGATGATCCTAAGTGCGATCCTTCTTTGGTGAAATACAATTTCACAGTGCCGTGGTTTAAACATTTTGACAAGGAATGGATCGACAAGTATATTGCCGCTTTCAAGAAAGTCATTGATAATTACGAGCAGTTGTTGGAGGGTGACGAACACACCGCTATGTCCGGTCGCTGGTTCGGTACTTCCAACTGATTGTAATTGCTATTTGCGGTCTTTTGTGCTATGATTTTTCTATAGGAACTTTTAGGAGCGAAGCGTATGTGCGCGAAAAACCGTGGCGGTATTACGCCACAGATTCATATTGGAGTAAACGGATATTCCCGGGTTGACGATGTGGAAAACGTTCGTAAGGCAATTCACGAGGATGTAGAAATTAAGTGCTTTTATGAAGGAACATCTACTTTGCTGGTGAATACCCAGGCTGTAAAAGTGAAAGCCGGGGATGTGGTGGTTATCAATCCTTATGAATTACATGCCACCATCGATCGGGGTCCTGAAAACGAGCCGGGTAAGTATCACCTGTTTATGGTGCCGCTGGATTTCTTTGGGGAAGGTTGCCCGGAGGAACTGGATTTGCGCGCATTATGCTACGCTCAGAAGAAAACCTTCCGGACGAAGATTTCCGACCAGCCGGAATTGTACCGATTGCTGATGCACATTGCCCGGGAGTATCAAGGAAAAGAACCGGGCTGCCAGGCGGCGATCCGCGGTATGATGATGCAGGTGTTTGTGTTGCTTCTGCGCAATGGGGTGCAGGAGGATATGGCTTCTGCCACTCCCGGAGAGGCAATGCGTGCTTACTACTTGATCGAGCCGGCCTTGCGATATATCCGGGATAACTACAGCAGAGCCATTTCGGTTGAAGAGCTGGCATCCCTCTGTCAGGTCAGCAAGCATTATTTCTGCCGCGTATTTAAAAAGGCAATGGGAAAATCGGCCATTGAATATCTGCAGGCTTACCGGCTGATGATCGCGGATATTATGCTGATGGGTACGGATAATACCATCTATCAGATCGCTGCCGGCTGCGGTTTTGAAAGTCCCAATTACTTTTGCCGTTGTTATAAAAAGCATTTTGGCACTACCCCCGGAAAACGCCGGAATCAGTGATATAACCGAGAATTGTTCAATGAGGTGCGATTAATGGAAAATGTAAAGCAAATCAAAAAAATCGATATTCACGCCCACGCCACGCCCTTTCCTGATTACTGCCCCCGGAATCCCAAGGGGGAGCGGTATATTTCGGCAGAGGAACTGATCGGCGAATATGATAAACTGGGTATTGAAAAGGGCGTTTTGCTCCCGGTGACAGCGGCAGAGAGTATGCCTACCACCATTCCCACAGAAACCTGCATGCTGATGGCAGACCAATATCCGGACCGCTTTGTGTGGTTTTGCAATGTAGATCCCCGGGCAGCAGGCAACCACGCCG
>CALBJG010000105.1 GCA_937892865.1 uncultured Clostridia bacterium
TTCACTTTCCATATTGGCGATCCGCGCCTGCTGTTCCGTAAGCAGTTTTTCGAAAGCCTCGCAGGCCTCTTTGATGTTCATTATTGACCGCCCTCCTTGGTATAGTTCAGCAGACCGCCGGCAAGTAAAATCGCTCTCTGCCGCTGGGTAAGCGGACACAAAACAGCAAACTGTTTGCCGGTTGTCTGGTCGGTAACGGTAAGTTTGCCCGCTTCCATACCGGATATGATATTGTGGATCACAAGATCTGCATCCTGCGCCAAAGCATCATAATCCGCTGGGTCTTCAAAAGTCATAGGCAGGATGCCTGCGTTGATCAGATTTGCAACATGGATCCGGGCAAAACTCTTGGCGATCACGCCCCGGACACCTAAATACATAGGCACCAGCGCCGCGTGTTCCCGGGAAGAACCCTGACCGTAGTTACTGCCACCAACGATGATACCGTCCCCTGCCGCTTTGGCTCGTTCTGCAAATGTTTCATCGCAGACCTGGAAGCAGAACTGGGATAAAAACGGAATATTGGAGCGGTAAGGCAAAATTTTGGCGCCGGCAGGCATAATGTGGTCGGTGGTAATATTGTCGCCGACTTTTAATACCAATTTTGCTTCCAATGTGTCGGTAAATGCTTTGCTCTTGGGGAATTCTTTAATATTGGGTCCCCGCAGAACTTCTGCATCTGCCGCCGCATCTGCGGACACAGGCGCCAGCACGGCAGAATCGTCGATACGGAATGCATCGGGCATTGCCACCGGGGGGATGGGCTCTAAAGTGGTGGGGTCGGTAATGTAGCCGGTAAGCGCCGCCGCGGCGGCTGTTTCCGGAGATACCAGATAAACTTGTCCGTCCTTGGTGCCACTGCGGCCCAGGAAATTACGGTTAAAGGTACGCAGGCTCACGCCGCCGGAATTGGGAGAGAATCCCATACCGATACACGGGCCGCAGGCGCATTCCAAAAGTCGTGCGCCGCTGGCCAAAATATCTGTCAGCGCGCCGCACTCTGAAAGCATCGTCAGCACCTGCTTGGAGCCGGGAGAGATAGAAAGGCTGACGCCGGGGGCAATGGTCTTGCCTTTCAGGATCGCCGCCACTTTCAGCATATCCTGCAAGGAAGAGTTGGTGCAGGAGCCGATACAGACCTGGTCTACTTTCGTTCCCTTGAGGCTTTCCACACTGACCACATTATCGGGGCTGTGGGGGCAGGCGATCATCGGCTTCAATGCAGACAGATCGATGGGGATGATCCGGTCGTATTCTGCATCCGGGTCGCTGGCAAGGGGTGTATAATCCTGCTCTCTTCCTTGGGCTTTCAGGAATGCCCGGGTGGTTTCGTCAGAGGGGAAGATGGAAGTGGTAGCGCCCAATTCCG
>CALBJG010000106.1 GCA_937892865.1 uncultured Clostridia bacterium
CTGGCTGACCTGCGGCCTATGAACATTTCCGGTATGGAACTGCAGGAGCGTTGCGATGCCAACCACATCACCCTGAACAAGAACGCCATCCCCGGCGATCCTGCGAAGCCCTCCATCACCAGCGGTGTCCGTGTTGGCACTGCCGCTGTGACTACCCGTGGCTTGGGCGCTGAAGAAATGAAGCAGATCGCCCACTGCATCGCTCTGACCGCCAAGGACTTTGAAGGCACTGCCGCCGAAGTAAAGGCCACCGTCAAGGCTATCTGTGAAAAGTTCCCTATGTATAAATAAAGGAGTAGCTAAAAATGACACCTGCTATGATCGCAACCGCTTGCGAAACGCTGATGATCATCTGTTTCGGCGTAAGTTGGCCCCTTTCCGTTTATAAGTCCTGGAAGTCCCGCACTGCCAAGGGCAAGAGCCTCCAGTTTGAGATTTTCATCTGGGTCGGCTACATTTTCGGCATTGTTAAAAACTTCATTCTCTTTGCCAACGGCAGCAGCAACTGGATCTTCTTCCTGGGCTGGGCATTTTATGTGCTGAACTTCGTGGAGATCACCATCGACATCATTCTGTATTTCCGCAACACCAAACTGGACAAAGCCCGGGACGCAGAAAACAAGTAAATAAAAATTCCCGAAATGCTGTTGCATTTCGGGAATTTTTTATGCTTTCCGGGATTCGATCTTCTCCCGGTCTTTGTTTGCCAGGCGGAACATCAAAAAGTAAACAAAAATCAGGAAAACTTCGATAACGGCTGCCACATAAAACACCGGGTTATAAGTACCGATCCGGTCGTATACGCTATTGGAAATAGGCATAGAGATGATGGACGCAGCAGAGACCATAGAAACAAAAATGCCGTTATACTGGGCTTGGGAGCGGTATCCGAACAAGGACAGCGCCAGCAGTGGGATCACCACCGTCAGACAAGGCAGCGCCATCACGAAAACGATCACCGCGATCAACCCGGTTACAAAGTTCGTTGCCGTGGTCAGCAGGATCAAGCCTGCAATATTGGCGATCATACAAAAAATGATCACTTTCCGGACGCCCACTGCGTCACACATATAGCCTGCCAAAACTTTTGTTCCCGCAAGGCACAGAAGCATTACGCTCTGCATTGCGCTGGCATCGGTGGTGGAAAGACCGTTGCTGATCAGGTGAGGCACCAGCACATGGAATGCAAGGTAAGGCAAAATGCAGCAAAGCAGTGTGCCGAAGAGCATCATATAAAAGGCAGGACGGCGGATTATAAAGGACATCTCCGCCCCTTCCCAGTGATCTTCGTGTTCCCGCTTTTTGTAGGCTACCTGCTCTCCGTCGCCCAGGGGCAGAAGACCCATTTTTGCCGGGTGGGAGCGGAAGAAAATCAGCAGCAGCAAGCCGCAGGCTGCCATCAAAATGCTGGCAAAATACAGAGAATACCGATAGGAATATTGCTGGATAATGGCTGTTTGAATCAGGCAGACGATACTGCCGCCTAAGCCCGTAGCCGATGACACCGCGCCCAGCACCGTGCCTTTATACTTATGAAACCAGCAACTGACGATCCGGGTGGTCACCGCCTCGGCGCAAATGCCGTTGGTAACGCCCTGGAGCATATAGCCTGCCATAAAAACCCAAAATTGATCTGCGCTGCCCATGATCGCGATGGCTGCCGCGCCGGAGAGCATCAAACCGGAGATCACAGTACGGAAACTGAATCGGCTGAAAATCGCCCCGGAGAACATTGTCGACAGCATCGCTACAATAAAGCAGCCGCTGGTAGCCACGGAAAACTGCGCCCGGGTAATGGAAAGCGCCTCGGTAACCGGGATCAGGTGCAAGCCCGCCAGGTTATTGCTGACACCGCCCCGGACACCCATCATCAAAAACAGCAGCGCCGCAATGATCCAGTGATAGTGTTTTTTAATAAAACGGAGCATAAAAAACGCCTTTCTTTTGTGTTCCTTCTAATCATACCCACCCCGCCGGAAATGTCAATAGCGATTCCCATTTTTGTAAACATTTCCAACGCAAAATACCCGGGTCAAATGAGCAGGGTTGCTAAGGACAGTAATCTCTAATAAAAACGAAATTTGGCACACAAATTTCCTGCTTGCAACAGTATACAACAAAACTACCCGAAGGAGAGAAAACAAAGCTCTTTTTCGGGTGGTAATTTTTATATAGTGATATTCTTTGCTGCGCAAAGAGTGATATGATTGCCGACGGCAATCGTGATATTAAAACCTATGGTTTTAGTGATATTTTATTCGCCATAAACTGCCGGAGGCAATATCACTTGAACTTTAGTTCAAATATCACTGCGAAGCAATAAAACTTGCCGCAAGGCGAATAAAACTGCCCAAGTGTCCTTAAGAACACTTGGGCAATGACCCGGGTATTTCTATGTTATGCATCCAAATCTTCCAGCACGGCGCGTACCGCAGCAATGACGAAACCGGAAAAAGTACAGTCTTTCCCCTGGATCGCCTGCTCCACACGCTCCACTACATCCGAGGGAAACCGGATCGTTTTGTTTACTGTAGGCGGTGTCTCCGGAATCTGAAACTTAGCCATAATTTACACCTCGTATTGCAAATGCAATGCATATTTGTTATACGAATCGACAGAATTCTCTTTTAATCGCTGATATACTCTGCAATATCTTCTAACTTGCACTCCAAAACTTTGCAGAGTTTGTTCAGGGTCTTTGTTTCCATATTTTCATTGGCTTTCAGCCGGCGTATGGTCTTACTGTCAATGCCGCACTGCTCCCGCAGTTGGTATGTGCTCACATTTTTACGGCGCATCGTTTCCCACAGTTTGTCAAAGCAGATCATAAAAACTCCCCCTTGCTGATTTTTATTATGGGGGTTATAATCTTAAATATTAAGGGGATATAACCCCCATATAACAAGGAGCGTATTATGCAGATCTATGAAGAAATTTTAGCGCACTATTTAGCAACTGAAAACGCCCAGATCCTCTTCCCGCAGTTAAAACTCGATGCTTTGCAAATCGCCGAATCAGAATGTTTCCGGGTATTGGAAAAGATCCGTGCAATTTTGAATGACCAGACTTTGGAAGATGACACCTGCTTCGAACAAATCGAACAGATCGTCTGCGCGCTGGAATCTGCAGGCATTCAAACCTCCCGCCACGATTTCGGATAAAAGAGAGGATACCCAATTGGGTATCCTCTTTCTGCGAATAGCCTCCCTACCTGCTCCCGTGCGTTACATCTACGGAAGGGACTCGGTTGCATTTTCACCCTTGGTGAAAATTAAGGTGTTGCCGGTGTGGAAGACGGTTATCCCCCACCATGATATACCGATCGGCGCAACGCAGTTGCGCGTACACCGGAAGGGACTTGTTTGCATTTTCACCCTTGGTGAAAATTAAGGTGTTGCCGCCACGGAGGGCGGCAAGCAACAGTCCCCCGGACTGTTGCATTTAGACTATTCGAGTCCCTTCCCGCGCGTAGCGCGAAATAAAAGAGAGGATACCCGGAT
>CALBJG010000107.1 GCA_937892865.1 uncultured Clostridia bacterium
CCGCCGTTTCTCGTCGTAGCGCCCTCCCCAGCGTAACCGCCGCCGCCACCGCCAGAACCGCCAGCGCCACCAGTACCGCTATTTGTTCCACCGTTACCACCGGCAGCGGAATACCCAAACGCGGAAGATGCCCCGCCCGTATTGCCATTAGCGCTGCTTGTTGACCCGCCAACGGCAGATCCGCCAGCGCCAACCGTGACCGTGTACGATTGCCCTTTGTTTAGGGTAATTTGTTTTACCGTTCGCGTATAGCCACCGCCGCCGCCGCCAGAACCAGCGTAATCGTTATAAAAATATCCGCCGCTCCCGCCGCCGCCAACAAGGAAAGCATCAATGATGATCCTTCTTCCAGGGATAAACGTTCCCGAAGACTTAAACTTGATGCGCCAACCGTTTGAACCGTCGCTAACGGTTTCGTAACTTCCGGTATAGGAAAACGACGGCAATCTGTTGTTATTGATGCCCATAGGGAATTTGCTGATAATCAACGCTTGCACGCCCCCTTAATAGATACGTTCCTTTTTGTATTTTATGGGTTTCCTTTTTGTGATTGAAGACGTTGGATCGTAAATCCCCCACTCGGTTTCTACCCATGCGTGGCAAATCTTATCGGCCCGTCCAATTACCAGCCAAGCGTTCAGGCCAACACCACGCAGCATCCCAACCGTCATAGCAGCCAGATCGCCGCAAATGCCCATGCGCTTGTTCCAGCATCCTTCAATATCAGGCAACGCGCCACGCTTGGGTACTACAATTGCCTTCGCATAATCATAGGCAAAACGGGTTGAAACATAGTTTGTAATGGCCCTATATTTCTCCCAATCGTTTCTCATCCCATAGCACAATTTCTTTGCTGTCTCAACGGACTCTTCATGGAAGGGAACGTACTTGCTCACGAATCATCCACCGCCCGTTTTAAGATGAAAAAGGATATTCTTGGTTTAAAACCGTTGAACAGTAAGCCAAACTTTGCTCAAACCGTTTCAATTCCTGATTGATTTGCTCGTTCAGGAATTTCATACGCTCGGTAGAGGCACGCATATGGTTGGCTTCCGAACCAACATCGAAGGACTTATCTTTGATTTTTGGCTGTTGCAAAAGGAAATCATTGGCGAATCTGTTTTCCCACACGATCTGAACTAAAAGCCCAAGGATTCGTTTGATATCATAGCCAAGATCCCTGTCAAAATACCCGTCTGTATAGAAATCAACGGAAAGTTGATCCCCGGCAGTTACGTTCCCGTCAGGGATTGTAACATTGCCCGTTGCGGCATCGTAAACAGCACTTTGGATCGGCGCGAATTGATACCCGCCGTACCCGTCTTGCTCGATCTTTACAACGCTGCAAATCTCAAAGCCTATCATCCCGGACGGGATGTTAATCGTTCCAGAATTGTAATCGGCAGGAACGGTATACTCCGTCCCATCATATACAGGGGCGGTAAATTTCAGCCATTCACGGGCTTCCGGGGGCCTGTTGAATCGCGGAATCGCGTTCAGCATATAAAAGCACATCTTCCTAAAAAACCTTGCTGGGCTTATAGAAAGTTCTTTTTGAAGCCGAATGTCCGCAATCTCTACCATTGCATGATTGCTGATGACTTCTATGAACGATGTTTGCGACATGTTGCATCGCCTCCAGGTTTAAACAAAATCAACGTCCGGCACAGTAGCAATCGCCTTCTTTTTCCCGTATAATTCAAGATGTTTCAGAGAAAAAACGACGGGCGTATAGAGTTTTTTGACGGCATACGGGCTGTTTGCAAGCCATGATGTACACACAAACACTTCAAACGGTTTGATTGTTACCTGGTTGTTGAACTTGTCGATTACATATTTTCCAACCGGGAAGTCCTGCGGTTTATGGATGTGTGCCGAAATAATACAGTCGCAACCGTCAATTGACATGCCGAACCGTTCCGCACGCATAGCGGCGTTAGTAGTGTAAATGGACGAACCGTTCCCGTGGACTACGCACAGCGTATAGCAAGGATTCACTTGACCGTTGTTTTTGCTATCGCCAAAGGGGATTTTTAGAAAGGCGATGTCCTCCCTGAAAACGTCCTCCAGGTCAAGTTTCGCGGCAATGTCATAGGCCGGGGATGAATCCGTATCCTTCGCCGTTCTCGCTTCATGATTCCCGCCTACCATACACAAAATGCGGTCACGAATAGGCTTCAAATACTCCACCATCAATTGCTTTTGCGTTCGCGGCCTGTAAACTTGCTCAAACGGAGATCCAAGAGAAGTTCTTATGTTATTATTGATCAAGTCACCGGCAAGAATCAGGTAAGAGTCTTTGTCTGCAAGGATCATCCGGCAAAACTTCTGCCATAATTCTTCCCGGCACTCAATCGCGCCCAAGTGAACGTCCGCAATCGGGTAAATCTTGATGTTTCTCCGTTCCGGGAACTTCTTCACAATCAGCGTGTCAAAAACATCAATCATGAACCAGCCTCCAATTAAGAGTTATTCTTCGCCGTCAAAACCGCTTTCGTCCGCCAGATTCATGCGATGAATGACCTCATAGAAAGCGCCTTTCCTGCGCTGATCGTTTTTGGGAAGGCTTGCATAATCTTTCTGAGAAATCTTGTTCATGGCAAGCAATGTTTCACGTTTGACTTTCAATTCGCCCTTCTCATAAGCCTCCGCGAATTTTGACGCAACCATTTCTTTCCACGAAATACTCAGGCGAGGAAATACATCCAAGATTTCGTCGCCCATATTGATTAGGCTATCGTAAACGGCTGGTTCAAGGCACTCCCCTTGACGATAATCTACACCATAGATTTTCCTTTCCTCGTCTGTAAGACCGTCAATTACAATCAGTTTCCGGTCACGAAGAAGGTTCTGAACAAGGTTCGTCCTAAATTCGCCGATGAAATCACGCTTTTGTACGGTTACAGTCTGGAATTTTCCTGTGATCTGCCCAAACTTACCGTTGTTCCCCAGTTCGATAACGTTCCTATCGTTTACCTCGTCTTGGAATCGCATCGTTACAAGCGGCTCAGAAACGGCTACAACCTCTTTCGTGGAGGCTTCGCGTTTGGCAAGCGCTTCTTCAATCATTTTCTGAACTTGCTCCAACGTAAAAGTGCCTTGCTGTGCGGGTTCAGTCTGGGGAATTTTCTCTTCCATACCCATTTCCTGCGTTTCCGTTTTCTTAGCACGGGGGCCTCTTTTCTTGGTGACTTGTTCCTGCATTTTCGTACTCCTTTCGGCAATTTGCAGAAGAGATAATGAAATCTCCGGGCGGGGCATTTTTCAGCCCCACCCGGATTTGAAAGATTACACGTTGCTGATGACGGCGATCTTCGTGCCAAAGACGGCCTTCACATCCAGAGAGGCGGTCACATTGACATTCAGGGTCATGTCGGCAGTTTCGTGCGGCTCCAGTTCCAGAGTGATGGGAGAACCATCCTCAAAGCCAATGTAGATAGGCGCATAGCCATTGCCGCGAGAAGCAGCAATGTACAGATTGCTATCGTTCAGCACAAGCTGACCCGTAGTGTTCTGCGTGCCGGGGACGATGGCGTTGGTCAGGGCGAAGGAACGAATGCCCTGCACGGTTCCCAGGTAGCCATTGTCCATCCATTCGCGGCCCAGCATATAGGTCAGGGCGGCATCCTGCGCGGTGCCGGTAGGCAGAGCCTTGGCAACGGTGGGACGGCGACCATACATGATCAGGGCTTCCACGGGAACACCGTTCACAGTAGAAACCAGTTCAGCCGCGTTGTTCAGGTTGGCGCTGGTGTAGGAATTGAATTTCAGGTAGGAAGGAACGAAGAAAGTGCCGCTGGCGGCAGCGGTCATAGCGCTGTTCCACAGGGCCATGATCTTGCTATACAGGCCAGCGTAGATCGCGTTCAGCCACCGACCGAAGTCCGCGTCATTGCCAACCAACTGATACCACTTCGCAGTAGCAGAGCAGCTACGGGGAGAGGGATTCAGGGTGATGGGGTAATCATACAGGGTGTTCTCAGGAACAGAGCGGGAAGCGCCCCAAGAAGAATCCTGGAACATGAAGATATCGTTGCTGCCAACGGTAATCTCATATGTTTCGCCGAAAGGCACGTTCACCATTTCAGCAAGTTCGCCAAGCACGTTGCTGGTAACATAGGGCAGCATGGGGCGAACGATATCCTGCACGATGCCAGCCAGGGTGCGCAGGAAGTTGGGGTTCTTGGCATAATCCCGGCTGTGGGACAGGAATACCTGATAATCATCGTTCTTTTCGCGGCCCTCGATGGCATCGGCACGGGCGGCACAGAACAGCATGATCTTATTGCGGGTATTTTCGTTGGTGGCGGCATATTCGTCAGCGCTCATGCGCTCAGAATAAGCCTGGTTCTTACGAATCTTGTTGAAGGTGCGTCCGTTGGATTCCATCATCAGAGCGCGGCCCAGCACAACAAGCTTTTCGCGTTCGTCAGCACCGCCGCTCAGAACGGTAGCAGGAACGGAGTTCAGAGAAAGTTTCATGTATTTTCACACTCCTTCATGTCTTGACTGAATTAGGCGGCGGTATGGACACGGCGCACTTTCAGGTCAACATATCCAAACCCGGCATAAGCGCCCTGGGTGAAATTGCCGGTGCCAATGATTTCAAAGTACCAAGTTCCGGTAGTCGTAGCGGCAGCGGCGGCGGGGGTGAACAGGCCAGCCGCAGAAACAGTAGCAAAGCCATTCTCGCCAACAGCGGCAGACATGTTACCGATGCCAACGCGGATCTGATCGCCTTCGTCCAGGCGGGTATAAGTGCCGCGCTGTCCAGCGGGTACGGCAAGGCCAAGAATGTTCGTACCGACCTTGTAAGCGTTTCCAAAGCCGTCAACCAGTTCTTGTACATTGAAAGTGTTGCACGCATACAGGAAGTCCACAGCGCCGGAAGCAGCCGCAGCCATGTAGTAAGCGTTTTCGTTTACGATCCCCTGGGGATAGCCTTCATTGGGAAGGCGTTCGCCGGGAACAACCAACTGACCGGCAGCACAAACGGCGGCAGCGGGGGTTTGGCCTTCCTGGAACATGCCGGTGATATTCTTCGTGGTGTCGAACATATGGTTGGACACGCGAAGCTCAAAAGCGGAATTAGCAATAGCAGCCATTTTGTTTCACTCCTTTATTACTTGTTCACCCAAGCCATCAGGGCTTCAATGGAGCCGCCCTCGGCAGAGCCTTTGCCATCCATGAAGTTGTTCCAAGAAACGGCCTTCTTGTTCTTAGCGGCAGCGGTATGATCCATTTTTTCCTGTTCGCGGGTGCAAAGGGCTTCCAGTTGCATAACAGCGGCTTCGCAGCCTTCCCATTCGCCCTTCTCGTTCATGATTTCGTTGAAGCAGCCAGTATCAATCTTTTCGCACACCTTATCGGCGATGCTCTTGTCATAGGCGTACTGCTCGTCACGATCCTTGTTCAGTTCAGCCAGACGGGACATAACGGCTTTCTTGGCATCGGAAATGCGGCGCTTCATTTCGGCTTCTTGCATTTCCTTAACCTGTGCCTCCAGATCAGCGATCTTCTTGTCCTTCTCCTCGATACTGGCGTTAGCAGCAATCAGTTTGGAAGAAAGCGCGTCAGTAATATGAACAACGTCAACGTCAACGCTGTTTTCCTCATCGAAAACAAACTGAGCATTCACGCGCATATTGCAGATACGTTCTTCAACCACGCCATTTTTATCGGCTT
>CALBJG010000108.1 GCA_937892865.1 uncultured Clostridia bacterium
TTTGTTGCAGTATTTGGGGAAAAAGATCCGATTTGGAGCGTATAAATTCCTATGTGAGGCCGCCCTTTTTTTTGTTCGGGAATTGCCAAACAGAAAAAACAGTGATATAATACTGAAAATCCACAAAGGAGGTGACCATATGGTATTCGGTAAGCACATCAACCGTTATTATATAAAATATCTGCCCATACTGCTGTTGGGTCTTTTGACATTGGTCGTGGTGGACTATGTGCAGTTGATCGTTCCCAATTTATATCAAATGGTCATCAACGGTATCAATGACGGCGCTGTCACCGTAGAGGGCGTGACGATGCCCTTTGATATGGACTTCCTGCTGGAGAGGATCTGTATGCCTCTGGTGGGCGTTATTTTGACAATGGTGATCGGCCGGTTTCTGTGGCGGGTATGTTTCTTCGGCACGGCGATCCGTGTGGAAGAAAACCTGCGTAACCGGATGTTTGGCCACGCAAAGGATCTAAGCCAATATTACTATCAGGTAAATAAAGTGGGCGGCTTGATGAGTCTGTTCACCAACGATCTGGATACGGTCCAGGAGTGCTTCGGTTGGGGCATTATGATGTTTTTCGATGCCATTTTCCAGGGCATTTTTGCAGTTTGGCGGATGCTCACTATGGACACTCTGCTGACCCTTTTGTCTATGATCCCTATGGCGCTTTTGTTGGCATCTGCCACCGTGGTGGGCAAATATATGATGAAAAAATGGGATATCCGGCAGGAGGCATTTTCCCGGCTGTCTGATTTTTCCCAGGAGAGTTTTTCCGGTATTGCCGTGATCAAAGCCTTTGTAAAAGAAGCTGTGGAATTGATGGCATTCAAGAAACTCAATGAGGAAAATGAAAAAGCCAATATCGATTACACCAAGGCATCTGTGTTGCTGCGGATATTGGTGACGCTGTTCGTGGAGAGCGTGGTGTGTATCATCCTGGGCTACGGCGGCTATCTGGTATATATGGGCAGATTCAACGCCGGTCAACTGATGGAATTTATCGGTTACTTTACGGCAGTTGTGTGGCCGGTAATGGCAGTTTCGGAACTGATCGATATGACCAGCCGGGGCAAAGCCTCTCTGGAGCGGATCAGCCAGTTGCTGGATGCCAGGCAGGATGTGGCAGACAGCGCAGATGCGAAGCCTCTGGAGAATGTCCGGGGCGAAATTGCATTCCGGAATCTGACCTTCCGTTACCCCGGAGCAGAGTACGATGCTCTGAAAGAGATTTCCTTTACCATTTCTGCCGGTGAGCAGGTGGGCGTTGTAGGTAAGACCGGCGCGGGTAAGACCACACTGGTTGACCTTCTGCTTCGCACATACAATGTGCCGGAGGGCACGGTGTTTATCGATGGGCAGGATATCAATTCTGTTCTGATTCGGGATGTGCGGGCAGCCTGCGCCTATGTACCCCAGGATAATTTCCTGTTCTCCGATACCATTACCAATAATATCGGCTTCGCTTTGGATGAAAAGAACAGCGAAGATATTGCCAATGCGGCGGTTTTGGCAGATGTGGATGAAAATATCCGCCAGTTTGCCGATGGCTATGAAACCGTGCTGGGCGAGCGTGGCGTTACCGTTTCCGGTGGACAGAAACAGCGAATTTCCATCGCCCGGGCGTTGCTCAAAGATGCACCGATCTTAATTTTGGACGATTCTGTCAGCGCAGTGGACACCGGCACAGAAAAGACCATTCTGGAAAATCTGCGCCGTACACGCCAGGGCAAGACGACGATTCTTATCGCCCACCGAATCTCCACCATTGAGAATATGGATAAGATCCTCTTTTTGGAAGATGGCAACCTGCTTGCCTTCGGTACCCATCAGCACCTGCTGGAAACCTGCCCGGAATATGGGAAAATGGTGCGCCTTCAGCAGTTAGAGGCGGAAGGAGGCGAAGAAAATGCGTGAGTATTTGCCCCTTTTGATCGTCGGCAGTATTATCGGCGTGTTTTCTCTTATCTTCTCCGTTGCCTATCTGGTGATGAAGAGTAAAAAGCAGGCCATTACCTACGACCGGCATATGTCCGACGGGGAATTGACCCGCCGTCTGCTCTTCTATGCCCGCCCCTATTGGAAATCCTTTGTTGCGGCGCTGCTGATCATGCTGGTTTCCATTGCGTACGATCTGATCTCGCCTCTTATGGTAGGGCATATTGAAAAGACCGTGGCAGGGGACTTTGCCCTTTCCTATCTTTTTAAAGTGGTGGCAGTATATGCCGGCATTTTGGTGATGTCTATGGTAGCCACCTACTTCCAGGCGATCATTTTGCAAAAGACCGGTCAAAAGATCCTCTCTGCCCTGCGGCAGGATCTGTTTGACCATATCGAGAAACTCTCCCATGAGCAACTGAACAACATCCCCGTGGGCAAACTGGTCACCCGCGTGACCAACGATACCAACGCCATATCCTATCTGTTCACCAATATTCTGGTGACACTGGTCAAAAATACCATGGTAGTTGTGGGTGTGCTGGGCGCAATGCTGATGCTCAATTACGCCCTGACGCTGATGGTTTTGTGCTTCGTGCCGTTTTTGGTGCTGTTTACGGTGATCTTCCGGAAATTCTCCCGGCGTGTCCACCGGAATGTCAGCGACGCCACCACAGATGTGAATACCTATCTGTCGGAAAACCTCTCCGGCATCAAGATCACCCAGATCTTCAACCGGCAGGCCCAGAAAAACCGGGACTTTGTACAGCGCAGCAGCCAGTTGCGGAAAGCGAAGATGGGCCGCTTGCTTGTTTTCGGCATCTTCCGGCCTATGGTGTATATGCTGAATATCAGCACCGTTTTGTGCCTGCTGTATTTAGGCGGCAAGGGCTACATTCAGAACACGGTATTTTTGGGACAGATCATGTCTGCGGATATTATCGTGGCGTTTTATATGTATATTTCCAAGTTCTTCCAGCCCATCCAGGCGCTGGCAGAACAGTTCGATATGCTCCAAAAGTCCTTTGCCTCGGCAGAGAAGATATTCTCCGTAATGGATATGGTCCCCCAGGTGGTGGACGAGCCGGATGCGGTGGAGATCGACCATTTGGAAGGCAGGATCGAATTTAAGGATGTTTGGTTTGCTTATAAAGAGGATCAGTGGGTGCTGAAAGGCGTGTCCTTTACGGTAGAACCCAAGCAGACTGTTGCTTTTGTCGGCGCTACCGGCTCGGGTAAGACTACCATTCTGTCCCTGCTGTGCCGCAATTATGAGATCCAAAAAGGACAGATCCTGGTGGACGGTATCGACATCCGGAAGATCAAGATCGCATCCTTGCGGCGGCATTTCGGACAGATGCTTCAGGATGTATTCCTGTTCTCCGGTACGATCCGCAGCAATATTCTGCTGCGCCGGGAGGATATCCCGGAAGAGGAACTTTGGGAAGCGGTCCGTTATGTCAATGCCGACCACTTTATCAACCGTTTAGAGGGCGGTTTGGATGAAATCGTCCGGGAGCGGGGCAACAATTTCTCCACCGGACAGCGGCAACTGTTAAGTTTCGCCCGGACCATCGTCCATAAACCCTCTGTGATGATCCTGGACGAGGCCACCGCCAATATCGACACAGAAACGGAACTGCTGATCCAGGATTCCCTGGAAAAGATGAAGAATATCGGCACGATGCTCATCGTTGCCCACCGGTTGTCTACCATCCAGCATGCGGACCGGATCATTGTCCTCTCCGGCGGCAAGATCCTGGAGCAGGGAAATCACCAGGAACTCTTGCGGCTGAAGGGTCGCTACTATCGGCTTTATACCCTCCAGTACGAAAAAGAGGGCGGCTGCCCGCCCGGGCAAATTCGCAACCAACCCGGGAAAAAGGAACAGGGCATCTTATAGCAGCCCGGTAACGCACGACTTTCATTGTCATTGCGAGGCTTGCTCTGCAAGCCGTGGCAATCTCATCCGATACCCCCGCAAAGCCTTCTCCTTGGGGAGAAGGTGGCACGGCGCAGCCGTGACGGATGAGGGGTAAAACAACAAAAATCTATCGTATAAAGGCGTGTTGCATTTTCGCAACACGCCTTTGTTTAACTTTCCATCTGCTTGCCTAAAAAGCCAGCCACGGTCTGGGCAAGGCGCTGATCGGCTTCCGCCAGGGGAGATGTCTTTTCGTCCATCAGCAGCATCACACAACCCATCAAGTCACCTTGGCTTAAAATTGGCGCTGCAACACCCAAATGATATTTGTCGGAACTTTCCGTTGCCCGGAGCATCGTATCCCCGGGGATATAGCGATAATTTTTCCGACTCTCCATCAGTTTGTCCAATTCCTGGGAATTGGGCTTGTCCATCAGTTCCCGCTTGGGCGCGCCGGACAGAGCAATAATGCTGTCCCGGTCAGACACCGCCGCCACATGGCCGGTGTTTGCCCCGATGGACTCGCAGATCTGGGAAGCAAAATCCTGCAGATCCCCCATAGGGGAGTACTTCCGGAAAATTACCCCACCATCCTTTTCTGTGTAGATCTCCAACGGATCCCCCTCACGGATTTTCAGAGTTCTTCTAATCTCCTTGGGAATCACGATTCTCCCCAAGTCGTCAACTCTTCTGACAATGCCAGTCGCTTTCATATTTCTATCTCCTTTACGATACTTTACGGCGCTACCGCACCCCATTGTCATTGCGAACCAGTGCGCACACTGGTGTGGCAATCTCCGAAACCAAATGTATACTTGAGATTGCCACGTCGCTACGCTCCTCGCAATGACAGTTGTAGTCGGCAGCCGCCTACAATAATTTTACAAATTACGCTGTTAGTATCTGTAAAAGGCAGGAGATTATACCGCAGGAAAATAAAAACTCCTCTGCATTACACAGAGGAGTTAGTTGAATTATATGCTTAGTCTTTATTGACATCCCATATCAAACCAACCAAATGGTATTGCTCGCGTATGCAATCGTTAGTGTAGACAGGTGACGGCTTTAAATCTATAAAATCTATGTTGAAATGTTGTCCATTAAAAAACCAGGATTCTTCTTCATCCATTTCGTAGAAATGCTGCCAATTATCCCGAATAAACGATGATTCCATAAATGCTTTACTTATGGCGATCTTGTTTTTTCCTTTTGCCCAAACATCTGCAAGTATCACGCCAACAACAGTATATTCCTTTAGGTTTGGTATTCTATCAACAAACTCTTCAAAATAGTCTGTAGAAAACGCGCGAATTCTCTCGATGTCCTCACCTACTTCTTTAACCTTTTTGAACAATTCGGAGAATCTTTTTGACTCAATAACAACGATTTCTCTATCCTCTGGATTGATAATAATCGCATCATAGTGCAAATTGTTGTTTTTTCCAAACTGGAATTCATACCATGTAAATGCTTGTGGGTATATTTGCTCATACGCTTTTGCAAAGTTTACAGACAGATTGCGTTCTGTAAATCCCGTGCTGCCTTTCGAAGGATATATGCTTTCAAAAATTCGAAAATAGTTTTTCTTGTATTGCTGAAGGATTCTCTCTATTTCCATAGCCAACACCTTACTGAATTACCCGCATTTTATTACAGATACTATGAGGCACTTTATCAAGATTGTTGGTCAAAATCATAAAATAGACTTTGCCCGCTGCCATAGCATCCGCAATAATTTTTTCCATTTCTTCTGCATAAGTAAACACATCGCTTGTTAGGAAAAGATATGAACCATTTTGTGCAATATCTATGTTTCGCTGCAACTCCTGGGGTGTAAGATGCTTTGCGGACATTTGGTTCAGATTATACCGAATGCCGCTACTGGGCGTACAGGCTCGTGCGAGTTCTGTTGTTCTAAATATATTGGTATGTAAGAGCAAGACATTTTCGTCAGTATAGGTTAGTTTTTCGTCAAGCTCCGAATACTCCAAAGCTTCTTCAATCCATGCAAGAGCTGCGTCATAAGATCCATCTTCAACAATTGCTTCTAAATCCGCAATCTGTTCTTCCATATTTTCTACTTTCTCTTTTAATGCTTCCAACTCTGCCATGATCGCATCCAGTTTTTCTTGCATAATCAACACTCCTTTTTTGTTTTTTATAGATTACCATATTTATATAATAAAATCAACAATGGGGCAAAAGCGGGACATAACGAAAGGAGAGCAGAAAAACTGCTCTCCTTGTTTAACAATCATTATTTATGGTTTTTGGTTGAAAATTAAGTTGATTCAATGGAAAACAAAGCATACTGTATTTACTGACTAAATGGACACAAGCGGAGTGAAATTCACTCCGCTGTTATGCTTATATAATAAGGTCACCGGCAGGTAAACCGGTGACCTTGATTTTATAATGCCATTTGTGGTTTTTTGGAAACAAGGAAGCCAAGCCCCAAAAGGCTGCATACTGCCAATGGAACGAAAACAAAAACGGCAGGATCATCGCCGGTCTGGGGAGAGCCGGGGGTATCCGCGCTTTCACCGTCTGTGAATGTGATGCTGGTGTTTGTTTCGGCATATGTTTCTCCGATGACACCGTCCAGATGGTCTGTAATGTACATTTCCAGCAGTTCCACATCCAGCGTTCCTTCGGCGTCTAAAATCTTTGCGTCTTTGAACATCGTCATACCGCCGCCGAAATCAAGAAGAAAATAGTTGAAGCCGGCAAGCACATATTTGCCCTCCGGGTCAAGGGGTTTGTATGTATCGCTGTTTTTGTCCAGAACTTTTACATCGTATACCCGATAAGCGCCGTCCACTTTCGTGAAGAATCCGTTCTCATCCACTTCTACAGAGGAGGGAATCGCTTTGTTGATGGAGAATGTGACACCGGACATATGGGGGAAAGAGCCGTCTTCTTCCGGATAGTTCATCACGCCCATTTCCAGCATATCCAGTAATATCTGCCCGGTGATCTCCGCCGTTACAACTTGGTTGTTAAAGGGGAAAACCGAGAAAATATCATTAAAGGTCACATCTCCGGATGCCAACGGCGCGCGCAAACCGCCGCCGTTGACAAAGGCGATATCTGCGCCGGTGGTCGATCGCAGGGCATCGGAGCAAAAATCACCCAGATTGGTTTCGCCGTTGCGTACCAACCGGTTGCCGCTTTCGTCGTGGGTGATCAGATCGACCTTGCTCTCACCGATCTTTCGGTTGCCAAGTACGGAATAGTTTTCATTGATTTCAGCGATGTACGCATCCACATTCGCATCGGTCTTGGTATAAGACTCCACAGGGATAAGTTCCGTGTCAAAACCGCTTTGTGTGATCACAAGTTTTCCGATATTGGCAAACTTTGTGCCGGTGGAGGAGAGGAGAACATCGTCGCCACTTTTGTCCTTGACGATTTTTTCTTCAATAACAGAATGGGAGTGGGCGTCCAAAACCACATCAAAACCGTCGGTGTTTCCAATCACATCCGCAATGTCGAACCATTCGCCGGCATCTGCATAACCAATGTGGGAAAGGGCGATCACATAGTCTGCCCCTGCTGCCTTGGCAGCGTCAATGTTTGCCTGCACAACTTCGCACAAAGTTGCCTCGTTGAAGGTATAAATGATCTCGCCGGCGTCGTTTTTAAACTGGGCAGGGTTGGAAGAGTTGATGGTTTCCGGGGTGGTGATGCCAATATAGGCGACCTGCGTTTCTCCGTAGGAGACGAGCGTATATGGTTCAAAATAGGACTTGCTTTCACCGATTTTTACGAAATTACAAGAGAGGAACTTCGTGTCAGACAGCGCATTCAGTTCCACAAGCCGGGGGATCTGATAGTCAAACTCGTGGTTGCCCAGGGCAATGGCATCATAGCCTACCTTATTCATCAGATTTACGATATATTCGCCCTTGGAAACAGCGCCCAGCGTTCCACCCTGAACAAAATCGCCGCAGGAAACAACGCCAACATTTGCGTAGGTTTCCAGCAGTTCATTTTTCATAGCGGCAAGTTTGGAATAACCCTCTACTGCGCAATGCACATCGTTTTCGTAAAGGATCACAATGGTATCTTCGTCCTTTGCGTAGACAACGCCCGTAAAAACAGACAGCGCCATACACAAAACAACACCGAAAGCAAAGATCTTCTTTAATGCGTTTTTCACGATGATCCTCCAATCTGTCAGTCACTTACAGCATAAAACCGGAAAGGTCAAAAAGATGCATTCTCCCGAATGGTTTCCAATAAGAAAGCGTGGGCTTTCGGTGTGCCGCACACAAAACTGGAAGCCGTTTCGTACTGGATCGGATCTCCGTTCCAATCGGTGCAGATACCGCCGCACTCTTTCAGCATCAGCGTGGCTGCGGCATAGTCCCAGGGCTTGATGCTCCGCTCAAAATAGCCATTGATCTTGCCTGCTGCCACATAAGCCACAGCCAAAGCAGAGGAGCAGATACGCCGGATGTCCAGACAGTTTCTGAAAACCTCCCGGGCAATGGTAAAACTCTCGTCTGTATACTGTTTTTTTGTGGAGCCTGCGCCAAATTCGATCAGACATGAACGCAAATCTCTGTCCGGCGCTGTGCCAAGCCGCTCTCCGTTGAGATAAGCGCCCGCGCCGGCTTTTGCTACAAACAGATCCTTGTTAAAGGGGTTGTAGATCACGCCGAAATCGACCTTTTCTCCGTCGAAATATGCCAGAGAAACAGAACTCATATTGTAGTTGTATACCAAATTGGTGGTGCCGTCGATGGGATCCAGGATCCACCGCTTTGCCGTGAGTTCTGCGTCTTCCTCTTCACTCATAAAGCCAATATCCGGGGTCAGGGCTTTCAATTCTTCTTTCACAAAACTGCTGATCCGCAGATCCACAGCAGTGACAAAGTCTGCCTCGCCCTTCATATTGACGCTGCTTTTCAGCGAATCGTCAAAGACAAATTCGCCGGCTCTCTTTACCAGATCAATAATTGCTTCATAATTCATAGTCATTTACCTAACTTCAATAATGTGTTGTCTTTCATTCAAGAGAAATTCGTTTCTGTCAGCCACTTTTCGGAACAAGAAGATGCGTCCCTGCTTCGGAGACGGCGCTTCATCGTGGAATTGTCCGTCGATGAAATTGACCGTGTCTTCCATAAAGGTGACATCAATGTTAAAATCGTGGATACCACGGCGGGAGCCTTTCTGAATATCGAGGGCGTTGAAAGAGCCGTTGAATGCCCGCTGCGCATTATAGATGCCGAAGATCTCGCCGTTGTCCTGCAATGTGTATTCGCCGGTAAAACGGGAAAGTTTCATTTGATTTTCTACCAAAACACCTTTTTGGGAGTCATAAAAGTTTACATTGTAGTTTTTGCCCTCCATATGTATGGCGCGGTAGTGATCCGGGTGGAATGTCTGCTCTATTTTGATCATACCGGTACGGATATAACTGTCATCATCCTCCGTCAGATGCACATGATACCAGATACCGCTGATATTCAATGCCTGGTGCGCCTGCTCCCACTGACGCAACTTTTCCGGATCTGTGGAAATGCTCTCGATCCGGGTCCAGCCAACGCACTGGGAAAATAATTGGGCATTCAGAAATTGATCCAATGCGGTTTTGATGGTGATGGTTTCGTCCAGTTCCCGGGCATAGGGGATCTGGCGGCAGAATTGCACCTGCTTTTGCTGATCTTCCGTTAACGATGCGGGATCCGCTTTCAGAAGCAACCCCAGATCTTCGCAGATCAGCGCAAAGGTTGGTTTATGTTTGGAAAGAGCGTAGTTGTATTCCTGCTCTGTTATGGAAATGCCGCTTTCATCACAATAGCCGTATCTGCCACCCAACAATAGAATAAAGAAATCAGAAGAATCGATCAGTTGCTGGATATCGGAAAAACCGCCGTTAGTGGAAACGGTGAAATGTTCCATACCAATGGGCAAGATCCGGGAATCCAGCAATTTGTCAATGACCTGCGCCCGCTCATCCCGCAAAGAGGTGAACGCAGACGAAATAAAGGCGGTATATATCTTCTCCATATGACTTCCTCTACAAAATGTTTTTTCAAAAGACAGGCTTTTTGCTTGGCAAAAGGTGGTCATTCTCCTTTGATTCGGGCTTCGATCCGCACCAAAGCATTCTTCATAGCATCGTAAGTTTCCTGGCTGACCCGATCGATATAGAAATTCTCAAAGGCAGCCATTGCCTCTTTGATCCGCACCACGCGGGTGGGTTTGCCTTCTTCCACCACGTTGTATATGGGGGTATAGTCATAACCGGTGATCTTGGTTTCTCCGGTGGCGTTGTCTTTGGTGATCTCCAAATTCAGCACTACGGAATATTCTGAACCGCCCTCCGGGCCTTCCCCCAGAAAATCGCCCAGAGAATACGCTACAAATGTGCCTACAGCGGGGTCGAACTCCATCTTGTGGAGATGATGCGGATGTGTGCCGATGATGGCATCCACACCGTGTTCGAAGAACAGATCCCGGACCTCTGTCTGGCTGTCGCTGACAATATCGGAGTATGCGCCGCCCCAGTGGAGCAGAGCCACAGTCAGATCCGGCTTTTCCTTGGCAACAGCATCCAAAACTGCGCTGATGCCTTCGGTGTCCAGATCCCGATAGGTGGAGTCGTAGTCTTTATAAAGAACATTGACGCAATCAGAGAGCATTGTGGTGTTGCTCATACCTTTGGTAAAGGCAACAAAAGCAACTTTCACACCGCCCACATTGCGCAGGGTATATCCCTTTTCCGATGTATCTTTGTAAACGCCCACAGGCTCCATACCGACGCTGCGGACTCGGTCAATGGTGGTTGCCAAACCGGTCATACCGGAGTTGATCGGGTAGGAGTTTGCCAACTGCAAAAGGTCAACGCCTGCATTGGCCAGGGCTTTTGCAAGGGTGACCGGTGCGGACTTTGTATCGCCGTAAGGGGCATCGCACAGATCGCCCTCAAAGTTCACCGCAGAAATATCCGCGTCTGCCAACAGGTGCGAAACATCCAAAATAGCATTGGTGTAGTCCAGGTCATTGCCGCCTGCGGCCACCACATCATCCGTAACGTTCAAGTTGCCGGTAAAGGCCATATGAATTACAGTGGTAGGATCTGTGGGAGTTGTGGCTGCTGTGCCCTCCTGGGTGGGGAGCGTAGCTTCTGCAGGCGGTTGTTCTTCGCCGGGACGGATGAACACAAAAAGCAACACACCCACCAGCAGCAAAGCAAAAGCCGCAAGGATCAGTTTTACCACCAATTTGCGACGGTCAGCCTGCCGCTGTTGCTGCCGTTCCAAACGCCGTTTTTTCAGTTCTTCAGGGTCAAGGGCCATACCGCCGCCTCCTTTTCTTATAATATAGGTATTGTACACCATCTTTTTCAATTCTACAAGACCTGCGGATAAAATAACTTTACACACCTTTCTTTTTGGGGTAGAATAGGAAAAAAGGAGGTGAGGCTGTGTTTAAGGACAAAGAAGAGGAATTAAAGCGGCTTTCCCGTCAACTGCGGGAGACGGAAGAACCGGAACCGGCAGAGGAAGAACCGGATGTGGAGATCCTCTTGGAGGATGATACCCAAATTGCCGATATGGAAGACGGCGTATACCGCAACGCCTCCAATGATTACGGCAAAAACCTGCGCAACTTTGCCAGTGGCTACCGGGCCTACAACGGGGATAAGACCGATGTGGATCTGGATGAGATCACCGAGGAACTGCGAGCCGATGACGAAAGCGCAGAAAAACGCCTTACCGGCCTTACGGTAACAGCCTTTGTGTTGGCGGCGGCAGTGATCGGCGTATTGGTCTATTGGCTCCTCCGGGGAGGACTACTCTGATGGCCGCGCCGGTGGGGCGATTTGCCCCTACACCTTCCGGGCGGATGCACTTGGGCAATGTGTTCGCATTTTTGCTGGCGTGGCTTTCCGTCCGGGCCAAAGATGGCAGCATCGTACTGCGCATGGAGGACCTGGATACCCAGCGCACCAGTGAAGAATACGCAGATGTTTTAAGGGATGACCTTCGGTGGCTGGGGCTTACCTGGGACGAAGAGACCCCTGCCCAAAGCAAGCGCAGTGATATTTACCTGCAGTATTTTGACAAGTTGCAGGAACTGGAACTGTTATACCCCTGCTACTGTACCCGGAGTCAACTGCACAGTGTCAATGCCCCTCATTTGTCCGACGGCACCTATGTCTACCCCGGTACTTGCCGGGATCTGACGCCTGCCCAGCAGGCGGCCTTTGACCGGAAACCTGCCTGGCGGGTAAAAGTGCCGGAGAAAATCTGGACAGTGGAAGATCTGGTGCAAGGTACATATACGGAAAATTTAGCCACGGATTGCGGCGACTTTGTGGTCCGCAGGGCAGACGGCGTGTTTGTGTATCAACTGGCGGTGACAGTGGACGATGCCCTTGCAGGTGTCACAGAGGTTGTAAGAGGCGTAGACCTTTTAAGTTCCGCGCCGCGGCAGATGTATCTGCAAACACTGTTTGGTTTTCCCCAACCGGATTACGGCCATGTGCCGCTGTTGGTAGCCCCGGATGGCAGAAGACTCAGCAAGCGGGATAAAGATTTGGATTTGGGCGTCCTGCGTCAGCGGTTAACACCGGAACAACTGATCGGCGCGCTGGCCTTTGCCGCAGGGCTGATACCGGAAAACACGCCCATTTCTCTATCGGAACTGACCGGGGAATTTGCCTGGGAAAAGGTACGGAAAACCGATGTCTGTTTAGACAGCGCGAACCTGACATAAAAACGCGGCAAGGCGCGACCATTCACAAAAAGCGCGCAAAACCTTGCAAAACAGCATAAACTTGTGTATAATGCAAGGAGAATCAAAACTGGAGGAGAATGAAAAATGGCAAAAAAACCTGTTCTTGTGGTTATGGCGGCCGGTATGGGCAGTCGTTACGGCGGATTGAAGCAGATCGATCCTGTGGGTAGTTGCGGCGAGGCAATTCTGGACTACTCCCTTTTCGATGCCCATCGGGCAGGCTTTGAAACAGCTGTTATCATCATCAAAAAGGCGATCGAAAAAGACTTTATGGATACCGTGGGCGCACGGCTGGCATCTTGCCCTATGGAGATCCGCTACGCATTCCAGGAATTGGATAAAGTACCTGCCGGTTATCAGATCCCGGCAGAGCGCACAAAGCCCTGGGGTACCAGCCACGCGATCCTCTGCGCCAAAGATGCTATCGACGGCGCGCCTTTTGCGGTGATCAACGCCGATGACTACTACGGCGCATCTGCATTCAAGGTGATCTACGATTATCTGAAAGATGCCAAGGATACCGATACCTATGACTACTGTATGGTAGGCTACGAACTGGGCAAGACCGTTACAGACAACGGCTCTGTGGCAAGAGGCATCTGCACTACCGATGCAAAGGGCAATCTGGCTGCCGTGGTAGAGCGTACCCAGATCGAAAAGTATGAAGGTGGCATCCACTTTACAGAGGACGGGGGCGCAACCTGGACCGATGTGCCTGCCGAGACCGTTGTATCTATGAATATGTGGGGCTTCACCCCCGGCATTTTGGACGAGATCGAAACAGATTTCCCCAAATTCCTGGCAGAGGATGTGCCCGCCAATCCTGCCAAGGCAGAGTTCTTCCTGCCCCGCAGTGTTGGTTTGCTGCTGGAAAGCGGCAAGGCAACCGTCAAGGTGCTGCATAGCGCAGATAAATGGTATGGCGTTACCTACGCCGCAGATAAGCCCATCGTAATGGCGGCATTGAAAGATATGACCGTCGAGGGCAAATATCCGGACGGTCTTTGGAAGTAATTGAATCAATAAAAACAGCGTGTTCAAAAGAACACGCTGTTTTTTAGTCTTCATTCAAACCGAAATAAAGGTTTATGTCCACATCTCCCTGAATACCCGGGACAGAGCCGGTGGCGGTATATTGCCAGGCGGTGATGTAGTAGGGGTAAGACATCTCTTCCGAGTAAAGGGCGATCCACACATTCATACCGTCCAATGCTTCCAGATCCAGACCCACGCCTGCGTGGTGGGGGTTGGTGTATAGCATTGTTTCTTTGCCGGCTTTTTCGATCTCATCGCAAAATGCAACAACGCATTGGGTGAGGGTGTCCTGATCTACATTGGCCGTTCGGGCCTCTTCGCTGATGTATTCCCAGTCAAAAGCCACCGGCAGATCCAGTTCCCAGCCCTCCATTTGTTCCAGAGCATACCGGGCTTCTTCCCGGGCTTCTTCCGGGGTGATGGCCTGGGAGAAGAAATACGCGCCGATCTTCAGTCCTGCATCTTTGGCGTCTTTATAGTATTCCTGCGCCCGGTCGTCGATATAAAGGGTGCCGGCTTGTCCCCAGCCTCTGCCGCCTACCCGGAGGATCACAAACTCGATCCCGGACTGGCGGACTTGCTGCCAATCGATATCTCCCTGATGTTGGGAAACATCAATGCCTTTGGCGGCATCATCAGTGATACAAAGGATATCATCACCGACCACAGTAAAATCCGTAGGGCTGTATGGATTGGGGGTAGGAACAAAGGGTTCTTCCGTGGTGGTTGGCGGCGCTGTTGTTTCTGTCGGCGCTCCCGGTTCATCTGGTATGATGGCAAAAATGAAAGTTACCAGCAGCGCAACGCTTAATAAAACTGCCACAATGATCAGCAGTATCTTTTTATTCACCAAAAGGGCGATCAACTGTTCCATAAGAAACCTCTAATGGGCGGCAGACAGCGGACGCAGTACGCTGTACACATCAAAACGGGTGTCGTGGACATCGGTCAAAAATACCAGATGGATCGCCGGATCTGTCACCGCTGCCTGCTGGGCGATGGTCGCAGCCTGGGCGGCATCCACGCCGGTCAGATACAGTCTGCTTCTGCCCTCCGGCAGGGGGAATGTGGCATCCTGCCCGGTAAAGGACACAGCGAAGGTGTCAGTGGCGCAGGAAGTTACAAGGGTCTTTGCCGCATCGGCAATGGCTTGAGCCTTATCCTGGTCAAATACGATCTCATTGGTGTCCGGGAAGCGGAAATCGTTAAATACCACCTCGTCAAAACCAAGACTTTTCAGTTCCGTAATGATCTGCACCAGATAGGTGACAGTACCTTCACTGGTGGGATCCAGCCAGTAGCAATAGAATTCATCTGCCCACAGATAGCCGCCGGGCATCGGCAGACCGTCAGAAACGTGGTGCAGGCCGAAGAAGTAATCCCGCAGGGCAGGCAGACGGGCAATGGCGTAAAGCCGCCGCTCGCTTAAGTAGGCGATGAGTTCATCCATAGCCTTGGCGTCCATACCCGAGGGGCGCTGGCTGTTGATCTTGGAAGAATAGAAGAAATCACCGTAAATATTTTTCACATCGATCATCACCGGCGAGCCGGCAGGGAGATCAGAAAGTTGCTCTTTCACAGCGGCAATGTCGGAAAGCGCCTCGGTTTCCACATAGTAACCGATCATCTGGGTCAGTTCGGTGCTGGCGCCTTTCAGGTCTTCTTCGGTCAGAAAGTCAATGGGGATCGTAGGCTGTTCCGGTGGCGGCTCGATCTTGTCACCCCGGGGAATGCTCTCCAGAGAGAAATCAAAGCGGATACCGGTGTTTCTGTCGAAGATCACATACCGTTGCAGCCAGACAAACCAAATAGCGGAAACAACAGCCAAAACCACCGCTATGACCAAAAGGACAATAAATGTCCGTTTCAGTATTTGTTGGGTACGGTAGGGAATGGTCATAAGGTACTCCTTTTTGCAGTTACACAGCGCCAATCTTCCAATGCCCGGGTCTTTACAACGGAAAGACCGGCCTTTTCCAGGGCGGCGATCACTTCAGCCAGGCGGGCATCCAAAATGCCGGAGAGGATCAGCACACTGTCTTTATGCATAAATTTCGGTAAGATCGGGGCAAGCCCGATGATCACATCGGCGACGATATTCACAAGAACGGTATCATAACATTGGACACAAAGACGGTCCATCAGTTTCTTGTCCGATAGTACATTGCCGGTCAAGGGCGTAAAAACATCATCGGAAAAACCGTTGTAAGCGGCATTTTCCCGGGCGATATCCTCTGCCTTGGGGTCAATATCCACGCCAATGGCGGAAGATGCGCCCAAACGCAAAGCCCCGATGGATAAAATACCGCTGCCGCTGCCCAGGTCGATGCAGTTACTGCCGGGGCGCACCGCTTCTTCCATAGACTCCAGCACCATACGGGTGGAGGGATGCGAACCGGTGCCGAAAGTCAGACCCGGATCCAAAATCACCGGAATGCGGCCTTCCGTATCTGTATCCGCCAGCCAATAGGGCAGGACGACCAATTTTTCACCGATCTGCTGGGGCGGATAGTTTTCTTTCCAACTTTCTTCCCAGTCTACCGGGGCAAGGGGAACGGCGGTCAGTTCCAGAGAACCTAATTTTTCCCCATCCGGGCGGGCCTTTAATTGGGTTAAAAGGGTATTTAACCGGGCAAGCCCGGCAGTATCTTCTGTTTCCAAATACAGTTTGATGCAAGAGAGCCCTTGCAATTTCTTTTCCAGTTCTTCGTCGATATAATCCCAGTAGGCCCGGTTTTGATCCAGAAAATCCGCAAATTCCGCCTGGTCTTCCAGTACCAGATCGGCAAAACCTGCCGCGGTCAAAGCGGCGGCAACCTCTTCAATTCCACCGGAGGCGGTGGATATGGTGATCTCCAGATAGTCCATAGCGTTCTCCTTGCAAAATCTATCTTTTATATTTTACATTAAATTCACGAAAATGACAATAGACAATTCAACCCGCCATTGCTATTTTTTTGAAAGCAGTATATAATAGGCGTATTGTATAATGAAGGAGCATTTATGATCAAGACATTTATTCTGCAGCCTGGTGTGGTGCTGCGGTGTTTTCCCGATACCCGGTTTAAACACGCCCGACTCAGCATCCAATTGGTAAGACCTATGGGACAAGAGGCGGCATACAATGCGTTACTTCCTGCGGTGTTGCTCCGGGGTACGGAAACCTGCCCGGATATGCGCCACATTATCCGGAAACTGGATGACCTTTACGGCGCCTCTGCCGGCGCTGCGGTGCGCCGCATCGGCGATTATCAGACCACCGGCTTAAGTTGCGCCTTTATAGAAGACCGGTTTGCCATGGAAGGCGACCGGGTGGTCAGACCGATGGTGGATTTTATTGGCCGGTTGCTTTTGCGCCCGACGCTGGAAAATGGCTGTTTCCGCAAAGATTATGTGGAAAGCGAAAAAGAAAACCTGATTCAGACCATTCAGGCCCAGCGAAATGATAAACGAGCCTACGCCGCCGCCCAACTGTTTAAAATAATGGGCAAAGGGGATTCTTTTGGCATTCCCCGGCTGGGCAACGAAGAAGATGTGGCGTCCATTACATCCCAAGATCTTTATGATCACTACCGGAAGATCCTGGGGGAAAGCCCCGTGGAGATATTTTATACCGGCGCTGTCCCGCCGGAAGAAATGGCGGAAATTCTAACACCGCTGTTTGGGGATATCCCCAGAAAGCCGATGCCTTTACCGGAGCAGACACCTTTAAAGACCGCCCCCGGCGGGGATGTGACAGAGCGAATGGAACTGGCCCAGGGAAAACTGGCAATGGGTTTTGTGACCCCGGTTACCATTACAGACCCCCGCTTTGCCACAATGCAGGTGTTTAATACCCTCTTCGGCTCCGGTATGATCAGCAAACTGTTTATGAAGATCCGGGAGGAGATGTCCTTGTGCTATGACATCAATTCCGGGTATTACGGCAGCAAAGGCGTTTTGACCGTATCTGCCGGCATTGATTTTGACAAGGCGGATCTGGTGCGCAGGGAAATACACGATCAGTTGGATGCTTGCCGGAACGGACAGATCACAGCAGAGGAATTGACAGCGGCGAAAGAGTCGGTGATCTCCGGGCTGGAAGCCGTGCACGATTCCCCCGGCAGTATTGAAAGTTACTATGCAGTGGCAGCGCTCAGCGGCTTGCAGATGACTCCGGAAGAATATATCCGGCAGGTGCGGCTGGTGACGGCGGAGCAGGTATCCGCTGTGGCAAAAACACTTACATTGCATACCGATTACTTCTTGCAGGGGGTGGAATGATGGAAAGATTTGACTATCCTCTGCTGGATCAGCAACTTTGGAAAGGCGTTCTGCCATCCGGATTGCCCATAGCAGTGGTACCCACCCCCGGCTTCACCAAAAAGATCGCTTATCTTGTGGTAGATTTCGGCGCGATCCATACCCGGTTTGCCGTAAACGGCGAAGAAAAAACCGTTCCCGCCGGCGTCGCCCATTATTTGGAACATAAACTCTTCGATATGCCCGGCAGGGATATTACCGCGGAATTTGCCGCTCTGGGCGCGATCCCCAACGCCTTTACCGGGTATGATCTGACCGCCTACTATTTTTCCTGCACCGGAAATTTCTATGAGAATCTGCACCTGCTTCTGGAGTACGTGACAACACCATATTTCACAGAAGCCAGTGTAAAAAAAGAGCAGGGGATCATCGGGCAGGAGATCGATATGAATATCGATAGCCCCGATACCCGGGTCTTTGAGAATCTGATGGAGGCGATGTACGAAAACCATCCCATCCGTGTGCCGATCTTAGGCACAAACGATTCCATTGCGGAGATCACGCCGGAAGTGCTGACACTTTGCCACAATGCGTTTTACCGCCCGGAAAATATGTTTCTGTGCGTGTTGGGCGATGTAGACCCGGCGCAGGTGAAAACCATTGCCGAGGACTATTTCCCCAAAAAAGAATTGCCCGCAGTGACCGCAGAACGGGTATGGCAGGAGGAAATGACCTGCCGCAAGACTTGCGTCACAGAGAAAATGGAAGTGGCGATGCCTCTGTTTCAGTTGGGCTTTAAATGCCAGCCCATCGAAAGCGGCGAGGCGGCGATCCGCCAGGAGACCGTAGGCGATCTGGCGGCAGAATGGCTGTTCGGAGAATCTTCGGAACTGTATATGCGCCTTTATGAAGAGGGGTTGATCGACGGCTCTTTCGGCGGCGGTTTTGAAACGGTGGATTCCATGGCGATGCTCAGTTGCGGCGGCGACAGCAAAGACCCCAACGCTGTTTTGGAAGCCATTCTAAACCAAGCCCAAACACTGGTACAAAAAGGCATTTCAGAGGAAGATTTTCAGCGGATGAAACGGAGCGCCCTGGGACGCAGGCTCCGGGATATGGACAGTTTTGACTCCACGGCATTCCGCTTGTGCGCCTACCATTTTTCCGGGTTTGACTATTTCCGTTTCCCGGAAATCTACCGGGCAGTGCAAAAAGAAGAACTGATTGCGTTTATACAGCAAGTTGTCACTCGGGAGCGGGCTGCGCTGTCGGTGATCTATCCTTGCAAGGAGGAAACAGAATGAATAAATACACCAATATTTCTTTCCCGGATTTAGGAATCGATATTAACCCGGGAAGAGCCTTTCAGATCGGAGATGTTTTTAACATTCATTACTACGGCGTTATCATTGCCCTGGGCCTGATGCTGGCAGTGTTCTATGGTATGAAACGCAGTAAGGAATTCGGCATCAAGCAGGATGATATTTTAGACGGCGTGCTGGCGATCGTACCCTTTGCGGTGGTTTGCGCCCGGCTTTACTACTGCGCTTTTTCCTGGAGCGACTATGCGGACAACCCCATTTCCGTTCTGTATATCTGGGAGGGCGGTCTTGCCATTTACGGCGGCGTCATCGGCGCGGTGATCGGCGTGATCGTTCTGTGCGCGGTGAAAAAGATCCGCATCGGCGCAGTGCTGGATATTATGGCATTGGGCTTTTTGATCGGTCAGAGCATCGGCCGCTGGGGCAACTTCTTTAACCGGGAAGCCTTTGGGGAAACCACCGACACATTCCTGAAAATGGGCCTTTTGAACAGTGTTACCGGCAAGGTGGAATACTATCACCCCACATTCCTTTATGAGTCTCTTTGGAATCTGGCAGGTTTTGTAATCCTGCATTTCCTCTCCAAAAAACGCCGTTATGACGGACAGATCGCCCTGGGGTATGCTGCCTGGTACGGTCTGGGCAGAGCCTTGATCGAAGGCCTGCGGACAGACAGCTTGTATTTAGGCCCGTTCCGCATCAGCCAGTTGCTGGCGGCTTTGAGTTTCGTGGTGGCAGTTGCCGTGTTGCTGTGGCAGAGTTTCCGCGCCCACGATCCTGGGAAATTGTTTGTCAATCAAGTGGCAGCCCAGGCGGCGGCAGAAGCAGAAGAGACCGCACAGCCGGAAACAGAAGAAATCGTTACGGAGAATGCTCCGGAAGAAAATTAAAAAGAAACACGGGCGATCTGTGATCGCCCGTGTTTTTCAGTTACATTCTGCCCAGAATTATAGGTTCATCTCCCATCAAACTTGCCTATATTATAGCACTAACTTTTCAAAAAACAATATTTGCGGAGCAAAGTGTCATTGCGACACATTGTTCCATATCTTGGCAGTAGGGTTTATGCTTGCGTAATCGGGCGGAATATAGTACAATGGCGGCAGAAAGCAAAGGAAGACAGGTGGACGATATGAAAATTGCAACCAAGCGCCTTCCCTATGAAAAAGTAAATTTAAAGAAACGGCCAGCCCATAAAAAACCGATACGGCCAATGTTTTTATTACAGTTGGTAGTTCGGATTTTGGCGATTTTTGACCTGCTGCCTACCCGGTTTACTTACGATACCCACGGTATGGAGAAGATCGGCAAGAAAGAGCCGTGCCTGATTTTGATGAACCACTCCAGTTTTATTGACCTGAAGATCGTATCAAAAATTTTCTTTCCCAAGCGGTACGGCATCGTGTGTACATCTGACGGTTTTGTGGGTTTCGGTATGTCGATTTTGATGCGGCTTCTCGGCTGTATCCCCACACAAAAATTCGTAACGGATGTATCACTGATCAAGGATATGGAATACCTTCTGAAAAAGAAGCGCACCAGTGTGCTGATGTATCCGGAAGCCAGTTATTCCTTTGACGGAAAAGCGACGCCACTGCCTCGGAAAATGGGCGTACTGCTGAAAAAACTGGGCGTTCCGGTGATTACTGTAATCACCCAGGGCGCGTTTGCCAGAGATCCCCTATACAACTGCCTGCAAAAACGAAAGGTGCATGTCCGGGCAGATGTGACCTGCCTGGCAACAGCAGAGGAAATCAAGGAAATGTCTGTTGCGCAGTTGGATGCATTGCTGGACGAGGCTTTCGGCTTTGATAATTTTGCCTGGCAGCAGGAAAACGGCATCGTCATCGACGAACCCTTCCGCGCCGACGGATTGAACCGGATTTTGTATAAGTGTCCCCATTGCGGCGCAGAAGGCAAAACAGAGGGCAAAGGCACAACGCTTGTTTGCCACAGTTGCGGAAAGGTTTATGAACTGACAGAAACCGGTTATCTTCGGGCAACAGATGGTGACAGCGCATTTACCCACATTCCCGATTGGTACGCCTGGGAGCGTCAGCAGGTGAAAGCCGAACTGGAGGCAGGTACTTATTGTTTGGATACGCCGGTAAAGATCGGTATGATGGTGGATTACAATGCCATTTATATGGTGGGCGAGGGACGGCTGACCCACACCGCCGAAGGCTTCCGCCTTACCGGATGTGACGGCAAACTGGATTATACACAAGGCCCGCTGTCCTGCTACGGCTTATATGCGGACTATTACTGGTACGAGATCGGAGATATGATCTGTATCGGCAACCAGGATGCCCTTTACTACTGCTTCCCGCAAAATTGCGGGGATGTGGTAGCCAAGACCCGTCTGGCTGCAGAGGAACTGTATAAACTCAAGAAACGCCGTCCCGTAAAGGCGAATTAAAAAATACAGAAGGGGGAATTCCCGTGTATAATGTGTTGATCTGCGATGATCAGCCGGATATCGTCAACGCGCTGAAGATCTACCTTGCCCCGGAGGGGTATGAACTTTTCACTGCCGCAAACGGTGAGGAGGCGGTAGAACTGGTCCGGGGTGGGGAGATCCATCTGGTGCTGATGGATGTGATGATGCCCAAGTTGGACGGCATTTCCGCTACGAGGCAGATCCGCGGTTTTTCCAACATCCCCATCATTATGCTCACAGCCAAATCGGAAACGGAAGATATGGTTTTGGGTTTGAACGAAGGCGCGGATGATTATATCACAAAGCCCTTTGTGCCGGCAGAAGTGCTGGCAAGAGTCCGTTCTCAACTGCGTCGGTTTTCCCAACTGGGCAGTGAAGAGAAGACAAAGGACGAATTGACGGTAGGAAATATTTCCTTGAACGATGATACCAAAGTGGTGTCCGTAGACGGTGAACCGGTGGCGTTGACCCCTATTGAGTACAGCATTTTAAAACTGTTGATGGAGAATCCGGGAAAAGTGTACTCCACCAAAGCCCTTTACGAAGCGGTGTGGCAGGAGGCAGCGCTGGGCAGTGAAGGCGCGGTGGCGGTGCATATCCGGCATTTGCGGGAGAAGATCGAAATCGATCCCTCTGACCCACGATATTTGAAAGTGATTTGGGGACGGGGTTATAAGATCGAGGGAGATGCGCAATGAAATACAGTATTTTTGTAAAATTTATTGCGGTGTTGCTGACGGCGCTGTCGCTGGTTGCGGCAGCAGGTGGCGCTGTGGGCATCGTGGCAATGGAGTCGGCAGACTTGTATGTGGATGGCCTGGAAGGTATCCAGGACAGAGAGTACCAATCCATTGCCGGCAATGTTGCGAAAAGTTACGCCAATTATTATGCGGCGAAGAATTTGAGCAATCTGTCTTACGCTATGCGTGAGAGCCAATATGCCAACCCCAAGGAAGACCGGGGCGATGCAGAGCATTGGCTGGTGGAGATCCGGGAAGGGGATACTTTGCTGGACGGCCCGGAAAGCACGGCGGGTTTTTTCCATGTAAAAACCTATACCCAAGCCCCGGTGTATCCCATCATTTCCACATTGAGCCCGGAGGACCTGCTGAAGCAGGAAACAGAACCGCCGGAAGAAAATATCCCCGGCACCTCTGCCTATGAAAATGTGATCCCGCCGGAAGGCTATCTGTATCACGAGGACCAGCGGGAACTGGAAGGGGTCGGATTTGTAACCTACCATTACTATTACTATGAGGCGCCGGAATACAAGGTGTCTGTGTATATGCGCCCGGAAGTGCTGAATAACAGCGCAGTGCATATTCTTACTTCCATGTATCCTTACCGCTATGCGTTTATTGTGATTTTGGCGGCAGGTCTTTTGGCCTTTGCTGCCGGCTTGGTGTTTTTGGTATGGACAGCCGGCAAGTCACCCAACGGAGAGATCCGTCCCGGCGGCTTTAACCGGTTGCCGGTGGATCTGTACTTTCTGTCCGCGGCAGGTGCTATTTACGGGATGACCCATCTGCTGGCAAGATTGATCCGCTGGATCGAATTTGAAGGTCCGCATCTGGGGAATTTAAGTCTTACTGCCGCTTTTTTGGTGGGTATGATGCTGCCGGGGATCGGCGCTGTCTTTGCTTTGGCTGCCCAGGTGAAAGTCCGGGGATATTGCTGGAAAAACAGTTTGCTCGGACGGCTTTGGAAACTGATCTGTAAAGGCGCAAAAGGATTCGCCCAGGGTATCCATAATCTGACGCAGGTGATGCCGGCAGTTTGGCGGGGCTTTTTGCTCTGCGGGATCTTGGGTGTTGTGATCATTGCCGGCGCAGCGCTTGCTGCCGGCGCGAAATTATGGATACTGTTCAGCATTGTGGCTTTGCTGGGTATAGCACTTCTGTGTTATGTGGGCTATGCCTTTGGCGTGTTGCTCACCGGCGCTACCCGTATGGCAGAGGGTGACCTGGAAACAAAAATATCCACTGGGTTTTTACTGGGTGACTTTGCTGCCTGCGCGGTGCAGATGAATGCCCTGGCAGATGTGGCGATCCGCTCTGCCCAGCAGCAGATGCGTTCCGAGCGGATGCGTACGGAACTGATCACCAATGTGTCCCACGATATTAAAACGCCCCTTACATCCATCATCAACTATGTGGACTTGTTAAGCAAACCCCACGATGAGGCCCAAAAACAGCAGTATTTGGAAGTGTTGGGCAGACAATCCCTCCGAATGAAAAAGTTGCTGGAAGACCTGGTGGAAATGAGCAAGGCCTCCAGCGGCAATCTGACCGTCAACTTTATGGAAATGGATGCTGTGGAAGCGGTCAACCAGGCGCTGGGTGAATTTTCCGACAAACTGGAAAAAGCCGGTTTGCAGGTGGTATTCCAGCCGCCGGAGGATCCGGTGCGTATTTACGCGGACGGCAGACTCCTATGGCGTGTGTTGAGCAATCTGTTAAGCAACATCATCAAATATGCGATGACCGGTACCCGTGTGCATGTGGAAGTGACGGAAAATAGCGGTTATATACAGATCGCGCTGAAAAACATTTCCGCCCGTCCCCTGGAGATCAGCGCAGAAGAACTGACCGAGCGGTTTGTCCGGGGAGATGAATCCCGGAACACAGAAGGCAGCGGTCTGGGCCTGCATATTGCCAAAAACTTAATGGAATTGCAGAAAGGCCAACTGATCCTGCAGACAGACGGCGACCTTTTCAAGGCAACGATCCGGTTTCCTGCGTTGCAGGAGAATTCATAATTTGTTTTTAAACGGGTCATTTGCTGTTCAAAAGCGTATTGTATTTTAATTTCAGAAGGGCGGCGGAAGCCGTGAACCGCAACCCTTCTCCTCCGTAGAATATCTTTTCTACCTCTCTTCTTTCTATTTCCAAAGCGAGAAAGCCGTTGCCTCTTGGCAGCGGCTTTTTCTCATCTATTGGCTTGTGGTTGACATTTAAAACCAAAAAGATATATAATAAATAAAAAGAAGAAAAAGGAGTGTTTTCTATGGTATACCGTATGAAAGTAGCAGGCCTTTGGCGGGAACTGCCCATTTGTAAGGTGACGGACTCTCTGTACATAGCCGGCTTCGTGATTTTTGGCGACCAGGAGTTGACTGTTGCCTGCGCAAAGGAACTGCTGAAAAGAGCCCCGGAATATGATTACATCATCACCGCCGAGGCAAAGGGTATCCCTCTTGCTCACGAGATGGCACGGCAATCCGGCGCAGAAAAGTATTTCTTAGCCCGGAAAGGCCCGAAACTGTATATGACCGGTGTGTTCGAGTCCAGCGTTAAGTCCATCACCACCGCCAAGGAACAGAAACTGTACCTGGATACGGCAGACGCGGAATTGATGAAGGGCAAGAAGATTTTGATCGTGGACGATGTGATCTCCACCGGCGAGAGCCTTTTGGCGCTGGAAGCCCTGGTGGAAAAAGCCGGCGGCATCATTGCAGGCAGAATGGCGATCCTGGCAGAGGGCGACGCCCAAAACCGGGAAGATCTTGTGTATTTGGAAAAACTGCCGCTGTTTAACCCCGACGGCACCGTTATGGAATAATAAAAAACCCAAACCGTTTTAACGGTTTGGGTTTTTATATACTTGGCTTATTTGCCGGGATAGAAGTGGGCTTTTGCCTCAACGAAATCGCTGAAGGCGTGCTCATACTTGGGCTTGTTTTCCAACTTGGTGGATACCCAGGGAGCGACCACGTGACCCAGGATGTTCTCGTCGGGAGCATCCATCAAAAACTCCATCAGATTCCAGGTGTTTTTCGGTCTGCTGGGCCAACTGGTGGGCAGATACTTATGACCGGCCTTGCAGTAGTCGATGCCCTGCTCCCGGAAGTTCTTAAGTCTGGGCAGATCCTCAATGACTTCCAGATTCAGATGGTCAAACTGATTGCGATACGGGAAGTCTGCCATTTTGGTGAAGTTTTCGGGCTTCAGACTCCAGTAGTACCAGGGGCACAGCAGAACTTCGTTCATTTCGAAACGCTTCCGGTACTCGGTGGGATTCACAAAAGCGGCGTCATACCAAATAGCGGCCTTGGCGCCGGTGTCTGCAACACAGTCCACCAGATAGCGCAGATCATGCCAGTACAGTTCACCGTGACGGGCAATGGCGTAATCTCTGTTCTTTGCCATATTCAGATCTTCTTCGTCCATACCCAGGTGGATGTACTCAGGGCATTCAAAGACTTCGTAGACTTCCTTGATGATGTCTGCGGCGGTCTTGTAGTAAAGATCAGAGGAGATCATACGGGCATACTGCTTCAGCCAGTTGCAGTGGAAAGAAGAGAAGTTTACTTTGGGGATGATGGTGATGCCCAGTTCTTTGCAGCGGGCGATCTCTTTATGTACTCTTGCGTGGCTCCAGGCGTTTTTGGTGGAGATTTCCGGGTGGCTGTGGTACTGAATGCCGTCGCCTACATCCAGGAGAATGTGGTTAAAGCCCTGCTTGGGCGCCTGCTCCAGGATCCAATCCCACATTTCTTCGTCAAATTCCAGTTCGGAATAGACGTGTTCCCACTGGTTGGCGGACAGATATACCATCAATGTCCATTTTTTATTCTGCGCCATAGTTATTTACCTCCGACATATTATGTTTTTTCTGCTAAAGAAAATATATCGCATTTAGCAATAAAAAGCAAGAGCATTTCCTCTTGATATGGAAGTGATAACGGATATTTTAATCATTGGGGTAGAAGTTTGCCTTCGCTTTTTTGAAATCATCGAAAGCGTGGAGGAATTTATCCTTGTTTTGTACAAGGGTGGGACACCAGGGTGCGACGATATGACCTAAGATGTTTTCATCGGGGGCATCCATCAAAAATTCCATCAGATTCCAGGTGTTGTTGGGGCGGCTGGGCCAACTGGCAGGCAGGTACTGCTGACCTTCCTCGCAGAAGGAAATGCCCTGCTCCCGGAAATTCTTCAGCCGGGGCAGGTCTTCGATGACTTCCAGATTCAAATGGTCGAAATGACGCCAGGGGAAGTCAGCGATTCTGGTAAAGCCCTCCGGTTTTAAACTCCAGTAGTACCAGGGGCACAGCAGGACTTCATTGATATCAAAGCGCTTTCTGTATTCCTCGGGATGCACAAAGGCGGCATCATACCAGATGACCGGGGTAGCGCCGGTGTCCGCAACGCAATCCACTAAGTACCGCAGATCGTGCCAATACAGTTCGCCGTGGCGACAGCAGGCATACTCGGCGTTCTTCATCATATTGATATCTTCTTCATCCATACCGATGTGGATATACTGGGGATGCTCAAAGACCTCATAAATCTCCCGGATGATGTCCGCGGCAAATTTGTAATAAAGGTCGGAAGAGGTCATACGGGCATACTGCTTCATCCAAAGGTTGTGACCGGTGGAGAAATTCACCTTGGGGATAACTTCGATTCCTTTTTCCCGGCAACGGGCCAGTTCCTTATGCACTTGTCTGTGACTCCAGGAATCGGGAAGAGAAATTTCAGGATGGCTGTGATAGACGATGCCGTCGCCCACTTCCAGCAGAAAACTGTTAAAACCTGCTTTGGGGGCTTCTTCCAGGATCCAGTCCCACATTTCATTTTCGAAAAGCCGGGTATCATACAAAACTTTTGAAAAGTTGGTTGACCAATATACCATCAGTGTCCATTTTTTATTTTGTTGCATATCTGCGCCCTCCTATATGGTGGTCTCTGTGACGAGTATATCAAGTTGCATCGGGAAAAGCAAAGCATTTCTCTGTATTGCCGGGAAGTTCCTTGATATTGTTATAGTTTTTGTAAAAATTTTTAGAAAAGTGATAGTATCCGAAGTGTTTCTGCGGACTTTACTTTCCGGCGGAAATCTGCTATAATGCATCGGTAGAAAAGTAAGGGAGGTGTTTGTCTTGGCGATGGATAATACATATTTGCGTATCGATCTGGATGCGATCCGGGATAATTTCCGGGCGATCCGGGAAAAAGCGGGCGTGCCGGTAATGGCGATCGTAAAGGCAGACGCCTACGGTCACGGCGCGGTGCAGATCGCCCGTTTGCTGGAGCCGGAGTGCGCCTTTTTCGGCGTGTCCTCGGTTTCCGAGGCGTTGGAATTGCGATATGCCGGCTTGGAAAAACCCATTTTGATTTTAGGACACACCCCGGCAGAACTGTTCCCTATGGTGGTGCAGCAGAGGATTCGCCCGGCGATCTTCCGATGGGAGGATGCGCTGGCGCTGTCCCGGGAGGCGGAGCGTTCCGGTATTGTTGCGCCGTTCCATTTTGTTGTGGATACGGGTATGAGCCGAATCGGATTCCAGGCAACGGAAGAAGCGGCAGATATTTGCGCCAGGATCGCATCTTTGCCCGGCCTGGAGGCAGAGGGGCTTTTCAGCCACTTTGCAACAGCAGACTGTGCCGACCTGGCAGATGCCAAAAAGCAGGCAGCTTTGTTCGACGGTTTTGACCGGATGCTGAAAGCCCGGGGCGTGGCTGTGAAGATCCGTCATTTGGACAACTCCGCCGGCTTGATGAATTTTGAGGATCATTATGAAATGGTCCGGTCCGGCATCGTCACCTACGGTCTGTACCCCAGCGATGAGGTGGACCCCGAACTTTTAAAACTGCGCCCTGCGCTGTCCTGGCACAGCCACATCAGCCACATCAAGACTCTGGAAGCAGGTAGAGCCATCAGTTACGGCGGCACATTTGTGACCGAAAAAACCACTGTGGTGGCAACGGTTCCCGCAGGTTATGCCGACGGTTATCGCCGCAGTTTGTCCGGAAAATTCTATGTGCTGATCCGGGGGAAGAAAGCCCCGATTTTGGGCAGAGTCTGTATGGACCAACTGATGGTGGATGTAACGGATATCCCCGGCACACTTCCGGGAGATCCTGTGACATTGATCGGTTGTGACGGTCAGGAACGGATCACTGTGGAGGAAATTGCCCGGGCGGCAGACAGTTTCAATTATGAATTTGTCTGCGGCATCAGCCGCAGAACGCCGCGACAGTATTACCGGGACGGACATCTGGTCCACCGGGTAGACTATCTGCTGGATAAATAAATCTTACCGCACTGCTTCGGCAGTGCGGTTTTTGTATAAAAATGCGTACAGGAAGAATCCTATCCCCAAAGGAGGGATTTATTATGGGCAAGGAAAAAGAAAGAGAAGAAAAAAATGTCCCCTGGGAAGTGGCAGACCCCAAACCCCCGGTGATCCGGTCCGGTCATTTGGAAAATAAACGGCAATATCATGTGGGATAATTGGGTAAATACTGCGGAAACAGCGGCAAACTGGCATATTTTACAGAAACTGGAAGAAGAATTTAGATAAATTTGCTCTTTCCGAATGAACGAAAATATGGTATGGTATTTATGGCGGAATATTTATGTTTTATAACATTTTCCGCATTTGAAAGATAAGGAGCTGTAACCATGTTTTTTCAGAAAAAACGTTGCATCGCGATGCTTCTTGCAGGCGGCCAGGGAAGCCGTCTGAAAGTGCTCACGGAGAATACTGCCAAACCTGCCGTTCCCTTTGGCGGCAAGTATCGGATCATTGACTTTCCGCTTTCCAACTGCGTCAATTCCGGCATTGACACTGTGGGTATTCTGACCCAGTATCAGCCGTTGGAACTGAACGAATATATCGGCAACGGCCAGCCCTGGGGCCTGAACAAGACCCATAGTTGCGCCCAGGTGTTGCCTCCCTATGAACGCCACGATAAAAAGTCCGGTTGGTACAAAGGTACTGCCAATGCGATCTATCAGAATATTGATTTCATTGAGCGTTTCCACCCGGACTATGTGGTAGTTCTGTCCGGCGACCATATTTACAAGATGGACTATGATGCTATGGTTCGTTTCCACGAGCAGCATAAGGCATCCTGCACCATCGCTGTCCGGGATGTGCCGCTGAAGGAAGCCTCCCGGTTCGGCATTCTCAATACCAACCCCGACGGCTCTATTTATGAGTTCGAGGAGAAGCCCAAAAAACCCAAGTCCACCAATGCCTCTATGGGTATTTATGTGTTTAACTGGGAAGTTCTGCGGGAGTTCCTCATCGCTGACGAGGAAGATCCGGACTCTTCCAATGACTTTGGTAAGAATATCATCCCCAATCTGCTGAACGCAGGACACAAATTGATGGCATACACCTTTGAAGGTTACTGGAAAGATGTGGGAACCATCGATTCTCTGTGGGAAGCCAATATGGAACTGCTGGGCAAAGATCCGGAGTTCAATATCCGGGGGGATGAGAAGACCAAGATCTACGCCCGTAACAACGCTTACCCCTCCAGCTACATAGATGCAGGAGCAAAGACCGTTAACTGCTTTATCGCAGAGGGCTCTGAGGTCTACGGCACCGTCCGTCACAGCATCATCTCCATCGGCTGTACCATCGGCGAAGGGGCTGTGGTGGAAGACAGCGTGGTCATGCCCGGTGTTGTGATCGAACCCGGCGCCATCGTCCGTCACGCTATTTTGGGGGAGGACAGCCGTGTATGCCGCAATGCGGTGGTAGGCGGTTCCTTCGGTCCGGATGAAAAGAAGCAGATCAGTGTCACATCCAAGGGCTCTGTGGTGGAGGCCAATTCCGCCCTGCTGCCCGGCGAAATGATCTAAGGAGGGTATGGCTATGAATGTAATGGGAATCGTCTTTGCCAACGACGGTACTGTTGGCGCCCTGACCGATAAGCGCACCATGGCCAGTTTGCCTTTCGGCGGCCGTTACCGCCAGGTGGACTTTGCTCTTTCCAATCTTTGCGCCGCTGGCGTCCGCCATGTGGGCATCATCACCCGGCATAACTACCAGTCCCTGATCAACCACATCGGCTCCGGTGAAGAATGGGGTCTGGAACTGCAGGAGGGCGGTCTGGAATTTCTGACCCCCTATGCTATGAGCCGTACAGACAACTACCGGGGCAAACTGGAGTCTTTGTACTCTGCAATGGATTTCCTGGAGTATGGCCCTGAGGACGAGTATGTGATCATGATCGATGCGGCTATTTTGAGCAACATCGACCTGGAAAGCGTACTCAATGCCCATATTGCCAGCGGAAAGGATATTACTGTCGTCACCAAGGAGGGCATCGCCAACGGCAAAAAGCAGTTGGATTTGGCCATTCGCGTGGATGGCGTCGGCAACATTACCGACATCGTTGTTGACTATGCTGCGCCGGAAACCTATCAGGCTTCCATGGATATCTTTGTGCTGCGCAAGAACTGGCTGATCCGCCAGGTTAAAGAGCATATCGCCCATAATCTGTTCCATATGGACCGGGACTTGGTGCTGGGTCTGTGGCAGCGGGGTGAGGCTACCGTGAATGTGTATCCCTTTAAGGGCAAAGCCCTCTATAACGAAACAGTTGAGGAGTATTACCACAACTCTCTGGCGCTGGTGGACAAGGACACCCGCCACGATCTGTTCCACTACAATCACCCGGTCTACACCCGTGTCCGTGACAGAGTTCCCACTTTCTACGGCGAGAAATGTGATGTGGAAAACTGTATCGTTGCCGACGGCTGTATGCTGGGCGGCAAGGCAAAGAACAGCATTCTGTTCCGGCAGGTGACATTGTATCCCGGCGCGGAAATCGAGGATTGCGTCATTATGAACGATGTGGTCATCGGTGAAGGCTGTTACTTAAAGTGCGTGATTTTGGATAAGGATGTTGTGGTACAGCCCGGCAAGAAACTGATCGGCACACCCAATAATCCGGTGATCGTAAAACGGGGAGAAGTTGTATGAAAATAGCGATTCTCGCCTCTGAAGGCGCGCCTTACGTCAAATCCGGCGGTTTGGGCGATGTGATGGAGGCGTTGCCTGCGGCGTTGGCCCGGATCCCGGGCAATGAGGTCGTTTTGATCCTGCCCTATTATCAGAAGATCAAAGATAACCCTGCCTATCAGGTGGAAAATGTAGCCCAGTTCCAGGTGGCATTGGGCTGGCGTCAGCAGTATGCCGGCGTTTTGCGGCTGCAAGGCCGTACCGACGGTGTGCAGGTGTACTTTATCGACAGCCTGTACTATTTTGGCGGCAGAGATGGGGCGATCTATGGCCATTTGGATGACGGAGAGCGGTATGCCTTCTTCTCCAAAGCCTGCCTGGACGCAATGGCAGCCCTTTCTTTCCAGCCGGATGTGATCCAGTGTAACGACTGGCAGACGGCATTGGTGCCCTCTTTGCTCCGGGCACAGTACCGCCCGTTGTTTCCCAATACCAAGACCATGTTCACCATCCACAATGTGGAGTACCAGGGTTGGGCAGGAAGCAACTTCTTTGATGATGTGCTGGCATTTCCCTGGGAGTACCGGGGTTGCCTGGATATGGGCGGCGCTGTGAACTTTATGAAAGGCGCTATTGAAACAGCAGATATCGTATCTACCGTTTCCGAAACCTACGCCCGGGAACTGATGTATCCTTACTACGCCCACGGATTGGACAGTGTGCTGTCCGCCGCATCCTGGAAACTCACCGGTATCACCAACGGTATCGATGTGAACACCTTTAACCCGGAGACCGATCCTGCGCTCCCCGCCCACTTTAACGGGGAAACGTTTGTAGCCGGTAAGGCTGCTTGCAAGGCGGCATTGCAGGAAGAGGTGGGTCTGCCGGTAAAACCGGACGCGCCGCTGATGGTGATGGTCACCCGGTTGGTGGGACATAAGGGCCTGGATCTTCTGTGTTACATTGCCCGCAGGCTGATGTGGGAGAGCGATGCCCAGTTGCTGATTCTGGGTACCGGTGAAAGCCATTATGAACAGTATTTCCGTGACTTGGAGCGGGAGTTCCCGGACCAGGTATCTGCCAAGATCACATTCAATTTAGGTCTTGCTGCCCGGATCTATGCCGGCGGTGACATCTACCTGATGCCCTCCAAGAGCGAGCCTTGCGGCCTCAGCCAGATGAATGCTATGCGTTACGGCACAGTGCCTGTGGTACACGCCACCGGTGGTCTTAAGGACACCGTACCGCCCGCAGACGAAAACGGCGAAAACGGTTTGGGCTTTACATTCTGCAGTTACAATGCCGACGATTTCTATGGCGCTCTGCAGAGAGCCTTGCGGCTGTATAAAGAAAAACCGGAAGCATTCCGGGCTTTGCAGAAGCGGGGAATGGAGCAGGACTTCAGTTGGGATGTACCTGCTGCCAAATATATGGAGCAATTCATAAGATTGCATGAGAACTGACGACCGCCAAAATGCCGGTATGCACCGGCAGACAATTCATTACAAGCGCGAATCAAGCCGTTTCTTCTGCTGTAATGCTCGGTAACGCACCAAGCGAAAAATGTCATTGCGAGGGCAACTCTGTTGCCCGTGGCAATCTCAAGGAAGCAGAAAAGGCTTGCTTACGCAAGGCATTTTGACTTACCGCACAACTCGTGCCTTACCGTACCAATGTACGGCGACAGGCACGAGTTGCTTGTCTCGTCAGCCCTCCTGCCCTCTTTTCGCGCGTATGAGAACTGACGACCGTCAAAATGCAAATTCACCCCAATGATAAAAACCGTCGCAGATACTGTCTGCGACGGTTTTGTTTTGAAATTAAATCTTTTCAACAAAGGACAGCATATCGCTTTTGGGGATGACACCGGTGTGCTTTTCTTTCCGTTTATCCAGATCTTTCAGATTCTCCGGAATGGCCACGCCGGTCTTTTTCTGCAAGATCTCCATCTGGCGGAATTCGTCCGGTTCATTGCAATCGCCCAGGGCAGACAGTACCGCCGCCGGGAACTTGTAAGGAGAAGCAGTGGACAGCACCACCATAGGGGCAGTGTCACCGGTTTGGTTTACATAATCTTCAGCAACGGCCCAGCCGCAGGCAGTGTGGGGGTCGCACAGATACTGCCGCTCCTGCCATACTTTGCCGATGACAGCCATTGCTTTGGCATCGTCACAGCAACCGGCGTAGAATTCTTCGGAAATGGCATTTTTCATTTCTTCGGGAACGGTGTAGACACCCTCCTTGTTCAACCGCTGCATCAAATCCGCAACCAAAGCGGCATCCTGGCTCATAAAGTACAAAAGCCGCTCTAAGTTGGAGGAGATGAGGATGTCCATAGAGGGGGAGATGGTCTTCAGGAAAGGTCTGCGCCGGTCGTAAACACCGGTGTTGATGAAATCGGTAAGTACATTGTTGGCATTGGAAGCGCAGATCAGTTTGCTCACGGGAAGGCCCATCTTTTTGGCAATATAGCCGGCTAAAATATCGCCGAAGTTGCCGGTGGGAACGGAGAAGTTCACCTTGTCACCCATTTTGATCTGCTTTCTGTCCAGCAGGTCTTTATAAGCCTTGAAATAATAGGTGATCTGGGGGGCAAGACGACCGATGTTGATGGAGTTGGCGCTGGAAAGACGCTTGCCGCAGGAAAGAACGCCGTTTTCTGCCTGGGCGAAAATATTCTTCACGCCGGTTTGGGCATCATCGAAGTTGCCTTCGATGGCGCATACGGAAACGTTGTTTCCTTCCTGGGTGACCATCTGCGCCCGCTGCACCTTGGAAACACCGCCGTTGGGGTAGAATACGCAAATTTTAATACCGTCCACATCCCGGAAACCTTCCAAAGCGGCTTTACCGGTGTCACCGGAAGTGGCGGTGAGGATGAGAATATCCTCTTCCATTCCTTTTTCGGTTTTGGCGGCGGTGAGCAGTTGGGGCAGCATACAAAGCGCCACATCTTTAAAAGCAGAGGTGGGCCCCCGGAACAGTTCCAGCACGGTAAATGCGCCGGTGTCCACGGTGGGTGTCAGTTCTTCCGTTTGGAACTTGCCGGTGTAGGCTTTTTTTACGAGGCCGTCCATATCGGGGATATGGGGCAGCAACGCAGAAATGATCCGGCTTGCCATCGCCATCGTGTCCTCTTTCAAACAGGCGTTAACATCAATTTGCGGAATTTGGGACGGGACATATAAACCACCGTCAGGGGCAAGACCGTTCAGCACAGCCTGGGCGCTGTCCACGGTGGGGGAAAGACTCCGGGTAGAATGGTACTGCATAAGGGTTGACCTCCTGGGGAAAAGTACGGAAAAATATTTGCCAAATGCACAAATGCAGAGCTTTTTCCGATAAAAACTTGTTTTTTTGCTACAGTTGCTTTTTGAGTAGGTATATGATATACTGTTTTGAGGCAAAAAGCAAGTGTTTTCCAAGGAGAGCGCTTGATTCTGATAAAAAGCGAGCAATGGAGGAAGAAAGATGAGAATTGGTTTGCTTGGTTTTGGCGTTGTGGGCAGAGGCGTATATGACCTCACTGCCGGCCGCGACGATATTAAAGTGGCAAAAGTTGTGTGCCTGGAAGATGTGACACTGCCCGATGCAGAAGTTACCAAGGACTTCCAAAGCGTACTGAATGACCCCACTATCGACACGGTTGTGGAGGCTATGGGCGGCTTGCATCCCGCTTACGAGTTTGTCCGCGCCGCAATGGAAGCCGGAAAGAATATCGTCACCTCCAATAAAGCATTGGTCGCCACATATTATGACGAACTGCTGCCCCTGGCAGAGGAGAAGGGCCTGCTGTTTCGTTGTACAGCGGCAGTTGGCGGCGGTATCGGCTGGAGCGGGCCCGCCGCATTCAGAAACTGCAGCAGGTAGGCGGCATTATGAACGGCACCTGCAACTACATTCTCGATTCTATGACCCGTTTGGGTCTTGGCTATGACGATGCCCTTTCCCAGGCCCAGGCGCTGGGTTATGCCGAGGCAAACCCCACCACCGATGTGGAAGGTATCGACACCTGGCACAAGTTGCTGCTGTCCTCCAATATCGGTTTTGGCATCAGCCTGGATCCTGCCACTGTTCCGGTGTGCGGCATCAGCGCCATTCGCGCCGCAGATGTGGAGAATTTCCGGAATCACGGTCTGGTGTGCAAACTGATCTCCACCGGCAGAATGGAAGACGGCGTACTGAATGCCTATGTGCAGCCCACCCTGTTCCCCCAGGGCGCACCGGAAGCGGCTGTTCCTTCCAACTATAACCTGATCACTCTGATCGGCAGCGCCTCCGGCAGAATGAGTTTCTACGGTCAGGGCGCAGGCCGTTACCCCACTGCATACAATGTTATGCAGGACTGCGCTGATGTTCTGGCAGGCAAAGGCTTCTACAGCCCCTATGGCGAAAAGACCGCCGCAGCCAACACCGACAAATTGCGCTACTATGTCAGCGGCGCTTGCGATGCCTGGCTGGAAGAAAACTGCGCAGAGCGCTGGGGTGACGCCGTTGTTACCAAACCGGTGTCCGTTGCGGATATCCACGCCTGGCGCAAAGAGCGCAGCGGCGCATTCATCGCGGCGCTGCCCACGGAATAATCACCTTTGAAGGAAGGAAACTTTATGCTGAAAGTAACGAAATTCGGCGGTTCTTCTATGGCGGACGCCAAGCAGTACCGCAAAGTCAGAGATATCGTCCTGGCAGATCCGGAGCGGAAAGTGGTTATCGTTTCTGCCGCCGGTAAGCGGGATTCTTCTGACCATAAACTGACAGACCTTTTGTATCTGTGCCACGCCCACACCAAGTACGGCGTTGCTTGTGATCCGATTTTTGATATGATCACCTCCCGTTACATCGAGATCCGGGATGAGTTGGGTCTGGATGTGGATCTGGAGAGCGAGTTTAAGGAACTGAAAAAACGCCTGGATGCCAAGGACGTGTCCGAGGATGAACTGGCAAGCCGCGGTGAGTACTACTCTGCCAAACTGATGGCGGCATTCTTGGATTTTGAGTTCGTGGATGCGGCAGACTGGATCCGTTTTAATATGGACGGCACAGTGGATAAGGAAGTGTCCTACGCCGCTCTGAAGAAATTAGGTCACGGCAAGGGTATCGTGATCCCCGGTTTCTACGGTGCAATGCCCGACGGCCGGATCCGCACGTTCTCCCGTGGCGGCAGCGATATCACCGGCGCATTGGCAGCCGCTGCATTGGATGCCAGTGTGTATGAAAACTGGACGGATGTTTCCGGCATTCTGATGGCTGACCCCCGGATCGTGGAAAATCCCCAGCCCATCCCCGAGGTTACATACGATGAATTGCGGGAGTTGAGTTATGCCGGCGCCCAGGTGCTCCACGAAGGCACCATTCTGCCTGTTCGTGAGAAGG
>CALBJG010000109.1 GCA_937892865.1 uncultured Clostridia bacterium
CCCGAGCGGTTTCCGCGCAGCGGAGAGCGAGTGGGGACATTCGCCTCAAGCAGGGCTTGCCCTGCTTCGGGTTCGAATCCCGACACTCCGACCAAAAAGATGGAATCCGCTTTTGCGGGTTCCATCTTTTTATTTGATGTGTTTATAAGAACCCGAGGCCTCTTGGGTGTCATCCCCGAGCGGTTTCCGCGCAGCGGAGAGCGAGTGGGGACATTCGCCTCAAGCAGGGTTTGCCCTGCTTCGGGTTCGAATCCCGACACTCCGACCAAAAAACCGGAATCTGCTGTTGCAGGTTCCGGTTTCTTTATAAAAAATGCTTTATTCTATCGAATAAAGCATTTTTCAATATAGTTGATATTACTAATCAAAGAATGGTATTCTTCTTTTCATACGATTTGTTTGTGATTTGTTACACTGATACACCCAATATCGACGCAATCAATACGGCAGGTAAATTATCTCACCTCAAAAGCCACAACTGCATATGGGGCAATATCACTAAGAAACACCTTGTCCCCTTCCAATCGTCCGCTACAGTTTACGAACTTGATCTCGCTATATGCTTTATCCAATTGAATAACGGGAGCAAGCACATCATCAAGGAAAACATTTCCCATTACGATCGTCGTTGCTTCCTCATTCCTTGAAGCAACCATATAGAGATTGGGGTTTTTCAGGCATTTTGCCGGTAACTTTTTGCCGCCGACCCATTCAATTCCGTCAATCAACTGTTCCTGACGGTAATAACTATTGAAATAACTACACTTCGGCTCAGATGCATAAAAATCAAATGCCAAAACAAAGAACTTGAGTCCCTGGGCGTTTTCATATTTGTATGCAGAAGGGGTATTCTCCGGCAAAAAGCGACTCAAAACTTCGCACTTTTCACTACATACGATCTTGCGAAGACCCGGCGTTCCAACATTGAAGATCGTGTCGTCAGCACAGATGAAATATTCTTTCTGCGGCATACAAGGTTCTTCACTTACAAAGCCGGTATCAATACCGCGTCGGGAAAGAATATCGGCTGCTTTAATATCGAGCACAGCGCCTCGCTTCAATGCATCCAAATCGATGTATTTTGCATTTTCGCCTGCTATAAACAACGGGTAATCGCTTTTATCAAATGTGATGGGGACTGTATTCTTGGATAGCAGTTCGCGGGAAGTTGCCAAACAAGCATTTGTGACTCTTCTGGCGATTTGGTCGATCAACTCCTGCGGAAAATCCCAATTTTCAATAAGTTTATGGGTTTGGAAAACCTCCACACCGATCGTTTTTTTGCCGGCAACAAGTTCGGCGATTTGTTGTCTCAATGGTGCATTGTGAATATACCGATCCGCATATCCCGTTTCATACTCAGGCTTAGTGTTATAGTCATAGACATAGTTCAAAATACCGTCGCCCTCGTTTCCGGCAATCAAAAGCAGATCATAAAGTTCCAGTTGCTTTGAAGGTACATTGTATCGAGGCCGAGGGTAAACGTCGCCTTCTGCCATAGCCTCTACACCTGCATCGCGCAATAATTTGAACTGAACGCGGGCATTGTCTACCATTGGAATCACATTAATATCTTTGTAAGGCGCACCGCAAACACGGGTAATGGGTTTGTTTTTCCCCGCAAAAGTTCTGGCAATCTCAATCACATCCGTGCCGTTGGAATCCCAGTTTTCAGGGTTTGTGCATGCGCCGAGACGGATTGAAGGATTCACGGAGTCTACTGTATCCCGTAGTGTTTTTGCAAAGTCCAGAAGCGTATCACGCATAAGGCCGCGGAACGTATCACGATACTTATTTTTGCCGCCGGTGTAGATCAAGCGTTCAATAGCATCCCGGGGAATTTCCTCACCCAGGCGTCTATAATATTCTTTTAAATGATTTTCGCAGAAACAGCCAAAGTAAAAGTTCGCACGCAGGCTGAGCCGGAAGTCATCGTCCAACATAATCAGGTCCGGTCCCATTTCAGCCAACCGTCGTACGCCCTCTGCATACGCTGCTGTAAAGTTATTATCGTATGGGCACAAGCCATGTTTGGTAGTTTCACCGCCAATGGCAGTTAATGGAGTAAATTTATCGTACAGCGCCAGACTTTTTTCCTCATGTTTCAGTACAACACCGTGTCCAAATCCGCCAATCCATACGCCGACTTCAAACCCCTCTGCCTTGAGTGTGTTGATAGCGAATTGAATACTTTCGGGGTTGCTCCAAACACGACGATTTTCTATGTACACTTCGCCGATTCCGCATAAAAACACCCGTTCTACGCCACTTGCTTTCATGCTGTCAATATACACGCCAATATTATCTTTCGTGATAGAGTTAAGGCTTACAGGAACACATAACTTTCTCATAGACTTTTCCTCCATTGACATTGTTGCGAATGTTCAGCAGTTATAATGATCATATAAATCAAATATAGGCCGGACTTATGTAGAGCACCTTGGCTACTATCATTATAAGAAAAAAACGGCAAACATTATAATATAAAATCTGACCTTAAAACATCATTATTTTCCCAAATTTGATAACATATTGATATTTTCTAATTTTGATATATAATATAAGAACATAAATTCAACAGTCTGCGTGGTGATTCGATGAAGATTAATTACGATAAAAGCAAAATTGAAGCAGCATTAGATGATTTCACCCGAGCAACGGGGATTAATATCCAACTTCTGCAGTCAGATTTTTCTGTTTTTCATATTCCGTCCACAAAATACACTACTATGAACAATTTCTGCGCAGAAATACAATCCGCCAAGTTCGGATGCCGCGCCTGTAAGGAATCTGACCGGCAGATACTGGAAAGGTGCCGTGAAAGTCAAAAACCAGAGATGCACATTTGTCACGCAGGACTAATGGATGTGGCTGTACCGTTGATTTTTGAAAACACTTTAATCGGTTATCTCATTTTAGGGCAAATGAAAACGGACCAACCATTTGATGCCATCAAAAATCACATTGCTCATTTGCCCATAAATCTTGATAAAATGGAAATGCTTTATGAGAATTTAACGGTATTTGATCCGCATCGAATAAAAAGCGTGGAAAGAATAGCGGAAATGCTGGCGCGATATCTACTTTTAGAAGACACAATACAGCCACATTTTAATTCCAACATTCAAAAGGCTATACAGTTTATCAATCAAAATTTATCGCAAAACCTCTCCGTCGATTGCATTATCAAACACAGTAATATTTCAAAAAATACGCTATATCGCACATTTAAAAAAGAGTATGGTGTAACTGTGAACCAGTATATTACAATGAAACGAATTGAAGAAGCGCAGAGGCTATTACGATACACAGATATGTCTGTAGAAGAGATATCCGAACGAGTCGGTTTTTCCTCTTCGCCCTATTTTTCAGCAGTTTTCAAAAAGGCTAATGGGATATCACCGCTCACATACAGAAAAACACAAGTGTAGTAAATACATAACAACACATCCAACCAATAAATGCCGGCAGAGCACTATGCTCTGCCGGCATTACAATTAGTAGTCTCCAATATACATAAATTCGGTGCCATCACACCATTTTGCAGGAACGCTGAATGCAAGTTCCGGCTCTAATGCTTCAATCTCGTCAACAACACCATTTAAGTAATCGTGAATGATTCTGCCGGTGTATTTGATTCGCTCGATGGCGCCGGCATGGCGGTGCATCAAGCGCTCAAAGCCGTTGGTCTTATAGTCCCGGTGCCAATATTCATAATGGAGTTTATAGAGATTCTCAAAATCTGCTACAATTATTGGGATTTGTTTTTCCGCAAAATCCTTAAGCCATGCTCTATCCCCTGCTTTGTAGCGATTTCGTAATTCTGTGTGGATCTTACATTTATGAAGCGCGGCTTTAAATACTGCTTTAAAGTATTCTACATCCGGGTGTTCAGCATACTTATCAAATACAGCAAGACCCTTTTCCAATAGTTGCGCGCCCTTTACCATATCAAAGCCCTGGAACAGTGTATTGATCAGCGGATCGCTCCAAAGGATATGCTTACCTGCCCGAATAGAGCCTTCATAACCAAAGAAGAAATCACTGACAACCGTCGCCAGTTCTTTGGTCATACCGGTAACAAACTCGCTAACGCCCCAAATATCATCTTCTTTGCAATCTTCGCCCAACCAGCAATATTCGGAGAACAGACTAAACATAGGCAAACCGAGGAAATAATTTGTTTCTGCGCCGTCATTGCCCCAAAGGGTGATGATCACATCCTGCACACCACCGCGCAGGCACTCCTCCATAGCCGGTTTCATTGTATCGAATGTATATGTATGGTTACAAACAAAACCGTCCTGGGTCCAGATACCGCCTGCAAAGACTGTCTTATGTCCAAAGGAATTGTGCTTTTCAATATTGGTCTTATAGAACGCGTTGTAGGTATGGTAATAATCCCAGAAAACCATATCGCAATCCGGCATCGCATCAATGGCATACTGTGGGATCTGGACATTTTCACCGTATCCTTCGGTTTTGTTCTTATCCGCGATATCATAGTACATATCGCTCCACATCATAGGATGGTAGCCAAACTCGTTGCAAATTGCCACAACACGCTCTAAGTGCTGGTTAAAGATCCCGAAACGATCCGGATAACCGTTTCGCCGCAGATATTTCCCAAGTCCAAGATCCCGGGCTTCATCACAGCCGATATGGATCCGATTTGTGCGGAATGCTTTGCGGCAAGCAGCAATGCAATCCCGAATCAATTCATATGTTTTTTCAGAACCGATCAGCAAAACACGACCGGTATCCGCGTAAACGCCGCTGGTAGGATAGCGAAGGAACTGTCCCATATGTCCCAGTGTCTGAATGCAGGGTATCACCTCAATACCAATAGAAAATGCATAGTCGTCAATTTCCTGCAACTCTTTCAGGGTGTAACGACCGCGCTGATAACCGAAGAAAGGATACCCCTCCACCTCATACGTATCTTCCGTATAGAGCATCAGCATATTCATACCGAAGGCAGCCATATAGTCAAGATACTTTTTTATGGAAGACACCTTCATTACGCCGCCGCGGGACAGATCCAGCATAGGTCCAACCGTAGTGAATCTGGGAGTCTGTTTGATTTCCAGTTTTTTCTTTCCTTCTTTAATTGCCTTTGCCAAAAGCATATAGCCTCTTGCTTTGGCAGGGATAGTATCTGCGGCTATGACGGCGGTCTTTCCGTCATAACGGACATATAAACCATCGCCGGACGCTTCCGTTACAGGACCGGAAAAATCGCAGTTTACAAGATCAAAAACAAGTTTCCTTATGTCCATATAAATTGCCTCCCAATGTGTTTAGACAATCATAACACATTGGGAGGCTGTTCTCAAGTTCAAATAACGCAGGAATAATTCCCTTTGATTTTAGTCGATCAATCTTTCTTGGGTTCTGTGAAATTCCAGGGTTTTTCCCGTTTCATTGTTTCAAACTGTTTCATATCCAGTTTCCAGTCTTCACCTTCACGGAACTTTTTCTGGAATTTCTTGGTAAGTACGCCTTTCTCCTCCAGATGGATGTAGCAGGCTCTGTCGCAGGCTCTGCCACAAATAGAGTTTCTGTAGAAGTGCTTTGCGGCAGGATAGAAGAATGTTCTGTCCATGATCTTCTTTGCCAGTTCCACATCGATATCTGCTTCACCGGCAATGATCTCAAGACGCTTTTCCAAGTCTGCATAAGCATCCGGCGGCATAAAAGGATTCTTACTGCCGTTAGCGCCGTTATAGTACACAGCGCAACGCCACTTATCCATTTCGCCGCTTTCAGCCAGCGCTTTGCCGGGGCACGCCTTGATACACTCGCCGCACTGATCACAGAGGCTGGGTTTTTGCAGTTCGGTAGGTTCGATTTCTGCATCGGTCAAAATAAAGCAATAGCGGACAAAAGGACCGAATTCAGGGGTCAGCAGAGAGTTGATCATACTCTTCTCTCCCAATCCGCACTGGACAGCGCAGTTCAGAAAATCGATCTGATTTTCCGCCTTGATGCCACGGACGATATCCGTATAGTCCATCTCCGGGTTTGTACTGCCCTCTTCATTCATAATGAGTTGGTTTCTTCTCTGGGGAATTGCCTCAAAGCCCTCTTCCTCAATTAGGTTAGAAAGATTAATCAGCGCCAAAGGCATCACAGTTTCTTCCAGGTTTTCAACGCCCATTGTGGTGTACTGGTAATATGTAGTACCCTCTTCCACGCCGCGGAATGCGCCGCGCAAAACGCGGAAACCAAGACCGATCACCGTCTTCGTATCAGGGAAAACTTTAAAAATCGCATCGTCGGCGGAGAAACGGCTTGCAGGAGCAAAGCCTACGATATCCACATCATATCTGTTTGCTAATTCAATGATTTTATTTCTCATATTCTTCCCGCCTCCTTCAAATGTTTGTAGCAGGCCATTTCGCACTTTTTCGCGCAAATACAAGGCACATAACCAAAATGGGTATTCGGCAGGACCTTCAGGCTGTCGTAAATCGCCAGGGCGCTATCCTTATCGAAACGCTTTTCACCGTTTAAAATCGCATCCCGCTCCGGATGATCCTTCAGGAAATCCTCCGTAATAAAGGGATTGGACTTATGGGCGCCTCTGTAGTAGACGCTGCACTGCCAGGTATCAAGACCCTTTTCGTCGATGGCCTTACCGGGACAAGCCTTCATACATGCGCCGCAGTTATCACACAACTGTTCTTTGAAAGGTTCGTCAAATTCCAGTTCCATATCTGTGATAATAAAGACGAAACGCATAAATGTACCGTACTTCGGTGTGATAACTTTATTATGCAGACCAATACTGCCCAAACCGCAGACTACAGCCGCCTTATTGTAATCAATGATCACATCAGGCGCAGGTTTACCCTCGGCAACAGGGCTGGCAAACTGCAGTTCGTAGATCCGGTTAACTTCCGGGTTCATAGACTTGTCGCCCTTGACTTTGAAACCGGGGACGCTGCGCTGCAGGCAGGCATCGTAACCTTCATCCTCGATCATACCGCCCATCTTCAGCAGGAAGATCTCGGCAAATGTTTCATCGATGTACTTAACACCCAGATTGGTGTAGTTATAATACTGGCGCTGGTTATCCATCGCATTATAAAGGCCTCGGGGGACTTTGATACCAAAGCCGATAATGCTCTTTGCATTGGGAAGGATGGAATAGGGGTTATGTTGGGGATCGTCATTTCTGAAGTACTCGGGGTTTCCGATACCGCAAATCGTCGCACCGAATTCTTTTGCTTTTTGCTTAATAAATTCCGCATTCATAATACACACCTCCTATTACCGGTCCAGTTTCCAGGCCTTGCCTGTACGCAGAGGTTCTTTAAACCGGCCTTCCATACAACCGCCCTTGCGTTCCAGAATGCTGGTACAAGCGCGGATACAGCCGCCACACTTTGCCATATTATAGCCGACCCAACTGGGGAAATACTTCTCCAGCGCGGTATAGACCTTCATAACTTCCTTCTCGTTGGCGTCATCTGTAATGCCTTCCAAAAGATCCAGCATACCGCCTTCGTTGGCATCAAAAACTTCCTTGGGTACAAAGGGATTGTAGTATCTGCCACCGTGGGTATAGAAAGCGTAACAGCGCCACATATCAATATCGCCCCACTCAAGGATCTTACCATCCAGATTGACGGTAACTTTTTTACCAGAATTCAGCGGAGGGATACAACCGCCGGGACACTCTCTGACGCAGGCGCCACACTTACGGCACAAAGGTTCACCGGAGTACATCTCATCATACTCCAGTTCTGCATCCGTAAAGATAAAGGCAACACGCTGCAGTGGGCCGAATTCTGGTGTCAACAGCATTTTGCTCCAGCCGATCTCACCCAAGCCGCAGGCAACAGCGGCAATACGGAACTGGAACTGCAGATCCGGCGGCACTTTATCATCAGATACTTCACGGGTGAACTGCACACTCCGGTGGTGGTTGGTCTTGCTTTTTGCGTGCTTGCTTACCTCGATCTGCTCTTCCGGAGATAGGGTATTTCCGGGGCTGCCGTCCATATCAGATACAACACCACGGGCGCCGGTATTCCGGTAGACAACCGCCTCATAGCCCGCATCCTCAATTACTCTGCCTACGTGATGGAGCACGGCAGGGGCATAGATCTCATTGATACCGCCATAAGCCATAGATGGATACTGATAGAACTGGGTACCTTCCTCAATACCTCTTTGCACGCCACGGGGAATGCGGAATACAAAGCCGATACAACTTTTTGCATTGGGGAACAGATACCGGGGATCCATCTCCTTGGGAGCGCCTTCCCAACGGGACATCGGTGCGATACCACACTTGTCCGCGCCGGCTTCCAAAGCCGCTCTTTTGATCATTTCGCTGGTTAACATTCTCGCTGACCTCCTTGTAATGTAGGAACAAATTATCCTTTGTATTGACTATACCAAAACTATCTGCTATATTGTATAAAAATAACAAGCAAAAATATAACAAAATGCAGATTGGTGATGAATATGCAGTTATCTGACTTAAATCCCCATATTCGTTATGCAAGAGTACACAAAATCGCTTTACACGGAAATAACGACATTCGCGTATGTTATGATTGTCGTGTGTTTTTCTTTGATCACGCCAGTGGAACGATCAACATTGCCGGTAATGAATATGACATTTTAAATAAAACTGCCATATTCTTACCCCCGGAAACACACTATCGTTTTGATGTCACATTCAATAAAGGCGGCAAAGCGATCATTCTTGACTTTGATCTTACCAATGCAAACAGCCACATTGTTTCTTCTCTCGGCACAGCTGTTGAGAAAACATTTAAGAAAGAACTTGTCCCCCCTTATGTTTTACCGGAGGCTTTTTCTGACCCTATTGTTTGTTCAATGCCCCAGTTGGACCATCTGCTGACCCAATGCACGGATAACTTCCTTTTGAAAAAGCCTTTGTACAGAGAGGCCTCATCGGCGCTTTTAAAACTTTGTCTTTTAGAATTTGCGCTTCAGGACTCCAGTAAAGGTCATACAAAAATTTGCGAAGATGTTCTTGGATTCATCCACAAACACTATGCAAACATTGCGCTGACAAATCAGGAAATTGCAGACAGTTTTAACTATCATCCCAATCACTTAAGCAGTATTATTAAGCAGGAAACCGGTAAATCTCTGCATCAATACTTAATATATTACCGTCTGCAAGTGGCAAAGAACTATTTACTGACGACCCAGTATGACATTTCAGAGATAGCATGGCGATGCGGCTTTGGCTCACAAGCCTATTTCATCAAACAGTTTCGTGAAAATGTAGGTGTCACCCCTAAAATCTACAGAAAGCAAAGAATTCAGACAGAACTCTGAAAAACGCCCAACAGGAATGTTGGGCGTTTTCTTAATGGTATTCCCTTGTTAAACGGTGTAATTCCGGCGCAAGAAACAGCAATGCGATCAAATTCGGTATCGCCATCAATCCGTTTACCGTTTCTGCCAGCAACCAGACCGTTTGCGTTTTGAGAACAGAACTCACAACAACCGTTATCCCCTGGATAACAACAAAAGGTCTCCACGCATTTTCTCCAAATAAAAACTGGGCGCATCGGGCGCCGTACAATCCCCAACCGAGAACAGTCGCAAAAGCAAATGCGCAAAGCGCCAATGTGATAACAATACCGATCCAATCCCCATAAATGCTTGAAAATGCTTGTGTTGTTAAAATGACCCCCTCGTCTCTTCCATATTGGATCTCGATGCCACTGCTGATAATCACAAGACCGGTAAGGGTGCAGATCACAATCGTATCCAGGAACACTTCTATAATCCCCATAAGCCCCTGCTCCACCGGATGAGATACATCAGCAGATGCGTGGGCAATGGAAGCCGTTCCCATTCCTGCCTCATTGGTAAATACCCCTCTGGATGCGCCAATACGAAGCGCCTGAAATGCTGAACCAATCATCCCGCCGGTCACTGCCTTTGGAGCAAACGCGCCTTGGAAAATAGAATTGAATGCAGAAGGCAAAGAATCCAAACGTACCAGCAATACGCCTATACAGAGGAAAATATAAATAACAGATGTAAAAGGTACAAGTTGCTCTGCAATACGGCCGATTCGTTTTGCGCCACCCAATAGCATAGAACAAATCAAAATCGCCAATATAACGCCCATTATCAAATTCCACGTTGTATGTTCTTGTTGATGAAAAAGTTTTACGACAGAATTCATACCACCGATCACTGCGTTGATCTGTGTAGCATTCCCCACACCAAATGCAGCAATGACCGCAAAAAAGCAGTACACGCCAGCCAACCAATGCCATCTTTTATTTAAGCCATATCGGATCATGTGCATAGGTCCACCGGTCCATTCACCTGCTGCGTTTTTCACCCGATAGCGGACAGCCAGCGTTGCCTCTGCAAATTTTGTTACCATACCAAGCAGAGCGCATACCCACATCCAGAACAATGCGCCGGGACCTCCGATCGCAATCGCGCCAGCCACGCCTGCAAGATTGCCGGTGCCAACGGTTGCTGCAAGCGCCGTGCAGAGGGCTTGATAAGAAGACACGCCTTTTTCTTTGCTGTTATTCTGCGGACGAATTTTCTGAAAAAACAAGCGAACCGCCTTTGGAAACAAGCGAAACTGCGCGCCCCCGGTAACAACCGTCAGTAAGATGCCAACGACTATGATCAGCCCCAAAGCAGGTACGCCCCATACAAACCCATTTACTTTTTCCAACAACGCCAAATAACCGCCCCCTATATACAACAAAAAGCAGTTTCCCTTCCGAGAAACTGCTTTTGTATTATTCCCATTTCGCCCACACTTCCGGGCAATAACCCAATGTTACCTCTTTACCATTTCGCACGATCGGTGTTCGCATCAGAGCAGGGTCATCGAAAACCTTGTCCTCCTTTGCGATCGGGTCATCCATATAGCGCATCATTGTGATCTGATCGCTCTTATTTTCCCAATTGATCAGATTATCGATTCCGCCAACACCGCGCAAAACGGCGTCAAATTCTTTTCCGGACAAGCCGTAGCGGAGCAGATCCACATATTGATATTTGATACGCCGCTCTTTGAAGTATCTCTCCGCTTTCTTTGTATCAAAACACTTCGACTTTCCAAAGATCTGTATATTCAATAGGTTACCTCCATTAAGCACAAGCCTTGCGCGGGCATTGTAATGCCTGCATCTTCCCGCTTTCCGCCAAACAGCGCAGGAATAGTTGAAAAATCCCTTTCTCCTGCGCCGATCTCGAGCAGTGTACCAACCATGATCCGCACCATATGGTGTAAAAAGCCGTTGCCGGTTACGGTAAAACGGATCTCATTACCGACTTTCGAAACGTCGAAATCCATAATCGCGCGGACAGTGGATTTTTTCATATTCCGATTTGCGCAGAATGCAGAAAAATCGTGAGTCCCCAAAAATAAGGAAGCACCCTGCTGCATAAGTGAAATATCCAGATTTCTTTGATCCACACAAACATATTTGCGGTCAAATACGCAAGGCATATCACTGTTCCAGATACGGTAGCAATATGTCTTTGTCTTTGCATTCAGGCGGGCGTGAAACCGTTCAGAAACATTCCTGCAAGAATATATGCCGATATCTTCCGGTAAATACCAGCGAAGTTGCTGCAATATATCCTCACAAGGCAAGTCGCTGTTGCAATGAAAGTTTGCCACCTGTCCAATGGCATGGGTGCCGGCATCGGTTCTGCCGCTGCCGGTAATCTCAATAGGCTCATTCAAGATTCGAGACAATGTCTTTTCCAGTTTGCCCTGAATGGTATTATCTCCATCCGACAAACGCTGCCAGCCTTTATAACGACTACCGTCGTAGCAAATATCAAGCCGCAGATTTCGCAAAGTCCTCCAACTCCTCCCATGCTTCCCGCTCTGTATCGGCGGAAAACAAAAATCTTCCGCAGGGATCATATACTTGATAATGACCTCTTACCTGACGAACTGAATACATAACCATCACCCTTTCGGTTTTTCTGGTTGTATTCTAACAAGTATTTAGTCCGTTATAATGTACTGTTTAATTCTCTAAAACAGTATAACCTGCGTCCGTAATTGCTTTTTTCACAGCATCTATATCAAAATCACCGTTGAGCGTAACTTGTTTCTTTTGCAGGTCAACCACAGCATCTGTCACACCGGGGACAGCCTTGCTGACAGATTCCACTCTTGCCTGACAGTGGGGACACATCATACCATCCACTTTTAATACTGTTTCCATAGTTTTTTCCTCCCGGATAATAGTTTTCTCATGTTGTTTTGTTTTAAAAAGCCGCAAACGAAGCGCATTGGTGACAACAAACACAGAACTCAAACTCATCGCCGCCGCCCCGATCATCGGGCTTAACTGCAATCCAAATGCCGGATACAGCGCGCCAGCTGCGACGGGAATTCCCAAAATATTATAGAAAAATGCCCAAAACAGATTTTGCCGGATATTCCGGATCGTTTCCTTGCTCAACGCGATAGCATTGCAAATCCCCATTAAGGATTCCTGCATCAAAACCACATCAGCGGATTCCATAGCAATATCTGTTCCACTGCCGATGGCTGCGCCTACATCCGCCGTTACCAGTGCCGGCGCATCATTGATGCCGTCTCCCACCATTAGCACATTTGCCCCTTGTTGCTGAAGTTTCTTAATGGCAGAGGCTTTATCTGTAGGAAGGACATCGGAAATGATCCGGTCGATTCCTGCTTTTTCTGCAATCGCTTTGGCTGTAATTCCATTATCGCCGGTAAGCATCACAACAGACAAACCCATTTGTTTTAAATTCTCAACTGCTTGAACGGAATCTTCTTTCAATACATCCGCCGCTGCAATTGCACCTAAATACTTGCCATTCTCCGCTGCAAAATATAAAACTGTTTTTCCTTCCGCTTCCAGTTGCGGATAAGCAGGCACAGCAATATGATATGACTCCATAAGTCTGCGGTTGCCGCCATAATACCGGATCCCGTCGACAACGCCGGTAACACCCATACCAGGCAATGTTTTGAAATCTTCCGCATTGGGTGTCTCTTCCTTGCCCCCATATGTGCAAATTGCCTTTGCAAAAGGATGTTCCGACTTTGTTTCCAATGCTTTTGCAACAGCCAGAAGTCTCTCTTTTTCATTGGAGAACACGTCTGTTACAGCAGGTCTTCCAACTGTCAGTGTACCGGTTTTATCCAGCACAACAGTATCCACTTTATGAAGATTTTCAAGTGCTTCCGCATTTTTAAACAACACGCCCAATTGGGCGCCTTTTCCGGTAGCGACCATAATGGCAACCGGTGTAGCAAGGCCCAGTGCGCAGGGGCAGGAGATCACAAGAACGGAAATGGCATTTGTCAAAGCAAATTCCAAAGTCTGCCCGGCAAAAAGCCATACAACAAATGTAACGGCAGAAATGGTCATTACCGCAGGAACAAAGACGCCGGCAATTTTGTCCGCAAGACGGGCGATCGGCGCTTTTGAGCCACCGGATTCTTCCACAAGGCGAATGATTTGGGAAAGGGTTGTATCCTGCCCTACTTTATCTGCCCGAATTTGCATATATCCTTCTGTGCAGACAGTTGCTGCCGCAACTTTCATTCCCTCGCTCGTTTCCTGGGGGACGCTTTCGCCGGTCAGCGCACTTTGGTCTACAGAGCCTCTGCCGGAAACAACTACACCGTCCACTGGAATACTGTCACCGGACCGTACAATCACAGTATCACCAACAGAAACCTGGTCTGTAAGTATGCGGATCTCAACACCGTCTCTGAGCACCACCGCCGTTTTCGGACTCAAGTCCATAAGTTGCCGCACCGCATCTCCGGTTTTCCGCTTTGCTCTTGTTTCCAAAAATTTCCCAAGGGTGATCAGTGTCAAAATCATCGCAGCAGATTCAAAATACAAATTCTGTGAATACTTTTGTACTGTCGCCCACTGTTGATGTCCAAGGTTATACGCCATAACAAACAATGCTGCAATGCCATAAACCAATGCTGCACCGGACCCCACAGCGATCAGGGAATCCATATTGGGAGACCGTTTCCAAAGAGAACGAAGTCCTTTTTTGTAATAGGTTCTGTTCAGGTACACCACAGGCAAAGTCAAAAACAGCTGCACCAATGCAGCAACTACCGCATTTTCTGTGCCGTGGTACCAGGAAGGCATCGGCAAGCCCACCATATGCCCCATCGTAAAATACATCAAAACCAGCAAAAATGCAAAAGACCAAACTATGCGCTTTTTCATTTCTTTTGTTTCTTGTTCCGGCACAGCCTTTTTTGTTGTTTTCTCGCCGGCTATCGCTGCGCCGTATCCTGCGTCTGTTACGGCCTTTATGATTTGATCGGCAATTTCCGGTTCGGATAGATTTGCGGTTAATTTACCTGCAAGCAAATTCACTGCAACGTTATCCGCTCCCTGCACATTTTTGACAGCCTTTTCTACCCTGGCAGAGCATGCTGCGCAGGTCATACCGGTTATATCGAAAGTAACTTTCATAGACATTCACCCCTTGCGCAAATATTGACACAAAAATACTTTTATGATAATATTTTAGCATATGATTTTAAAAACACAAGTACGCACTATTTTGTGCCATGCTATCCTTTTGGATACTGTGGAGGTCACTATGGAAAAGACAGATTTGTGTCCGGTTGGTGTTACATTAGATCTGATTGGCGGAAAGTATAAAGCGCTGATCCTCTGGCATTTGTCCAACGGTCAACTTCGTTTCTCCCAGCTAAAGAAACTGATCAGTAATGCAACGCCCAAAATGCTTACGCAACAACTTCGTGAACTGGAAGCAAATGCTTTGATACACCGGGAAGTTTTCCCCGTAATCCCGCCGAAAGTAGAGTATTCCCTAACCGAACTTGGCAAAAGCCTAATGCCGGTCTTAACCGCTATGCGTGATTGGGGCTGTGATTTTCTCCAATCACAAGATTTGGAATCCTCTTGTTTTATGACTAAAAAACGCGATATATGACTGAAAATAATGTCTGATATAAGGAGTTTGCGATATGAATATTAAAATTATCTCTGACAGCACATGTGATCTTTCGCAGGATTTACTGGAAAAATACAATATCACTTTGGTGCCTCTGACCATTGTAAAGGACGGCAAAGCGTTTTCCGACGGTGTCACCATTTCTCCTGCCGATATTTTTGCCCATGTTGCGGCCGGCGGCGATCTTTGCAGCACCACTGCTATGAACGCCGGTGAATATGCTGATTTCTTCAGCAAATACACATCTGACTATGATGGCATTCTGCATATCAATATCAGTGCAGAATTTTCCTGCAGTTACCAAAACGCCTGCCTTGCTGCAGAAGATTTTGAGAATGTCCGTGTCGTTGACTCCCGCAATCTTTCCACCGGTCAGGGTCTTGTTGTTTTGAAAGCCTGCGAACTGGCTGAAACCTGCACTTCTCTGGATGAACTGTACGAGCAGGTCACAGCCTTTACCGATAAGGTGGAGGCAAGTTTTGTCCTGGACCGTCTGGAGTATATGGTCAAAGGTGGCCGTTGCTCCTCTGCTGCTGCACTGGGCGCAAATCTTTTGAATCTGAAGCCCTGCATTGAAGTTAAAAACGGCAAAATGTCAGTTGTGAAGAAATATCGCGGCAGTTACGCCAAGTGCCTTGCCAGTTATGTGAAGGACCGTCTTGCTGACCGGGATGATCTCGATAAGGGCACGCTGTTTGTCACCCGCACACCCGTCTCCGACGATTGTCTTGAAACAGTGAAGAATGCTGTTGATCAGTATGGCGATTTCGAGAATATTTATTGGACAGAAGCCGGCTGTACGGTATCCTGTCACTGCGGTCCCGGCACTTTGGGTGTTTTGTTTGTGAGAAAGTAATTGATTTGCCGTCGGAGCGATCCGGCGGCAAGCCTTTTTGATTCTGTGTATGAGGTGATCTTATGGATCATAACCTACTATTGGATATGACAGCGGAGTTTGGTTACCAACTTGCCATGTGCGGCGCAGAAACTTTTCGTGTTGAAGACAGTATCTGCCGCATACTGAATGCCTATGGCATCCAGGGTGAAGTTTTTGCAATTCCAAACTGTTTGACCGTCAGCATTTTGTCAGCCGAGGGAAAACCAATGACAAGAATGCGCCGAATCGGTTTTCACGGAAACGATTTGGACGGTGTTGAACAATTCAGCAATTTAAGTCGGCGCATTTGCGCAGAAAAACCGGCCATTTTGGATGCGATGCAGTGGTTGAATGCCACCAAACAGTCCTTACGGAATTACAAACTTCCGCTCTATTTGGTCGGTAATTTTTTAGGTGCGCTTGGTTTTTGCATTTTGTTCGGCGGCAGTTATATTGACTGTATATGCTCCGGTATCTGCGGTGTTTTGGTGGGTCTTCTAAACAAGTTTATGGACCATATGAAAACAAACCAGTTCTTCCGTACAATTACCACTTCTTTTCTGATGGCATTTCTTGCTTATGGACTCAGCGGTTTGGGTATTGCGCAAAATGCCGACACGGTGATCATTGGCGCTTTAATGATCCTGGTCCCCGGTTTATTATTCACCAATGCTCTCCGGGATATTATATACGGCGATACAAACTCCGGTTTGAATCGCATCGTACAAGTTTTTTTGATCGCTGCTGCTATTGCATTGGGTACCGGTGTCGCCTGGAGTCTCTCCGCCACATTGTGGGGCGCGCACACATCACCCCAAGCGATCGACTATCCGATCATACTGGAATGTGTTGCCAGTTTTATCAGCGGCATCGGATTCTTCATTTTGTTTAACATTCACGGCAAAGGCGGTTTCCTCTGCGCCATTGGCGGTGTCTTGACATGGATCACCTATGCACTGATCATTCACTTTGGCGGTAATGAAATTGTTGCATATTTTGTGGCAACCGTTGTAGCATCGCTCTATGCGGAAATTATGGCGCGGATCCGGAAATGTCCGGCAATCGCCTATCTTGTCATTTCCGCATTCCCGCTGATCCCCGGCGCCGGTGTTTACTACACAATGACCTATGCGGTACGAAACGATATGCCTATGTTTGCCCAATCGGGTATGCACACGCTGGCAATTGCAGGCGCAATGGCTGTAGGCATCGTTTTGGCATCTTCCCTCGTTCGCTTTTGGCTCCAGTGGCGTTCCCGTCCGTAATCTTTACAAATAAAAATCCCACAGTTGGAAATCCAACTGTGGGATTTTTTCATTTCAACTCCCAGGTCTTGATCTGGCTTGACTTTTCATAGAGTTTCAAATAACTATCGTAGCGGGATTTTTCTATCTCGCCGGAATCACACGCCAATCGAACAGCACAACCGGGTTCTGCCCGGTGAGAGCAATCGTGGAATTGGCACTGGCCGATATAAGGCGCAAAATCAGGGAATGCATATTGCAAATTCTCTTTTAAGATCACATCCATCTGATCGGTATCAAATGAGGAAAAGCCCGGTGTATCTGCAACAAAAGTTTCCGCGTCCAACCGGTACAGTTCTACATGGCGGGTAGTGTGTCGACCTCTGCCGAGTTTGTCTGACACTTCTCCCGTGGGTAATTGCAGATCAGGGCAAAGAGCATTGAGCATACTGCTCTTGCCAACGCCGGTATTCCCGGTAAATGCTGTCAGTTTGCCGTGGATCAGTTCGTAAAGTTCTGAAACACCTTCCCCTGTTTCCGCACTGGCGCAAATCACAGGAAAACCTGCTTTTTTGTAGATTCGAGCCAAGTCTACCGCCGGGTCAAGATCGCACTTGTTGATGCAGATATAAACTTCGACTTCCTGATCGCCGGCAATTGCAGCAACACGGTCGATCAAAAAAGGATCTGTAATCGGATTCACATTCGCTGCGAAAACGACCAATGCATCCACATTGGCAACTGCCGGACGGATAAAGCGATTCTTTCTTGGCAGGATCTGCTCGATCATACCTTTGTTATGCTCAACAGAAATTTTGACCAGATCTCCGGTCAACGGCGTATCGCCATTTTTACGCAGACTGCCCCGTCCCCGGCAGGTGATCACACCCGACTCTGTTTGTACCTCATAAAAACCGCTTAAAGATCGAACGATCCTTCCTTCTGATTGCATCATTATTTAGAAAAATCCACCACCCTGATAATTTCAGTTCTGTCAGGAAATACGATTCTGTATGATTGAACGCCGGTTCCGGTTACTTCGATTTCAATCTCCGTTGCATTCGGTTCAACATCTAATGTGCTATCAAGCACGTATAGATTATCACGCCATACATACACTTTCACAGTGTAGACTTCTGTCATATTTTGCGGCAACGTGTCAATAGATATCACTTTTGTCGCTGCCGTCGGTCCATTGGATACGTCCAATACAATTTCAGTACTGATAGCAACCTCTTCTTTGTATTCAGCAGGCGATTGCCCCACAACAGTTCCGGCTGGTTCTGCGCTGTCTACATAGTTTGCATCAATATTTTCAAATCCGGCTGCAATTAAGGCATTCTTTGCATCTTCGAATGCTTTGCCAACCACATTAGGGAGTTTATTCTTAATCGGGCCGGTACTGATATAAATGGTGATCTTATCCACATCCACCAAAGATGCGCCGGCAGCAGGTTCGGTTTTGGCCACAAGGCCGGGTGTTATGGTATCATGAGCGATCTCGTCCATAACATACTCGATCTCCACATCGGGCATAACCAGCAGTGCGATCGCAGATTTAACATCTGCAACACTCTTGCCTTCTACTTCGGGAACACGAGGTTCTTTTCCAAGGCTGACAATCAGTTTCACCGTTTGACCGGTCACCAACGGCTGACCCTTTTCCGGTTCTGTTCGTACCACAGAGCCCTTTGCGATCGTGTCGCTATACTCGTATTCTTCATCAGCGTAAACAAGATCCAGTTCCTGCTGGTCCAGCATTTCCTTTGCCTTCTCCAATGTTTGACCGGCAAGGGTGATCATAACGGATTTTTGGGTCTTTTTACCCAAGCTGACATAAAGGGTAACTTTTTGACCGATCTCCAACTCTGTTTCCGCAACCGGATCTGTACGGATGATCAGATTCTCCCGGATCGTATCGTGATATTCGTGTTCCACCTTCACATCCAGTTGCAGGCTCATACTTTTCAGCACCTGCTCCACCTGATTGATGTTTTGGTTTACCACATTGGGCATTGGTGTCGGTTTTTCTTCCTTGCCCTTACTTACCTGCACAAAAATCGTAGTATTGCGTACCACTTCGATACCGGCTTTCGGTTCTTGAGAAACGATATGACCAGCAGGGATCTCATCATCGTATACCTCATCCAACAACTTGATGGTAAAGCCGGTATACTCCATATTTTCGGAATATGCTTCTCCAAGCAAGTCAGGTACCTCAATTTTCTTTTCTGCCCCATTACCGCCGAAAATTACCACAAGCAGAATAATAATGGCTGCAAGCATCACGACAGAGCAACTGATAATTGCGATGGTAGACAGATTGGTTTTCTTTGCATTTGCCTGGCGAGCCCGTCTGCGGGGAGGAAATTTTGGTTCCTCACCCTGGGGTGTGTCTTTTTTCGCTTTTGCAGCCGCCTGCTCTGCCATAGTGGGTGTTTTATTCTCCGGTGTATCAGGCGCAGCCGGTCTCTTTACCGGTATCAGATCGTCTGTGGGTGTATTGTAATCAAACAGCATCACCGGGTCCTTGCGGAATTCGTCCAAGTCTTTCAGCATTGCAGATGCGGACTCATATCTGTCAGCCACATCATGGGCCATCGCCTTCATAATGATCTGTTCCAAGCCGCCGGGGATGTTAGGATTCAATGTAGAGGGCATTACCGCGCCACCGTTGATATGTTTGATTGCAATGGCAACTGGCGATTCGCCGTCATAGGGAGGTCTGCCGCTCATCATCTCATACATAACAACGCCCAAAGAATAGATATCGGAGCGGTTGTCTACACGACCGCCTTTCGCCTGCTCGGGAGAGATGTAATGGACAGATCCCAACGCCTCTTTGGTCAGCGTGTTGCCTTTGGACATCATACGGGCAATACCAAAGTCCGTAACTTTTACAGAGCCGTTCTTCAGCACCATTACATTATGGGGTTTGATGTCCCGGTGCACAATGCCGCGGCTATGGGCATGTTCCAAAGCCTTTGCGATCTGCATGGCAAAGTGCAGCGTTTCTTTCCAGTTCAGAACGCCTTTCTTTTCCATATATTGCTTCAGGGAAATACCATCGATCAGCTCCATAACGATATAGTCAGCCTCATCAGAGTCAAACACATCGTAGACCTGGACGATATTGGGATGACTCAACATCGCAACCGCATGACTCTCCGCATGGAAGCGGCGACGGAAATCCTCGTCCTCTAAGTAGTCATCTTTTAATATCTTAATGGCAACCAAACGGTTCAAGCGATGGCACCTGGCTTTATAAACAACAGCCATACCGCCGCTGCCGATTTCTTCCAATATTTCATACCGATTATCCAACAATCGGCCAATATACTTATCCATAAACCGATACTCCTTTCGCAGCCGGCATTAAATTTGAATGATCGCGCAGGTGACATTATCCGGCGCACCGCGGCTTTTCGCAATTTCCAGCAGTTGTTTGCAGGTGTTGCGCTTATTGGATGCATGAACTACTTCAAAAAGAAGTTCCTGCTCATCAAGCATATTGGAAAGCCCATCTGTACATAACAGCAAGCAGTCTCCGGGAGACAGCAGTTTGTGGAACACATCGCACTCCACCACCGGTTCTGTTCCGATCGCCCGTGTAATCAGGTTCTTACCCGGGTATTTTCTTGCCTGATCCGGTGTCAGTTCTCCGCGAGAGAGCATCATCTGCACAAGGGAGTGATCGGTCGTCAATTGACGGACGTTGTGATCCGTGATCAAATATCCACGGCTATCGCCTACATTTACGACCGTTGCCTGTTTGTTTTGGATAAGAGCAGCCACAAGTGTAGTACCCATACCCGTAAATTCCTCAAATTGTTGCGCCTGGTCAAATACCGTAAAGTTCGCCAATTTCACAGCGCTTTTCAGCATCTGATCCAGCATATCCGGATCCATATCCGGCGTCCAGGTGCGTTTAACTTCCTGAACAAAAACATCTACTGCAAGAGAACTGGCTACATTGCCGGATTTTGCGCCGCCCATTCCATCACACACCACGCACAACAGCGTGTTTCTGTCCAGTACTTCAAACTGGTAGGCATCCTGGTTTTGCGCGCGAACGCAACCGGGATCTGTCACGGCCCAATATTGCATAAGCAGCACTCCTTTCATAGAATCATTTTCTCGATTTTTCATAATTTCGGCGAAGTTGCCCGCAGGATGCGTCAATATCGCCACCTAAAGTACGGCGAACAGTGGCTGGTACGCCACCGTCTTCCAATATTTTTTGGAATTGCATTACTGCCTGCCGGGTACTGGGCTTCAGAGGACTCTCTTCCACATGATTCAGCGGTATCAGGTTCATATGGGCAGGCAATCCTTTCAGCCGTTTCAGAAGCGTTCTGGCGGCTTCAGGTGTATCATTTACACCATTGATCATCGCATATTCAAAAGAAATGCGACGGTTTGTCTTTTCGTAATACCGTCTGCAGGCTTGTAATAATTCCTCTGTGGGGTAGGCTTTGTTCACCGGCATTATGGTATTGCGTATTTCGTCAGTAGGCGCGTGTAAAGACACAGACAGTGTCAACTGCAATTTCAGTTCTGCCAATTCATCGATTTTCGGGACGATGCCGCAGGTAGACAAACTGATGTGCCGCATAGAGATATTCATACCATCGGCACTGTTAACCAATTCCAAAAAACGCAGTACATTTTCCAGATTGTCCAATGGCTCTCCGATTCCCATCAACACGATATGAGAAATAGGCAAGCCGGAATGGACTTGGGTGAAAAGAACCTGGTCAAGCATTTCAAAAGGTTCCAGTTTACGAACAAGTCCTCCCAATGTGGATGCGCAGAATGCGCAACCCATACGGCAACCAACCTCTGTGGAAATACAAACAGTGTTGCCGTAATGGTATCGCATAAGTACCGTTTCCACGCAATTACCATCAGACAGTTTCCAAAGATACTTGATCGTACCGTCCTTTTGGGATTGCTGGCACCGAACCACTTCCGGCGGCGTAATGGGATATTCTTCGGCAAGTTCCTCCCGTAAAGATTGGGGAATGTTGGACATTTCTCCATAATCCCGCACACCTTTATGCAACCAGGTGTAAACTTGCTTACCGCGAAAAGCCGGTTGTTTCATACCTTTGAGAACATCCACAATTTCCGGCAGAGTCTTGGATTTTATGTGTTCATTCATAATTTCCTCCGCAGACGGCAAATAAAGAAACCATCTGTGTCGTATTCACCGGGGACAAGGGTCAGCATACCGGTGGTGTTGGCAGGAAAAGGCGCTACCAGTGGCAGCGGTTCGATCGAAAAATCAGGGTTACTATTTAAGAAATTCTCCACAACACCCTCATTCTCTTCCCGAACAAGGGTGCAGGTAGAATACATCAAAACACCGCCGGGACGCACATGATCTGCCTGTTTTTGCAATATCTTAAGTTGCAGCGCAGGAAGAGCTTTCATCGTATCCGGATCTTTATAGCGAATATCCGGTTTTTTGCGGATAATTCCATAACCGGAACAAGGCACATCTGCAATTACCACATCAAAGTTTTGATGCCACAAAGCATTGTCGACCGTAGCATCATGCAACTGTTCACGAATGTTAGTGAGCCCAAGTCGTTCAGCGCCTTTTCGAATCAGTTCTGTTTTGTGCTGGTGGACATCGCAGGAAATAATGCTTCCCTTTCCTTGCATTGTGATGGCAGTTGCAAAGGATTTTCCACCGGGGGCAGCGCAACAATCCAGCACATTGCAAGGCGCTGTGATACCGGCGCACAAAACACTTAACTTTGCCGCAGCATCCTGAACATAGAACAGGCCATTTTTGAAAGCATCCAACTGTTCCAAATCACCGGTGCCGCTGATTACAAGACTATCAGGAAGCCACGGATGCTTGCGTACAACGATGCCACATTGCGCAAGGCTTTGCGTAAGTCCATCTGCAGTGGTACGAAGCGTATTGATCTGGATCACTGTATCCGGAACGGCATTATTAGCCGCCAGCATCGGCTCCAGCCGCTCTTTCCCCACATATCCGCTCAATAATGCAATGAGTTTCTGGGGATGGCTGTAACGATCCGCAAGGGTTGTGGGTTCATTCAGATCATTTTGTCTGCGCACAGCATTTCGCAAAACTCCGTTTACAAGACCGGAGGCATTTCGCTGATTGCGACAGTATCTTTTTGCCAAAGAAACCGACTCGTTCACCGCTGCAGATTGGGGGATCTTGTCCATCATAAACAGTTGATAAAGGCCCAGATGCAGGATATCACGAACAATGGGCTGCAAGTCTTTCAAACGACCGGTAAGCAACTGTTTCAGATAGAAATCCAGTTTCATACGGTTTTGCAGAACGCCATAACAAAGTCTTGCCGCTAAAGCGGCATCCCGGCGATCCAAGCCGTCTCTGCGGATATATTCTTTTAACACGCCGTTAGACCAGGCGCCCTCTTTGCGGCAAGCGATCAGAGCAGATAACGCCGTTTCTCTTGCGCCCATCTTATGCCTCCAACGGGTGACCACGGAAATAATCCGGCGCATTCATACGCTTGCCACCCTCTGCCTGCAAAACACGGATCTCAATGACTCCATCGGAAGTTGCAATACGAAGTCCCGTTTTGGTAAGACCAAGTATTTTTCCCGGTTCTGAAGCGGTTGTTTCATTTATGATTGCAGTTTCATAAACCTTAAACCGTTTCCCGGATAACTCTGTCACCGCAACCGGCCACGGATTTAAACCACGGACGCGATTGTGGATCTGTTGGGAAGATTGTGTCCAATCTATGGGGCACATAGATTTATCAAGCATCGGCGCAAAGGACACTTGTGTTTCATCCTGGGGGGTTGCCTCTACTGTACCTGATTTTACTTTTGTCAAAGTTTCACTGAGCAGATCAGCGCCCAAAACAGCCAGACGCTCCAGCAACTGACCGGCAGTTTCATTATCGCCAATTTCGGTTTTGGAAACACCGATCACATCACCGGCGTCCATTTTCAGCGCCATATACTGGGCTGTCACACCGGTTTCCTTTAATCCGTCCAGCACCGCCCACTGATATGGGGCAGAACCTCTGTATGCCGGCAGAATGCTGGCGTGAATATTGATACAACCCTTTTCCGGAATATCCAGCACACTCTGAGGCAGGATTCGACCGTAAGCAACCACTGCGATCACATCCGGTTTCAGTTCCCGGAGTTCGGAAACGACCGCATCATCTTTAAAGTTTTCAGGCTGAAACACCGGAAAGTCGTTAGCCAAAGCCACATCTTTTACCGGAGAAAATGTCAGTTTCATACCACGGTTCTTCGGTCTGTCCGGTTGGGTATACACACCAACGATATCAAAGCCGTCATTTATTAGTTTTTTCAGGCAAACAGCGGCAATATCCGGTGTGCCCATAAAAACCACACGCATAGGGTCCCTCCGAAAATTTATTCTTCTGTTTCCAATTCCTCGTCGGTCAGGAAACGTTCCATAACTTCAGTATATACGATACCGTCCAAATGATCCAATTCGTGGCAGAAGCAACGGGCGATCAATTCTTCCCCCTCCGCCTCATACCAATTCCCCTCCCGATCCTGGGCGCGGACTTTGGCATAATAAGGCCTCTTTACAAGACCGTATTTACCGGGAATGCTGAGGCAGCCTTCTGCGCCTTCTTGTTCTCCGTCGGTCTCGATCAAAGTGGGGTTTATCAATTCCAATATCTCATCACCGGTGTCTACCAGAACAACGCGGCGCAAAATGCCCACCTGGGGCGCAGCAAGTCCAACACCGCCGGAATCTATCAATGTCTCCCGCATATCTTCCAGCAGGGTGTGCAAGCGTACGTCAAAATTGATAACTGGCTTACACACTTTATGGAGCGCTGGTTCAGCGTCTGTCAATATTTTTCGAAGTCCCATATAATTCCTCTCTTTAGTCGAATCCGTTAACATCAATAAATGCCGTTACGCCACGGTTAAGTTTGTCCGTGGAAAATTGCCGTAGCAGCGAGGCAAGTAAACTGCGCAATTGTTTTGTCATACGACATTGTAAGGTTAATCGATGACGGAAGTGATAGTTGATTTTCGGCACGGGGCACGGCGCAGGACCAAGAACTTGGCACTGTTCCCGGGAATACGCCGGTAACTGCATACAATTTCGAAGACTGTCGCGGAATTTTACCGCGCCACGCAAAACTGCCGTTTCGTCCAACCCGGTAAATGTAACCACAGCGTGATCACCAAATGGTGGACTGCCTTGAATTTTTCGAATACCGATTTCCAGTTCATAGAACCCGTCATAATCCTGCTTGGCAGCAAGATTGATGATCTGATGTTCCGGTAACAATGTCTGAATAATCGCCTGACCGCTCGCATCGCCTCTTCCGGCGCGTCCAACCACCTGGGTAAGCATATTGAAGGTTGTTTCCCCGGCGCGGTAATTATCCATATATAAGCCCAAATCCGCATCCAGAACGCCAACAAGCGTCACATTGGGCAGATTTAAGCCTTTTGCTACCATTTGGGTGCCGATCAGTACCGGCGTGTTATTCTCGCGGAAGCGATCCAGAATTTTTTCATGGGTATTCACTGCGCTGACCGTATCCGTATCCATACGATCTACTGTTATATCGGGAAATACGCCATTCAACTCTTGTTGAACTTTTTGCGTACCCATTCCTACGCGTTTCAGCGGTCCGCCACATTTGGGGCATCTGTCCGGCGCAGGTTGAGAATAACCGCAGTAATGACACATCACTCGCTCATTGGCGCTATGATAAGTCAGTCTTGCATTACATCGGGGACATTCCGGTACATCGCCGCAATTCACGCATACCAACGCGCGGCTGTTGCCCCGACGGTTTAAAAACAAAATCGTTTGTTTATTTTTATCTGCTGTACTGCGGATGGCATCCTGAAGCGGATAGCTCAAAGAAAGATCATTTCCCTGCTTCAGTTCTTCCCGCATATCCACGATTTGGACATTGGGCAACGGCCGTCCGTTATAGCGGTGATTTAAAGTGTAAAGTTGATAAGCGCCGCTCTTTGCATGGTACATCGTCTCCACAGAAGGGGTAGCAGAACCAAACAACACTAATCCGTGTTCCTTAATTCCACGCCAGAGAGCGATGTCCTTTGCTGCATAACGAGGCGCATTTTCCGATTTATAAGAGTGCTCCTGCTCTTCGTCTAAAATGATCAAGCCGAGATTTGGGCAAGGCGCAAACACAGCAGAACGCGTACCTACAACTACTTGCGCATCGCCGCTTTTGATCCGCTTCCACTGATCATACCTCTCTGTAGCCGGAAGACTGCTATGCAGAATCGCCACTTTCTTTTCAAAATGAGCGGCCATCAAGCCTAACAGTTGCGGTGTCAAAGCGATCTCCGGAACAAGCAGAACTGCCTGTTTTCCCATATCCAGGCATTGTCGGATCAATTTAATATACACGGAAGTTTTTCCGGAACCGGTAACACCATACAGCAGCGCTGCCCCCGGTTCCTCTTTTTGCATTTGCGCCAAGAGGCCGGAAAAGGCACTCTGTTGTTCCTCATTCAGCACCAATGGGCCTTCCAATTTCGTTGGAACGATTTCCCGGCAACGAAGCACAGAGCGTTCTGATAAAGAAAGGAAACCCATTTCCGCCAGTCTTCTGACCGTGGCAGAAGATGCTCCGGTATAGTAGCAAATGTCTTTTACCGAAGCGCTCCCAACAGAACAGATCAATTCCAAAACGCTTTTCTGCATAGCAGCAGATTTCGGTCTTTGCGCAGCAAATCCTATGGCTTCTTCTGCGGAAACGGCCAGTGTCGCTACTTGTTCCGTTTTATCTGTCGTACGGCGAAAATAATCCGTTTTCCCGACGATCCATTTTTTGCGCAGCAAATAGGATACTGTCTGTTCAAGCAAATCGGAGTTCTGGATCACCTGCTGCAATTTTACAGAATCCGCACTCCCGCCGCAATCATCGATAAACTGCAAAAGTTGAAGCGCTTCCGGTTTGCGGGGCGGTTTTTTCTGCCAGGAACGGTCCTCAGAAAGAGTAAATGTATCCTTTGTTTGAAACCATAGTCCGGCCGGAAGCATTGTGCGGATCGCATCATAGAATGTGCAAAAATAACGCTCCCGCAAAAAAGCAGCCAGGCGTAACATCGTTTCAGACAGAACAGGTATCTCGTCCAAAACTTTATCAATGGGCTTTAATCCATCCTGCTCGCCTTGCTCCACAGACAGAACAACACCCTCTGTACGGCGATTGCTTCTGCCGAATGGCAGTTGCACACGCATACCGGGCTGCACCGTCATATCCTGCGGGACGAAATAGGAGTAGGGCTTGTCAATTGCGAAATTTGCCGCATCAACAGCAATTTTTGCGATCATACAACCCCTCCTCTTTTTTATCTTTTGTATTCTTCTTTCAGGCTGGCAGAGAGTTTTCCGTCTGCCACTTCACGGATTGCCAGGGTAACCGGCTTCTCGGTCAGTTCTTCCTGGAAAGTTTCTGCCTCTTCAGCAATGCGACGGGCGCGCTGCGCCACCACATTCACCAAAAGATAACGGCTGTCCACATTTTTCAGCAAATCTGCTACAGGGGGGTAAAGCATAATTCATTCCTCCATTTAAATTGCACTTTCTGCAATAATTTTCAATATTTGTTCCGTGCAGTTATCTACTGCATCATTGATCACAATATAATCATATTTTTTACTTTGTTCCAATTCCCACCGGGCTCTTTCCAAACGGATCTGGATCTGTTCTTCACACGTGTCGCCTCTGCTGCGAAGACGCCGTTCCAGTTCCTCCATTGAAGGCGGCGCGATAAAGATCAGAACCGCATCGGGACGCGCCTTCCGGACATTAAAAGCGCCATTTGGCTCAATATCCAAAACAACATCTCCGATCTCCAGTTTTTCCGCAAGTTGTTGCTTGGGTGTGCCATAGTAGTTGTCCATATGGGCGCTGTATTCCACAAAGGCATCCTGCGCGATCATATCTTTAAATTGTTCGGTTGATATAAAGTAATAGTCCACTGCATCTTGTTCTGACGGACGAGGAGCGCGTGTGGTTGCAGAGACGGAAAAGCGCAGGTCATCCCGTGATGCGATCACTTTTGAAAGAACTGTGCTTTTACCAACACCGGATGTGCCGGAAATAACAAAAAGTTTACCTGCCATTCTCATTCTCCCGTATTCTCGTTCCATCTTTCGGCGATCACATCCGGTGTCATCGCAGAAAGGATCACATGGTCTGTGTCCATCAGGATCACCGCCTGCGTCTTTCTGCCATAGGAAGCATCGATCAGCATTCCCCGTTCTCTTGCTTCCTGCACAACACGCTTGATAGGCGCAGAATCCGGATCCAATACCGACAAAATGCGACTACCGGCAATCATACTGCCGAAGCCAATGTTAATCAGTTTCATAAACGCCTCTTATTCTATGTTCTGTGTCTGCTCACGAATCTTTTCCAGTTCCGCCTTAATATCCACAACAATGCGGGCAAGACGGACATCGGTACATTTAGAGCCAATGGTGTTGGCCTCTCTGTTCATCTCCTGCAAGAGGAAATCCAGTTTTCTGCCTACAGCGCCACCGCCGTCAAGCATCGAATTCATCTGCTGCAAATGACTGCGCAGACGAACTGTTTCTTCATCAACAGCAACCTTGTCAGCAAATATTGCTGCTTCTGTCAAGATACGACTTTCATCTATAGCGGTATTTTCCAGGACTTCACGGAGTTTGTTTTCCAGACGGGTGCGGTAATCAGAAACTGTCTGACCATTTCCCTGCTCCACTTGAGAAACAAGCGCAAGAATCGTATTGCCACGATTGCGCAGATCCGCATCCAGCGCTACACCTTCCGCGGCGCGCATAGCATCGTAATTCGCCAGGGCGTTGTTAACTACGGTCATCAGATCTGCGGCCAGTTGATCCTCATCGATTTTCGGTTTTTCAACGGTAAGAACCTCCGGAAGCCGAGCCACGGCAGTAACGCTGATGTCATCTTTAATGCCGTATTCTTCAACCATTTGTTTCATCGCTGTGAGGTAACCTTCCAGCACCGTTTTATTCAGCGTGATCTGCGCTTCCTCACCGCCCTCTGAGGCGACAGAAACGAACACATCCACTTTACCTCTGGAAACAGATGCCTTCACTGCCTGCTTGATCGCTTCTTCCGTAAAAGTGAGAATTCTGGGCAGCCGCACAGAACAATCCAGATAGCGGTTATTTACGGAACGAAGTTCCACTGTAAATTCTCTGCCATTGATCGTCTCAACAGCGCGGCCGTAGCCAGTCATACTTTTAATCAAGGTTATTATCTCCTTTTAGTCTTCTGCAAAATCCGCTACTATTTGTTAGAGACAGTAACTGCCAATTCTTCCGGACTTTCCAGGATGCAGATTTCTTCCACTGACGCATACGCCTCGGAAAGAGTGATGCTCATTGTCAGCATTTCCGTAGTTTTATTGATATTATTTTTACTGATGGTTGACACAAAATCAGCAGCGGTGATCTTATCGACCATTTCCTGTGAGCCGCGGATCTTGATGGAAATCTCCTTCTCCGTCGGAGAAACTTTATAATACTTGGAAAGATTATCCCAATCTTCCAGATCCTTTGTGGGAAGTTTCAGTTCCTTTACGACCACATCTGTGAAACTGACTTTAACAACAGCGGTATTTACATCTGATGTTTCATTCGTCACTTGCGGCGGAAGGACGAATTCAATGGGATCCGTAGAGAAAGACTCCCCTTCCAGATAGTCCCCAAGATCGATCACATCAACCAGTGTGATCGCATTCAGATTTGCAAGAATGTTCTCGGGGCCGGATATCTGAATAGTCTGGGGGAACAGTTCAACGGTTGTGTTCTTCTCACTTGCGCCGTTACCTGCCAAAATATCCGCTTCCAGTTTCACTTCTTTTACCAGTAAGATCGGAACTGTTACACGAACATGAGTGATATCCACCGTGAGCAAATTGCTTTCAACAGCATTTCCATCCTTATCGCAAAGACTATATTCCAAACCATCGGTTTGGAATGTCGCCTTTTGACCAGACACATCTACATTGACTACCGCTTGGGTGATCGTATCCACAACTGATTTTGCACCGACAATGGGGATCATTGGGTAATCAACTGTCTCTTTCTTCTGCAAGTAATTTTCCGGTACATTGCCCTGGAAGTTAACCACAACGGGAACTTCTTTGGAAATCCGTTCTTCCACCCGCAACAGAACCGTTCCGGGATCCTGACTATGGGTCGTGATTGCATTATCCGGAACATCGCCTGGGTAACGAATATTGTATGCCGCATTCATCGTTCCTGCGGAATCTATTTTCGTAACATCCACAGTAATAGTGATATTGGAGCGGTTAAGTTTGTTCAAATCGTTTCGGTTGCCTTTTACATGCAATGTTACAGTGGGTGTTTCGTTGGCAACGATCATCAATCCCCGTTGCTGTAAAACACTTTCCCCTTGCAGTTCAACCGGGATACCTGTAATCGTAGTATCAGAGTCCGGGCTGACAACGGTTATCACATATGCCCAAAGCGCGAAGGCAATCAAAAATGCGATAAGCAAAGAACCGATCTTACTCTTCATTTTCGTTACCTCCCTTGATTTTCTTCTGCAATGTCTGACGGAGTTTTACAACGATATTCTCTTCTTGTTGCTCGTCATCTTTACAAAGTTCATTTCGCAGCAGCCGCTCCAGCGTCTGGGGCGCAAGATGGCGTTTCAACACACCGCCAACCGCTACAGAAATTGCGCCGGTCTCTTCCGATACGATCACAACAACCGCATCGGACACCTCGCTCAAGCCGAGGCCTGCTCTATGGCGCGTACCTAAGTCGGAATGTAAATGAGAACTATCAGACAACGGCAAAACACAACCTGCCGCTGTGATCCGGTGATCACGTATAATCATAGCGCCATCGTGCAAAGCCGCTCTGGGGAAGAAAATATTCCGGACCAATTGTTCAGATACGGATGCATCGATCATCGTACCGGTTTTAAAGTACTCATCCAATCCATTGTCCCGGGCCAACGCGATCAACGCGCCGATATGTTCCCGGCTCATCACTTCGCAAGCCTTGACAACCTGGGTGATCACAAGTCCCATATCCTGATCCTGGGCGTCTTTACTGATTAGGTTTTTCAGTTTCACGCTTCCCAAATGGTCCAGCATACGGCGCAGTTCCGGCTGGAACAAAATTACCAACGCAAGAAGTCCAACCGTCAACACCTGGTTGAGCAGAAAACTAATTGTATAAAGTTCAAATTTCGTAGTGATCCAGGCAGCGGCAAACATCACAATAACCACTTTTACGATCCGGGCCGCACCGGAAGAGCGAATTAAAGGCATGCATTTATAAATCAGCAAGCCAACCAAAAAGATATCCAGATAGTCTGAAAATCGCATCTTGATAATCTGTTGAAAAAAGGATTGAATACTATCCATAATCGCCCTTCCTCCTTAGAAAATTATATGAAACGCAATTTTTGCGCATACAAAGGCTATTATCCATTCTATTATAGCGGAAGGGCTTGATAATGGCAATAGGATTTCGAAATATTTTTATTTATTTTACAATATTTGCAACGCAATTTAAGAAGTGATCTGTCTGATGAGACATAGTATTATGGCAAAAACTGATTCTTACGGTTCCGGTATCGATGGTGCCGGCGCTTGCATGGGCAAGTGGCGCGCAATGTAAGCCTGCGCGCACACATATTCCTGCTTTGGCAAGGCGCTCTGCGAACTCCTCCGGATCCTGCTCCGGAACAAAGGAGACTGTACCTAATTGATCATCTCCCGCAATCGGTTTGATGCCGATTTTGCGCAGTCCGTGGATACATCGAAGCATTTGCTTATGGGTCACATCTTTGATATTATTTATTCCTGTTTTCTGTATATATGAAATACCTGCCTCCAAACCGGCGATCCCCGGTACATTCAATGTCCCTGCTTCTAATCGTTCCGGCAAATCCTGCGGCATAAAATGCGATTTTGATGCGCTGCCGGTACCGCCATATAACAGTGGTACAGACTCGCTGTTGCACAGCAACACGCCGGTCCCTTGCGGACCTAACAGTCCCTTATGACCTGGCATCGCAATAAATGCGGCTCCCAGTCCTTCCAAATCGATCGGTAAATACCCAGCAGATTGGGCTGCGTCAATTATAAAGGGTACACCATATTGTTTGCAGAGAGCAGCCATATCTTTAACTGGCAAAATATACCCAAATACATTGGACACATGGGTAAACACAGCAGCATCTACGCCCATTTTCAGTGTTTTTTCAAATTCCTCCAATGTATTGCTTTGATCAAATAGTTTTCTACCGGCAATTTGCACTTTCGCTTCTCTTGCATAAAGGGGTCTGACGACCGCATTGTGTTCAAAACCGGACACCGCAACAGCAGCGCCCGGTTTTACAAGCGAATGGATCGCAATATTCAATCCGTGAGTACAATTCCCGGTAAACACAACATTCTCCGGCTCGCAATGGAACATTTTTCCAAGTCTTTCCCGACAATTATATACCACATCGGCTGCATTTACTGCCCACTGATACCCCCCTCTTCCCGGGTTCGCGCAGGTATGCATTGCTTTCTGAACGGCAAGATAAACAGACTTTGGTTTATAAAACGATGTGGCGCCGCTGTCAAGATAGATCATATCTCGATCGCCTCCAGAACGCCACTTTCCAAACGCAGATAAGTTTTGCGATACGGCACCCGATTGTTTTTTAACACTTCAACGCCTCTGTGCAGTTGATTTTGCGGAATCCGGATGCTGTATCCACACCCTTGTTCTTCCATCCATCTTGGTGTGCGTACAACAGCGCAATTCACGCCGGATGTCTTCAAAAGCCGTTCTGCCTTTTGCGCAGGTGTAACAGAACGAAAAGTTATATAACACATCTTCATAAAATGACCTCCCGGGCTAACCTATGCCCGGGAGGTCGAATTTGTTCGTAATCTGTTTAGCGTTTTTTCATTTTCCAAAAAATATAACCCAGTATAGCGCCGATCAAATTTAAGATCAGATCGTCAATATCGCAACTACCAAGACCTGTCACATACTGCAAAAGTTCTATAAGAATGACCAACAGCATTACTGTTATCGTTGTTCTGAAGAAGCCACGCAAACGTTCCCAAATTTTCGGCAACAAATATCCCAGCGGGACAAATACCAATACATTGCCAGCCAAATTGATAATGGCATGGGTACGAAATGTTTCGTTATAAAGCAACGAAATATACTGCTTAATGGTTTTCAGGGGAACCAAATTGATCTGTGACAGAGCAGATGGTTGCCCCCAGCGCTGCCCGAACAGCAGCCACAGCATCACACCGCAGTACACAAGAAACAACAATCTTGGAACTGGGTTTCTACCTGCAGACCGTTTCATCGTTTTTCCATCAACAGACAGACAGCATGGCAAGACATTCCCTCGCCGCTGCCGGTAAAGCCAAGTTTCTCTTCCGTTGTTGCCTTTACATTTATTTGTGAAACGTCTATTGCCAATCTGTCGGCAATATTCTTTTCCATTTGCGGAATGTAATCCTTCAGTTTTGGTTTTTGTGCAATCATAGTCACATCGATATTACCTACATAATAGCCTGCATCATCCAGTTTTTTGCCAACTTCGCTTAAAAGAACACCGGAATCTGCGCCTTTATAGCGCATATCCGTATCCGGAAAATGATAACCGATGTCCCGGAGTCCTGCAGCGCCCAATAACGCGTCCATCACAGCGTGAAGTAATACATCTGCATCAGAATGACCGTCCAGGCCCAATTCATAAGGAATCTTTACGCCACCCAATATCAGATCTCGTCCGGCAACAAGTTTATGCACATCATATCCGTGACCAATTCTCATACCGTTTCCTCCAACAACATCTCGGCAACTTTCAAATCCATCGGTGTTGTCACCTTCAAATTTCGCTCATCGCCTTCTACAATCTTAACAGACATACCAAGCAATTCCACAGCAGAGCAATCATCTGTGATTGCCGCTTTTTCTTTTCTTGCTTTCTTTAAGGCGGCCTTTAAAATGGATTTATCAAACACCTGGGGTGTCTGGATCGCAAAAAGTTTGCTTCTGTCCGGTGTTGTGGTGACAACTCCGCCATTAACGATCTTAACGGTATCTTTCACCGGAATTCCGGGGGCTGCAGCGCCATAGGTATGGGCTGCCCGTACAGTTCTGTCGATCACTGCATCGGTTATCAGTGGCCTTGCGCCATCGTGAATTGCCGCCAGTTTAACTTTGCCCGAAAGCGCGCGCAAACCGTTACTGACAGACTCTGTTCTGTCCTTTCCGCCTGCAACCACAGTAGTAACTTTGTCAAAATCTGCGCACAGATCTGTCACCTGCTGGATTAAGTCCTGGCGTGTTACGATAACGATTTCCCGGATCACATCACAATTTTGAAATGCGCGGGCTGTTTTTACGATCATAGGTTCCCCGCCAAGAGCCGCAACAACTTTATCAATGCCACCCATGCGTGAGGCATTACCCGCCGCTACGATCACCGCGCCGCAGTATCCAATTGGGAGAATTTTCCGCAAGCAGCGAGTAACTTTCGTGATAGCCATAATCAAAGCTCCATAATCAGTTTCTTAAAATATTGACCCCGTACCATAAAATTCTTAAACTGGTCAAATGCTGCGCTGGCAGGGCTCATCAGCACCACATCGCCGGGTTTTGCGGCATTCACTGCCGAATAAACAGCCTCTGTAAAGTCTGCGCAATCTACGATCTGCAATATGCCGGAGTCATATTCCGGTGTGTTTTCCACAGCCTTGCGGATCAATGGACCGGTAGCGCCGTTGACAAACAGCATTTTTACATGTGCGCAAATTTCCGGCCCTAATACATCATAGGGAATATGCTTGTCATAACCGCCGGCAATAAGAATCACTTTTTCCGGAAAACTGCGCAAGCCGGCAATGGTACGGCTGGGAGAGGAGGCAATAGAATCATTATAGTACCGAACACCGTTTTTTATCCGCACAAGTTCAATTCTATGTTCTACGCCGCCAAACGTACGGGCGACATGGCGAATTGTTTCATCATCAACAAGTCCGTCAACAGCTAAGATCGCCGTCATATAGTTTTCAATGTTATGCACACCGGGAAGCAGAATATCCTCCGCTTTCAGAACGACATTTTCTCCTCTGAAAATGTTTCCGCCGTGCAGGTAAATATCCGCCTTGTGTTGACGGGAGAACTTTTTCGTAATGCCGTTACCGGACAATTCATTGGTAAGATCGTTATCCCGATTGACGATCAAAATACCGCTTTCATCCTGGTAACGGAAGATATTCTTTTTGGCCTCCACATACTCTTCCATATCCTTATGGACATCTAAATGGTTAGGCGAAAGATTGGTAATGACCGCGATATTTGGGCTGCGAGTCATATCCATCAACTGGAAAGAACTTAATTCAACCACAGCATAATCATCTTTGGTCATTTGACGGCATAACGGCAGAAGCGGTGTGCCGATATTGCCACCGAGCCACACGGTTTTCCCCGCTGCTTTCAACATTTCGGAAATCAGTGTTGTAGTTGTGGTTTTCCCGTCAGAGCCTGTAACAGCAATAATTTTACACGGGCAAAGTTCAAAAAATGCCTGCATTTCACTGGTCACTGTTGCGCCGTTTTTACGGAGAGTTTCCAACGCAGGATTGGCAGGATGCATACCCGGCGTACGGAAAACCACATCTGCCTTTAAGTCGTCGAGATACCCTTCACCTACACGCAGGCAGCATCCCTTTTCTTCCAGTTCCAGCACTTCCTTATCCAGTTGCTCTCTGGGTGTCTTATCGCAACCGGTCACATCACAGCCAAACTCCAAAAGCAGCCGAACCAACGGACGGTTGCTGACACCAAGTCCAAAAACTGCAACTGTCTTTCCTTTCAAAGCAGAAAAATACTCGTCAAAGGTCATTTTCAAACCTGTCACCTCACTTTTACTACTATATAGTATATCCCTACAGAGGAAAATTTGCAAGACATTTGACAATTCCCTATCTATGAGATACAATATTTCGGCAACCAGGTTGGACAGCCGCGGCTGGCATGTGAAAACATCCAGGTGAGGAAAGTCCGGGCTCCATAGGGCAAGGATAACAGGTAACGCCTGCCGGGGGCGACCCCAGGACAAGTGCAACAGAGAGATACCGCCGCAAGGTAAGGGTGAAAAGGTGGGGTAAGAGCCCACTCGCCCCATGGGAACATTGGGGTGCTGTAAACTCTATCCGGAGCAACGCCGTGGAGGGGCATAAGATCGGCCCGATCGTCCCAAGGAGGCGGCTTGATCCTGCAAGCGATTGCAGGACTAGATAGATGGCTGTCAAGACAGAACCCGGCTTATAGACTTGTGTTGTGCTAAAAAAGCACCGCCAATCGGCGGTGCTTTTTTATGATTCTTTTGTCATATCTTCCGTAACATTTTCCAGGAAGGTTGATTGTTTTTCTCCGTAAGATCTGTATGCAATCTTTTCTGAAATTACTTTATTAATGATATTACCAACTGCAGTTTTCAAATCCGAATTTACTTGGATGGAATACTGTTTTTGGGAATATACAAAACCGATTTCTTCTTCATAGGGATCTACATCCGGTAATACTTCTCCGGTTTTTAATGATGATTCTAAACGGTCAAGAAAATGTTCCCAACGCGGTTTATAAAAATCTTCCAGCATACCCTGCCATTCTCTGGCTGCGTAATCACGAAGAAATTTTGCGGCATTTTTATCGCCCCAAAGGGTAATTTGAAGTCTTGCGTTTCTTTCAAAATATGCCTTCTCCTCTTCCGTTTTACCCCACCGGCGCGCTTTATGCAACCAAGTTCCTAACAAGCGATTTTTATCGCAAGATACAAGTTTTGACTGCAAATCAAACAGACTGAGTAATCCTTTTCCAAAATGGCAAAGAGATTCTGCATCCTTTTGTTCATAACTTTCTTTGATACGTGCAATGTAATACCAGGAAAGATTGCTCAATATCTGTCTGGTTGCCTCAAGCAAATCTATCTTATACCCATTCTTATCAGACAATTCGTCATAATGTGAGTGCATTACCTTCACATAATCTACAAGAACAGATTGATCAAGATATGGTTTTGCCGGTGTTGACCAAGCGGATGCGCGGCATACATCCAGCGAAGGACGAGCGCATAAACCGGATTCACCGCCTAATGGACGATCAATGTGGAATGACTCAAGAAACACTTTTTTCCATGCCTGTAAGATGTCAACAGAATTTTTGCCATATCGGTCACAAATATATGTATTTATGAACTTATCTACGCTTTCAAACCCATCCCCAAAAGCATTCTCCAAATTGATAGCATACAAGATTTCATTACAGTTCACCGATTCCGGCATACAGCCGATTCCAACGATTTTACTGGTCTGATTATTCAAATGCTTAAAAGGATTCAAAAGTTGCTCTTTTGCTGCGCCGTGCATAGTATACTGACCGCCAAAAGCATTGACCGCACAATAACACCAAGGTGCAATATCTAAATTTTCAGAAATTATCGGCTTATTATCAGCGCATAGAGACAGCAACAAAACTTCGCCGTCTAAAAGGCTCTCTATGATTTCGGTTTTCGGTTCCCCCCATTCCTGCATTACCCAAACTGCATCAGGCGCATATTCTTTCATCTTTTTATAATTCTTTTGGGCAAAAGCACGCATATCCACCCCGTCTGTAATACCACCTTCATGGAATGGATCAGCAGAGAAATAGGAAACATTATCGCCACCGGCTATGGCACGGCAGGTCTTGTAATACAAATCTGCAATTATTTGATAATTGGGATCATCCGGCAAAATCAGCCCGGGTCGCTTGAATCCAACCCAGTAGCCTTGATCAATGATCGTTGAGTCAGGAAAATATTTATTAAAAGTATCCGGCACCATACCGATATATCCGGGAATGACCGTTGCTGCGCCAAAACTTTGCAGTCGTTTATTGAACCTACCTGCCAATTCTTCTTGACTTGTATACCAATGATCCGGCGCATCACCTGCCCATCCTGTCAGATTCATCATCCATTGCCAGGCAAAAAAGCCGGGACCACATAAAAAGGATTTCACATCTGTTTCATTGAAGTTCAATTTTCGCAGAACTGTTCTCCATACAGATTCTATCGCAATGGGATTCAAAATCAGATTATAACCGGAAAGCAATAAATAGTCCAATGTTCTTTCCCAATCAGACCAATCATCAAAGGCATAGGCATAACTAAAGGCACAATAATTAAAGAAATAGCGATACAAAAATCTGCTTTTTCTTTTAATTGCAATGCCAACGCAAGGCGGTTCCTTCGGCAATGTTCCGCTTGTTGATAGAATTCCAACACTGTAATGGCAAATATCCTTTAAATACCGGTTAAAGGCTACTGCGGCGCTCACACCGGTATTTGCACGAATACAAATCTTGCCTTCTTTATCAAAAAGTTCATAGCAATCAAATCCATCGGATTCCATCTTTTCGAAAACAAATTTTTCTGCATATTGAACGCCGGCGACACGGGTAATCAATGAGAAAAATGCATCAGAATCAAATGTGTCAGGGATGTTGGTTTTCTTGATATCAATGTAGTTCTGTTTGATTTTCATAAAACCACCTCAAACATCATTATAACTGCATATAAACCATTTGCAAGCAGAATATTTAAAGCACCGCCTGCAGGCGGTGCTTTTTTTAATCGATCAATTCCATTGTTTTTTGAAGATCCAATATTATAGTTTGCTTATCCTGATCCGGAATATAGAAATGTCCTGCATTACGGAAAACCCGCAATTCTACATTGGGAATATCTTTAAAATACTTGGCAGAACGAAGCGAAACCAGTTCATCCTTTCCACCAAAGTACACTTTGCACGGTATAGATATATTCATAGCATATCTGCGGCATTTCCGACACAAAACCAACAGTTCCCAAAATCGAGGCAGCCATTTTGCATACCGCATAATTCCGGGTTTCAATGTAATGCTGAGGTCTTGAATACACGCTGCTTCATGGGGGTTATCATTGCGCACGATACCTTTTGTAAAGCGGATCGAGCGTCCAAGCATCGTTGGTTTTACCCAGGGATACAGCGGGACATTCATAAGAATCATCCCTTTTATCTTGGGATAGTCAGAAAGCGCATCCATAAGCAACAGTGTTCCCATAGAATAGCCGATAACCAATATATGGTCGTACTTACTGCTGATATGCTTCAATACTTCCCTGGTCTGCGCCTTCCATTTTTTCATAGAGGTTTCTGCAAAGGCCTCAACTGTACTGCCGTGACCGTCCAGCAAAATGTTATAAACAGCCCAACTATCATCAAATTCAGGGATCAACCAATCAAAATGACGCGGTGTGCTGCAAATTCCGTGGATCATCAAAACTGCGCGTTTTGCGCCCAGTGTATCACAAATATAAGAACTGTGCATACTAAACACTCCGAATGTAATTGCGTATTAAAAATGATGTGTTTTATTCGCTTTCCTCATTTTTCATTTCTTCGATCTGCACCAAGCCTGCAACATCAGATACAGGCAAAGAAAATGCAATACCCTGGGCTTTCTTATCCATCCCCATTTCCTTATAGAGGGCATTGAGAACTTGATCACGGATGTCTTTTTCTACAACCATCATCAATATCTCTTTCTCTGCGTGAATGGTAATGCCAAAGAAAGCTGCTTCTTTTTCACGAGCAACACCCCTGGCGTTCAGGATCGTACCACCTCTGGCACCTTGCTCCCTGGCAACAGCCATTGCATCCTCTGCAAAACCGGCATTGACAATAGCAAAGATTACTTCGTGATTGTTGGTAGTCATCCTATGACCTCCCTTCCCTGCTTGTTATTACTCAAAAACTGATACATATTCACACCGATCACACTGCTGAGCGGTACGGCAAAAGCAATACCTTTTCCGTTTTTGATCGTATGGAATTTATCTTCCAGACATTTCATTACCGGATCGACCATATCCTCACGGACAACACTAACGATCACTGCCTTTTGAATATTCAAGCCCAAAAGATCGATGAGATCCGACTGGGCTGTACCCATGCCACTCGTGACCATTTGGCAGTTTATCTCAAATTGGCTCAAAACATCTAAATAAAACTCTGCTTTTGGTCTATCAACCACAGTAAAGAGAAGTTTCAGTTTTTTAATTGCCGATTCATTGATCGTATTCGCCATAATCGCTCCTCCTTACATAAAATTGATGATCTGCTGATCATCCGCATCCAAAATGCGTTTCATTGCCCGGCGCTCATTGACCTTATTGGAAACAATGGCTTTAAAACCTAATAACTGGATCGTAATGAGTGGTGCCATTGCAACCAACGAAACAACGCCAAACGCATCCCGCAGAACAGCATCGGAACTTTGCACACCCATACACGCGCCGATGGCAAAAGGCAGAATAAAACCGGATGTCATCGGTCCACTGGCAACACCACCGGAGTCAAAGGCAATGGCCGTATAGACCGGTGGAACAAATAGTGACAGCGCCAAAGAAATAAAGTATCCGGGAATGATATAGTAAATCAAGGAAAAATCAAAAATGATCCGGACCATGGAGAGCATAATCGCCATGCCTACGCCGATGCATAAACCAAGGAGCATAGACCGTTTGGTCACATAGCCACCGGTCACTTCCTCAACCTGGCTATTCAGCACATGGATCGCCGGCTCTGCCAAGACCACAAGGATGCCCATAATGAGTCCTAATGGGATCAAAAACCATTTGTTCATTTCCGCAATTGCTGTGCCCAGTTTATAGCCGATCGGCATAAAACCTACTTCCACAGAAGTCAGGAACAACACAAGTCCGATATATGTAAATACCACACCGACAGCGATCCGGAGAAGATTTCGCTTGGAAAGCCGCAGAAATGCAACTTGACAGACCAAAAAGAAAGCAACGATCAACCCCAGTGCAATTGCAACATTCTTTGCAACGATCAACATTGTGTCAAAGAAAGAGTGGGATTTCAACGCATATTCATATTTCAGTTCTCCACCGGAAAGCAATCCCAAAACCAAGACAGCCAAAATCGGTCCAATGGAACAAAGAGACACAAGGCCAAAACTGTTTTCCTGGGATTTTCGATCGCCTAAAACACTGGATATACCAACGCCCAATGCCATAATAAATGGAACAGTGATCGGGCCGGTTGTCACACCGCCGGAATCGAATGCCATAGGAAGCAATGCAATCTTCCCTTGTTCGGAAAGTATCAGCGCCAGGGCAAACAGAAGCATATAAAACAGCATCAGAATGGTACCAAGACGGCGTTTAAATACAATACGCAAGATGGCGATGATCAAGAATGCGCCGACACCAATGCCAACTGTATATTTAAGCAGCTCTCCGTTCATAACGGAACTGACTTGATTTGCAAGAACTTGAAGATCCGGTTCAGCAATCGTGATCAGAAGTCCAAGAACAAAACAAACTGTAAGGAGCAAAAGCAGTTTTCGCTGTCTGGAAAGACCGGCGCCAACATGGGTGCCCATAGGTGTCATTGCAAGGTCGGCGCCTAAATTGAACAGACCGATGCCAAGGACCAGCAGAATGGCGCTGATCGTGAATGTGATCAACTCAGCCGCAGAAAAATTAAACCACGGAAGCAATGCAAGGGCGTAAACGATTAATGTAATAGGAAGCGCAGAAATCAATGCTTCGCCGATTTTTGAACGCAACTCTTTCAATTCATCACCTACTTTCTCAATATTTAATTTAATTATAGCAGAAATATGTGAATATTCCAACAACAAAAAAAGAAAAATCCCCCAGCCCGAAGGCTGGGGGATAAAATCTATTCGATTAGCGAATTACTCGAAGATCTCGGTAACAACGCCGGAACCGACGGTACGGCCACCCTCACGGATAGCGAAACGCAGGCCCTTCTCGATAGCGATGGGGGTGATCAGCTCGACGTTCATAACAACGTTGTCGCCGGGCATGCACATCTCAGTGCCCTCGGGCAGGGAGATGATGCCGGTAACGTCGGTGGTACGGAAGTAGAACTGAGGACGGTAGTTGTTGAAGAAGGGAGTATGACGGCCGCCTTCTTCCTTGGACAGGACGTAAACCTGGCCAGCGAACTTGGTCAGAGGCTTGATGGAGCCGGGCTTGCACAGAACCTGGCCACGCTCGATGTTCTTCTTGTCGATACCACGCAGCAGAGCGCCGATGTTGTCGCCAGCTTCTGCGTAGTCCAGCAGCTTGTGGAACATTTCGATGTCGGTAACGACGGTGTCCTTCTTCTCGTCACGCAGGCCAACGATCTCGACCTTGTCGTTCTTGTTGATCTGGCCACGCTCAACACGGCCGGTAGCAACGGTACCACGGCCGGAGATGGTGAAGACGTCCTCAACGGGCATCA
>CALBJG010000110.1 GCA_937892865.1 uncultured Clostridia bacterium
ACAAGGCCGTGGCCGAAGCCCTGGACGGTCTGCCTGCCCACAAGATGCACTGCTCTGTGCTGGCAGAGGAGGCGATCAAGTCCGCCCTGAAGGACTACTACGACAAAAACGGCATCGCCTACGACAAGTCCCAGTTCCCGGACTGCGAGAACTGCGCTCACTGCCACGACGAGGGTTGATTTTATGATCGTTTCGACCAAAGGGCGGTACGCCCTGCGGGTGATGGTGTATTTCGTCCTCCATGGGGACGGCACCTACATACCCTTAAAAGAGATCGCCGAGGCGGAGGACATTTCCCAAAAGTACCTGGAGTCCATTATGACCACTTTAAGTAAGGCCGGGTTTGTGGACGCAGTTCACGGCAAAGGCGGTGGCTACCGGTTAAACCGCAAGCCGGAAGAATACACCGTAGGAAGCATTTTGAAACTGACAGAGGGAAGCCTCAATACCGTTTCCTGCACCACCCAGGGTCCCAACGCCTGCAACCGGGCTACCTGCTGTCATACCTTGCCTATGTGGGAAAAACTGGACAAGATGGTGGACGACTTTTTTGAAAGTGTCACCCTGGCAGATCTATTGGAACAGAAATAACCATACGCCCGAAGGAATCCCTTCGGGCGCATTGACTATAGAAAAAGGGCGGAAGAGAAATGAAAAAGAAAATTTTCGGTCTTGCGTTGGCGTTGGCGCTGGCGCTGCAAATGATGCCGGCAGTTTCTGCCGCGGAAGATCCGCTGGATCTTGCCCGGGAGAAGATTCTGGCTTGTTACGCCACCGGCGAAGAATCGGTGGATATTCGCCAATACAGTCTGGAAGCGACCCAGTTGGAAAAACTGCATAATGAACTGTATTACGCCAATCAGTTGCCCTGGTATGCAGACAGTTATCAGTACTCCTACGAGGAAGATTCCGGGAAAGTACTGACATTTACGCCGGTTTTGCTTAAGGAGACCGAATATGACCGGAATCTTTATGAGCGGAAAGTGGCGGAAATTCTGGCAGAAACGGTACATCCGGGAATGACCCAGTTGCAGATCGCCCTTTCCATTCACGATTACCTTGCGGTGAATTTCCAATATGACGAGACCAAGACTTACTACGAAGGCTATGACCTGCTGGTTCGGGGCACTGCGGTGTGTAACGGCTACGCAGAAGCCTATATGGACCTTTTGAAACGCTCCGGTGTGGAGTGTCACTATGTGGTCAGCGAAAAAATGGATCACGGCTGGAATCAGGTAAAATTGGGAGACCACTGGTACCATGTGGATGTGACCTGGGACGATCCGGTGGAGGATTGGCAGGGAAATGCGGATCATACCTATTTCCTGCTGTCCGACGAAGCCATCGGCAGTTTGGAAGAGGCGCACTACGATTATGAGGCGCTGCACGAAAGCCAGGATAAGACCTATGACAGAACAGACTTTTGGGACAATACCGTTAGCCCGGTATGCTTTGAAAGCGCCGATACTTGCTATTATGTCAAAGCGGATGACGAAAACCAGTACATCTGCCGCCGCAATGGAAGCGGCGAACAGATCCTCCACCGGTTTGAACAGGGGGTTGTTTCCGGAGACAAGATCTATCGGTACGCGACCTACGGTTTGAGTATGACAGCAGACCGTCTGTATTTCTGCGATGGGGAGAAGATCAGTTCTATCAAAAAAGACGGCGCAGATCTGCGGGTGGAGCATCAGGAGACCTTTTCTCCCACCCACGGCATTTTCGGCGCCCATTTGGCAGGGGATACATTAAAAATCACCACTTGGGATCTGAATGACACATTTACCTTAAAAACAGTGAAAGCGGAGAATGTGACCGTCCACACCCATACATACGAGCAGTCGCGCTATGAGGGCGCCTGCGAGGAAAAAGGCGGCAGTGCGTATTCCTGCGCCTGCGGCGTAACTTACAAAGTGGAGGACACCACCGCCCGGGGACACGATTACGAACTGGTAAACGAGCAAGCCCGGGGGCTGTTTGAAAACGGCTGGGAGACATGGGAATGCCGCAACTGTGACCACAGTTATACCGACACCCGGTATGCGATTATTTCAAAGGACTTTTTGACAGACAAGGATACTCTGAAATGGATCATTTCCGGTGTTGTGATTTTGTTGGTCATCATCGGCAAAGCCAGAAAAAAGAAATAAGAAAACGCCCGGCACAGCCGGGCGTTTTACTATTCACTATCCGGGAGAAATCCCCAGGGGAAGTTCCGTACCAAAGGCTTTTCACCGCTGTCGGCGGCTTTTAAAGTTTCATAGGCGTGGGCGAAAGTGGTTTGGGTATAGGCCCCTGCCTGCCAGGTAAGCAGCAACTGACCTGCCAGGTAAGCCAGATACACCGGGAAAGATGCCCACTGGGGCAGACGGAAAAGCACATCGGCATTGGCAATGAAAGCCAGCAGGAAGATACAACCGTAATACCACCAGAAAGAAAGGTCCAATTTGAAAAGGGAGAGCCGGTTGCCGGCGGTGATGCGGCTGCTGACACCCAGGGCTGCCAGCGCTTTCCGGTGACCGCCGTCCAGCAGATAAAAACCCGCCATACGGAAGCGGTAGGAAATGGGGATCAGCAAAATAAGGCACAACACCGCCATAATCAGATACAGAGGCGCGGCGGCGGAGAGCAACGGCATCATTGTCTCGACGGTCAGTTCGGTTTCCGGCAGGGATTCCATTGCCGCCAGCAAGCCGCCGGACAAGGGCGTCATTAAAAAGATCATAGAACTGACCTGCGCCGCCAAAATCATTACAGCGACATAGATGGCAGTTTCCAAAAGGGTCAGCCGCAGCAGCGGGCCAAAGCGGCGGAAGCCCTCGGTCAGAGAGTCAGCGCCGGCATTTTCGCCCCTGGCAAACTGCAGGCAGGCGTAGATAAGACCCATCTCCCAAAAAGGCAGGGCGATGGAAAGGCCCATAGACAGCGCAGATTGAACGGTGGACAGAACCGCCCGGGTACCCATACCGGAAAGACCGCCGGTGGCGCCGATCTGCTGCTGAAGAAGCAATTCCAGAAGAGATACGATGAGCAACGCGGCGGCGGTGATCCCGCCGTGGATAAGCGCCAACTTTTTCGGCGGATAAGAGGCGGCTGACAAAGACCGGATCGCCGCCTGCTTTAATTGTTTCGGATTCAAAAGGGACATAAAAAACGCCTCCGGAGTGATAGTACCTTATTTATAAGCCATATTCCCCAAAATAGCAAATGAATTTTTTGCGGGCAGTGGATTTTTCGGAAAAACTGTGCTATAGTAGGGTAAATAATGTTTACCCGGAGGTGGAACGATGGACATTGGTCAGCGGCTGAAAGAGGCGCGGCTGGAAAAGGGACTTTCCCAGCGGCAACTTTGCGGCGATATGATCACCCGGAATATGCTTTCTCAAATCGAAAACGGCAGCGCCAGACCGTCTATGGACACTTTGCGGTATTTGGCAGAGCAACTGGACAAACCGATGGCATATTTTTTGGAGGAACAAGCGGTTTCTCCCAACCAGAAAGTGATCCTTGCCGCCCGGCGTGCTTTTGCCGATGGAGATTGGCAAAAGGTCTTGACCTTGTTAGAGAAATACGCCGACAAGGATACGGTGTTTGACAGCGAGCGGTATCTGTTAGAGGCGCTGGCGCTGAAGGCGGCGGCAGAGCAGGCGTTGGAAGAGGGAAAAGATATTTACGCCCGGGAACTGCTGGACCGGTCGGCGGTCGCGGGAGAGAGAACACCTTATTACACACCGGAGAATGAACGGAAGCGGTTGCTTCTGATGGGGCAGGCACAGCCGGAACTGGCGCAGGAACTGGTATCTTCCTTGCCGGACAGCGAGCCGGAGCGGATCTTGCGCGCCCGGGCGGCATTGGCGCTGGATGACCCGGAAAAATGCGTCCGTCTGCTGACGGCGGAAAGTGTGAATACACCGCAAGGGCAATTCCTTCTGGGCGAGGGGTATTTGATGATGCTGCAATACGAAAAAGCAGCCGAGCAGTTCCAAAAGGCAGAAAAGATATATCCCCGCCGGGCGGCAGAGAAAATGGAAATCTGTTTCCGGGAGATGGGCGACTACAAAATGGCCTATTACTACGCCACAAAATTGCGGCAAACAGACAAATGACCCGGTGAAAATCCCACCGTTTTCGGCAGATTGCAAAAAATTTGTTCCCAAAGGGAAAAAATCCGTAATTTTTTCTTGCGCGCAGAAAATAATGTATGTATAATAAAGTATATTTTTTATAGGGGGAATTTTTTATGGCATACGATGTCCGTCCCGAATCTATGGAGCGTATTACGAATTTTGAACTGGCAAATGCCTTTATCGATGAGCAGATCGCCGCTGTCCGCAAGCAGGTGGGCGATAAGAAGGTCCTGCTGGCTCTTTCCGGCGGTGTGGACTCTTCCGTTGTGGCAGCGCTGCTGATCAAAGCCATTGGCAAGCAACTGGTTTGCGTGCATGTAAACCACGGTCTGATGCGTAAGGGCGAGAGCGAAGATGTTATTAAGGTCTTCGGTGAAGAACTGGATGCAAACCTCATTTATGTGGATGCAACCGACCGCTTCTTAAGTCTGCTGGAAGGCGTTTCCGACCCGGAACGGAAGCGTAAGATCATCGGCGGCGAGTTTATCAAGGTCTTTGACGAAGAGGCTGCAAAGTTAGAGGGCATCTCTTTCCTGGCTCAGGGCACCATTTACCCCGATATCTTAGAATCTATCAAGGCTGCCGAAAGCGGCAAGCCCGTGAAATCCCACCACAATGTGGGCGGTCTGCCCGACGATATGGCAATGGAACTGGTCGAGCCGGTAAAATTGCTGTTCAAGGACGAAGTCCGTGTGGTTGGCGAGGCGCTGGGCCTGCCCCACGCAATGGTCTACCGTCAGCCTTTCCCCGGCCCCGGTTTGGGTGTCCGTTGCTTGGGCGCCATTACCCGGGATCGTCTCCACGCCCTGCGGGAGGCAGATGCGATCCTGCGCGATGAATTTGACAAATGCGGTCTTGCCGAGAAGGTTTGGCAGTACTTTATCTCCATTCCCGATATCAAGAGCGTTGGCGTCCGCAACGAAATGCGTTATGAAGGCTGGCCTGCCATTATCCGCGCCGTGAACACCAAAGACGCTATGACTGCCACCATCGAGGAGATCCCTTACCCGGTGCTGCATAAGATCGTCGCCCGGATCACCTCTGAAGTTGAGGGCATCAACCGCGTCCTCTTCGACCTGACCCCGAAGCCCACCGGCACCATCGAGTGGGAATAATATCAACCGGTATAAACATGCCCGGGAACCCTTGTAAAAGGGATCCCGGGCATTTTGCTTTTTGGGAAACGGATTGCCACGGGCAACGGTGTTGCCTTCGCAATGACATGCGGGGGGATAGGACCGTCGAGGACGCCGGTCCCTACAAAAGAGATGGGCGGCGTGACCAAGGCGTAAGCCCTATGAAGAGGGTCGGGGGTATATGGTTCACAGAAGTGCGTTCAGCTGGCGGAAAACCGCGTCGGCGATCTGATCATAACCTTCTGCGGAAGGGTGCACTCCGTTTGACTGAACTGTTTCGGTTATCCGGGAGCGGGAATTGACCTGCCGGGTAATGGTAGGATAACTGTATTCGCTGTCAAACTGACCGGCAAGACTGATGGCGTACACATTCTCATATTCTTTGCACAATTCCTGATACCAGGAATCGACAGAAAATGCAAATTTTAGTTTTTCGTAGTAATTCCAGTTTGCGCCATAGTTCATGCCAAAGCCGTCCTGACTGGAAGGGGGATTGGGCGCAACCAGAACGATCTTGCAATCCGGCTGATCCCTACGGAGATTGCCAATAAATATCCGTACCTGTTCCTGAATATGGTCCTTATCATGCTTCCAGTTGTTCCAGCCAAGGAGTATTACGCAAATATCGATTTGGGGTACGCCCAGCTTTTCGGCATAAGCCGTAAAATCCACACGGTCTTTATCCAGATTCCAGAAAGGATTTCCGGCGGCATCCGCCACCTTCGTATAAGAAATATCTTTGTGGTCATTCCCTCCGCTTACATAGCGCAGAATACCGCTTTCGGGCAGATCCCCATTGCATTTGTCTGTTACGATTTTTATGCGGTGGGCTTCGATGGTCTCCAGCTTCCACTGGGAAAAACCGTCTGTATAAACGCTGTGCTGATCCAGATCGGTTTTGCCGTGGTCGCCGTAAATGTACCGGATGCAGGTAGTCCTGGGGGATTTGCTGTTATAGCTTTCCCATTGCCAGCCGCCGTAGCCCTCAAAGCAGGCGCCGGATTGGCCCTGGCAGGTGCCCACAAAGGCAATGTTATGCAGGGAAAGACCTGCAGGGGTACCGCCGCTGCCGCACAAACGGCGCAGGCACTCTGACGGCCAATGCCCGTTAACGGTGATGCTGTCACCCACGCAAAGAATATGGGTTTTCTTTTCCGGGGAAGAAGCCGTGGGATTCACCGCAAGGCTTACATCCCGCTGCTCCAAAACATTGCCGTAATCGTCGGATAATTGGAAAGCCAAAATATGCTCGCCAACATCGGCAGCCGTCGGCGTAAACACATATTTACGACGATAAGCTGCCCCTTTGGGGCAGCTTACCTTTATATGATAGTGATAGGGATCGTTGGCTAAAATCACGCCGCGGTAGAATAATTCAAATGTATCTCCCACCACAAGGGGGTATGTCTCAGGTAAATTGAGCCATTTCTTTTCGTTCATACTTCTACCTCTGTATTTTTTAGACCAAGATCACATATTCGGGAAATTTTAGTTGATGCGATTATTCACGATCATTTCCATCAGGTCCATAGACTTGGCGGCATCCTCGATGTTGCACATGGGCTGGCGGCCCTCCAGAATGGCATTGACAAAATCCACATCCTCGCTCTTGTAGCCAAGGTACTGATAGCTCTGATCGCCGCCGGCAATATCCTTGGCGGTCAGGACTTCCACATTGGTGGTATTCACACCGGCAGCGGCAGCGGAGTAAATGGATGCGCCGTCACCGTAGATGATGGTTGCGCTCTCCTCGCGGCCGGGGAAGCCCAGATCGATAAAGGCGCTGGCGTACAGACCGTGAATTTCAAAATCGTGGATACGGGCAGCGGTCTGGTAGTTGGAACGCAGGGTACCGGTGACACCGTTGTCAAACATAACCACGCTGTTCCAGGCGTTGTCCACGGGGGAGTTGTTTT
>CALBJG010000111.1 GCA_937892865.1 uncultured Clostridia bacterium
TAACCACACGCACCTCAAACGTGCTTGTCTACCATTCCAACACTCTCGCAAGTGCCTATGTATTATATACTGCAGAATACTTTTTGTCAATATCTTTTTGTGCACAATGAAAATGTAAGGATAACCGGCTTTTGAAGCGTATTTATAGACTATCATAAGCCGCTGCATAAAGTTTAGGTTATGCAATCATAAGTAAAAAATAATGGAAGTTTTGTGCCGTAACTGGTACAATCTATACTGTAGAATTGTAGCATTAGGGCGATATTGCCCAATATAGCCTAAAAAGGAACGAGTGTGTTATGAAGAATATGAAAAGTGTACTGTCTTTACTTCTTTCAGCGATGATTATGCTGACGCTGATCGCACCGGTGAGCCTTGCGGCAGAAACTGACACAGGAGGCCTGAAATTAGCAGCGGCTGACCCTGCCTATGTGTCTGTCAATGCCGGTACGACCACATTGCCCCAGACTTTTGAGGCAACGGTTTCCTTCCCTGCAAATACATCTGCCAGTACCCGTGGCGGCGTAATTCTGGGGTGTTACGAGACATCCGGTGTTACCTGCTTCAACTTTGAGATCAAAACCAGCGGCAATCCGCGGCTTTATATCATTGACAATGCCACGGAAAAAACCACTTATGATGTTACTTTTACCAGTGTAAATGTCTATACCGGTCAGCCGGTTCATATTGTCATTACCTTTGACAGCACTGCCGGAAAGTGGTACTGCTATAAAGATGGCGTGTTGGCGCAGACAATTGACAAGGAAGCGCCCCAGACCTTTGATCTGAACACTACTTTGTGCCTCGGCGGTGACCTGCGCACCGGTAATGCCCAGTATTTTAAGGGTACGATCCATAGCGTTGCGTTCTTCTCTGATATTCGAACTGCACAGGAAATCGCATCTGATGCAAGTGGTATTGTTGATACGAACGGTCTGACCCACTACTACGATCTGTCAGGTATTACAGTCGGTGAAATGCCTGCTACTATTACATCTGCTATTGGCAAAGGCCCTGATTTCCAAAAGGGAAGACCCGGCGAAGATCCCACCTGGTGGATTTACGATAAAGAGCCGGTTACCGATTATGCCTATTCTTTTGCTGTCGTTGGTGATCCTCAAATTATGAACTTGAATCAGCCGGAAAAGATGGCGGCAATGTACCAGTGGATCGCTGACAATAAAGAGACAAAGAATATTCAATATTGCCTGACGATGGGCGATTTGACTGATGACAATACCAAGGCAGAGTATGACCGTATTGAAGCGTCTTTCAAGAAATTGGATGCAGCAGGTTTGCCCTATGCTTTTGTCCGCGGTAATCACGATAAGGAAGCCAATTTTGACAACTATATTACCTATGCTGAACACGGCAACAAGGTTGCCGAAAGCGGTTCTTTTGACGGAACAATGAAAAACACCTGGCAGAAATTGATCGTTGGCAAGGTAAAGTATTTGTTTGTCAATGTGGACTATCAGAACACCTTTGCAGACCTTGTGCCCATCAACGAATTGATCGCGCAGAACAAGGATTATAATGTTATCGTTTCCACTCATGTGTATATGGGCAACAATGGTAAACTCCTGCAGGATATGCGCTGGGAGCAGACCGATAACAATGAATATGCCGGTGCTGACCTTTGGGAGCAACTGGTAAGTAAGCACGATAATATTGTGCTGATGCTCTGTGGTCACGCGCCCTCTGCGAAAATTATCCGCAGAACTACCCCGAATGTTAACGGCGTTGAGATCCCTCAGATTCTTGTGGACTGCCAGGATGAAGATGTGAAATTGGGCGGTCTGGGTATGGTCGCCATGTTCTACTTCTCTGAGGATGGATCAAAACTGCAGGTGGAGCATTACTCCGTGGACCGGAGTGCGTACTACCGGGCAGAGAGCCAGTTCAGTATGGAACTGAATACCGTCAATGCAGACGGCACGATCAATCAGGTCAAACCTACGACTCCCAACTATAGTAAACTCTACAAATTCACCCGTTCTACGGTCAGAAACACCAGCGGCACACTTTCCAATATCGGCACACCCACAAAGATACTTCCTATGCTCGAAAATGAGTACGACGCAGGTTACCGGAATACAAAGATCGAGGCATATCACAGCGGATTCAGCACCAAGACAGCAGCCTTCAACATCAGTTCCGATCGCTTGTTGATGGGTTATACTGCCTATGCCAAGAACGACCCCAAGTGGGTGGCCATCCGCCTTCGTGCGCCCGGCGCAGGTACTTATGAGGTCAATATCACCAGCGATGTGGTTTCTTCCTCTGATAAGCGTACCGGCGCACCTATGAACGCCTATTTGATCCCTGCCAGCCAGTTGCCCGCCAATCCCACAAATGATGATTATGCCGCACTGCGTACCACTGCCAATAAGATCGGTTACTATGCTTTTGGCACAGGCAATACTACCGGTAACTATGGTATCCATACTTTAGGTGCAGGTGATTATATCCTGATTCTGGAGGGCGCGGCTACCGTTGACACCGCCAAACACGCCAACAACTTCTATATCAAGAGCGTGGAATTGAAAACAGTGGTGGCATCTATCGGCAATGTATATTACACATCTTTGCCTACTGCTTTCGCAGATGCGCAAGTGAATGATACGGTAAAACTGCTGCAGCCTTATGTAGGCGCATTGGATGTACCTGCCGGTGTCTCCCTGGATCTGAACGGCAACCGTTGCACCGCTACAGAATATATCGCTACCAATGACTCCGAATATATTATTGACTCAAAGGGTAACGGTATTCTGGATGTGGAAAGCAAGCAACTTTTTGGTACAAATAACGGATATCTGCCTTTGTTTAACACGGCTGAGAACGGCTATAGTCTGCACAAATATAACCTGAATGTACAGAATAATGACTACGAGATAGCAGGGGAGGTAACTCGCTTCTGGTTCTACGTCAGTCTGGAAGATGAACGTGTTTATGATCTGATCGCTGCCGGTGATACCGGTGTGGGTTTCGGCGTGGATATTGCCTGGGCGGACCAGTCCCTTGATGTTGCCTTTGATGATGATCTTGCGGTCCGTTGGGCAACAGCGGCTAAAAATAACGACGATATTTGGCTCTATGTGGATATCACGGGCTTGAACAAACTGGGAGACCAGACACTGACGGTTACACCCACTATTGAACTGGATGGACACACCTATGAGCTGACCAACGGTACGGTTTCCTATACCCTTGCATAAGTAAAAAAACTCCCAGAGTTTTCACTGGGAGTTTTTTATGAAAAACCGAAGAAGTAAGCAAAAATTCAAAGAAAATTGTATTTCTTTTCCCAACGCAATATGTTATAGTAAATAAAAAACGAAAAGGGGACTGTCTATGAAACGCTCTGAAGTCAATAAGGCATTGAAAGAATTGGAGGCAATGTGCGAAAAGCATCACTGCTACCTGCCGCCTTTCTGCCATTTTACCCCCGAAGAGTGGAAAACCATCGGTCACGAATACGATGAAGTCCGGGATTGTATGCTGGGCTGGGACATTACCGACTACGGTCTGGGTAATTTCGATAAATTCGGCTTTAGTCTTATCACCATTCGCAACGGCAACCGGGCGATGGCAGACAAGTACCCCAAAGTGTATGCGGAAAAACTCCTTTACTTAAAAGAAGGACAGTATGCCCCCAATCATTTCCATTGGTATAAGACCGAGGATATTATCAACCGGGGCGGCGGCAATGTGCTCATCCGGGTGTATAACAGCCTCCCCGACGAGGAGATCGACTACGAATCCGATGTGACTGTCCATACCGATGGCCGTACATATACCGTGCCTGCCGGCACACAAATTCGCCTGACACCTGGCGAGAGCATCCATGTTCAGCAGTACCTTTACCACGATTTCTCCGTGGAAGAGGGAACCGGACCCGTCCTCCTGGGGGAAGTCAGCCAGTGCAATGACGATAACACCGATAACCGGTTCAATCCTCCTGTAGGCCGTTTCCCCACTATTGAGGAAGATGAACCGCCTTACCGCCTGCTTTGCAATGAGTATCCGGAGGTAGCGGAATGATCGATGTGGTTGCATTGGGAGAATCCCTCATTGACTTTACCTGCGCATCCACCGATCCCCAGGGCTATCCCACTATGGTGGCGCACCCCGGTGGCGCACCGGCCAACTTTCTGGCGGCGCTGACCAAGTTTGGCGCAAAGACAGCCTTTTTAGGCAAAGTCGGCGATGATACCTTCGGTAAACTGCTGGTCAGCACCATGGCATCTGCCGGCATTGAAACAAAAGGTATGGTAAAAGACCCCAATGTCTTTACTACCCTGGCTTTCGTGACACTGGACGAGACCGGTGACCGGGAATTTGCCTTTGCCCGGAAGCCCGGCGCAGATACCCAGATAAACTTTGCAGAACTGGATCTTTCTCTGATCGATGATGCAAAGGTGTTCCATTTTGGCACCTTGTCCCTCACCGGCGAGCCTGCCCGGACGACTACCCAAAAGGCGGTGGCATACGCCAGATCCAAGGGCAAACTGATCACTTACGATCCCAACCTGCGTAAGCCCTTGTGGAATGATCTGAACGAGGCGAAAGAACAACTCCTTTGGGGCCTTTCCCAGGCAGATGTGGTGAAGATCAGCGATGAAGAGGTGGAATTCCTCTTCGGTTTGGGCGTTGAAGATGGCGCAAAGCATATTCTTGCAAACTACGGTGTCAAACTGGTGTTTGTTACCTGCGGCGCGGACGGCTGTTATTTCTCCAATGGCGCAGCCTTTGGCCACGTTCCCGGTCTTTCCGGCATCAAAGTGGTGGACACCACCGGCGCAGGGGATATTTTCGGCGGCAGCGCTGTTTGGAAGATCCTGTCCATTGGAAAAGCCCCGGGATCATTGACGGAGCAGGAACTGCGGGAAGTGGTTTCCTTTGCCTGCGCCAGCGCAGGGCTTTCTACCACAAAACCCGGCGGAATCTCCAGCGTTCCCGCGATGGAAGAGATCCGGGCAATACTGTAAAACAAACGGCAGATGTTTTTGCATCTGCCGTTTTTTGTCTGCTTTTCAGATAAATATGTCTTGCAACAAAATGATGATGTGCTACAATAAGCATATCAGGAAAAGGTAAGGGGGATACGGTATGTATCACGATCAGACACTTGCGCCGGAGATCCGGGCAAAGGACTTACTTTCGAAAATGACCCTGGAAGAAAAATTCCAGCAAATGGGTATTTATATGAATGTAAACGAGGCGGCGCAACTGGCAGATGCCGGGGAACTGGAACCCCGTTTCGGCACATTTTCTCCGCCTGAGAATGCAGAAACGGTGAAACGCCTCCAGGATTATTGTCTGCATAAGACCCGTCTGGGCATTCCTATGTTGGTGGCATTTGAGGGACAACGGGGTCTGATCCATCGGGAAGCCACTGTATTTCCCCAGTGCGCCGGTATTGGCGGCAGTTTTGACCGGGAACTGGTTGCCCAAATGGGCGATGTTATCGGCAAAGAAGCAGCCGCTATGGGAATCCGCCAACTGTATGCCCCCAATGTGGATATTCCCCGGGATCCCCGCTGGGGCAGAATGCAGGAGGGCTACGGCGAAGATCCGTATCTTACCGGTGAAATGGGCAGTTTGTATGTCAAAGGCGTGCAAGCCCACAAAGTCGCCGCTACGGTCAAGCATTTTATCGCCTACGGCGTTCCGGAAGGCGGTATCAACCTTGCGACTGTCCATATGGGCGAGCGGGAAATGCGGGAAGTGACATTAGAGCCCTTTATCAAGTGTTTCCGGGCTGGCGCATTGAGCGTAATGCCTGCTTATAATGAGTTGGACGGCGAGCCGATCCACGGCTCCAAACGGATCTTGCAAGGCTTGCTTCGTGAAGAATTGGGCTTTGACGGCGCGGTGATCTCTGATTACGGCGCGATCCGGCAACTGCATACCCTCCAGCGGGTAGCGCCGGATGCGCTGACTGCCGGCAAAATGGCAATCGAGGCGGGGGTGGATCTGGAAGCGCCCTACTATGTAGGCTACGGCGAAGAATTTCAGGAAGCGGTGCGTAAGGGCGAAATTGACGAGGCGCTTATCGACCGGGCAGTTCTCAATTTGCTGACATTGAAATTCCGGTTGGGTCTGTTTGAAGATCCCTATGCCTGCGCTGACGGCGCGCTGCGTACACCGGAAGCCGTTGCCCTGACCAGAAAACTGGATGAAGAATCCATTCTTCTTTTGGAAAATGACGGCATTCTTCCACTGAACGAAAACGCCTGCGGAAAAGTGGCAGTGATCGGCAACAATGCCAAGGATTCTTTTCTGGGCGACTATATGGATTTCTGTGACGGCTGCGTCAGTTTCTATGACGGTATGGTCAGCCGGTTAGGGGAGAGCAGAGTGCTCTACGCCCGGGGCTGTAACCCCATTTCCACTACCGATGAGATGCTCAATGAGGCTGTGGAAACGGCAAAGAAAGCAGATACCGTATTTCTTGTTTTGGGTGACAGCGCCATCGCCGGCGGCGGAGAAGGCGGCGCAGAAGCAGAGCCCATCAAAGAGGTCACCTGCGCGGAAGGCTACGATATGCACACTTTGGCGTTTCCACCTTCCCAACGGCGGCTGTTTGATGCCATTACCGCTTTGGGCAAGAAAGTCATTCTGGTGCTGTATGCCGGCAGACCCTATACTTTGGAGCAGGATATCTCCAAAGTCAACGCCTTTATGTTCAGTTGGGGCGGCGGCGAGCAAAGCGGTCACGCCTTTGCCAATCTGATCTTTGGCGATGTATCTCCCAGCGCGAAACTGGCGATCTCGTTCCCCAAAACTACGGGACATATCCCTTGTTACTATAATTATAAACCCTCAGCCCGGGGCAGAGCCTACAAAAAGCATGGCAGCCCGGAAAATCCCGGCAGAGATTATGTGCTTTCTTCCCCCAATGCCTGGTATCCGTTCGGTTACGGCCTCTCTTATACCAAAGTGGAGTATTCCCATCTGACCGGAAGAAAACTGGATAATGGCAATGTGGAAGTGTCTGTTACGGTGGAGAATGTGGGCAATTTTGATATTCGGGAAAGTGTTCTGCTGTTTCTGCAGACACTGTATGCCCCCATTACGCCCTTTGTAAAACGCCTGCGTAATTTCCAAAAGGTGGATTTGAAAAAAGGTGAGAAGAAGACCGTTACATTCTTGCTGACCGATGAAGATTTTACTTATGTGGATGTGAACTATAAAACGGTCAAACTCCCCGGTAAGTATAATATTATGATCCGGGATCTGGAATTGGAGATCGATGTATGACACGATTTTTTGTGAAGACAGAGGAAATGCAACCGGATTTTATCCTGCTCACCGGTGAAAACGCCGCCCACGCTAAGGTGCTGCGTTTAAAGTGCGGCGAAGAGGTGCTGGTGTGCGACGGTGCGGGCAGGGAAGCCCTGTGCGCTGTCAGCGATGTCAGCCCCGGGCAGATCAGCCTTGTGGTAAAGTCCCAGCAGGAATCCGCCTCTGAGGCGGCAGTGAAAGCCAGCGTGTATATGGCATTTTCCAAAGGCGATAAGTTAGAACACGTGATTCAAAAAGCAACGGAACTGGGCGTTTACGAGATCGTGGCGTTTCCCTCCGGCCGCTGCGTGTCCCGCCCGGACGAGAAAAGTTTGGCAAAGAAATTGGAGCGGTGGCAGAAGATCGCCGCTTCTGCGGCAGAACAATCCGGCAGAGGTGTGATCCCCCGGGTGCTGACAGTTGGCTCTTACAAAGCGGCATTGGAAAGAGCCGCGGAAGCAGATCTTGCTATTTTGTTCTATGAAAATGAGCAGGCGACGACCCTGCGAATGGCGCTGGAAGAAAAAACCTTTAAAACCGTCAGTTTGCTTACCGGCCCGGAGGGCGGCCTGGAAGAAAAAGAGGTTGCCGAAGCCGCCAAAGCAGGCCTTAAAGTCTGCACTTTGGGCAAGCGCATCCTGCGGTGCGAAACTGCGCCGCTGTGCGCCCTTTCTGCGGTAATGTACGCCACCGGCGAATTTTAAGAAAAAAGCGAGGGGTCTTTCCCCTCGCTTTTTATGTTGCAGATTATACGCCGTGAAGGATATGGAGGTTGCGGATGATGTGATCGTTGATCGTATCGTTCAGAGCGTATGCCTGCTGTTCCAGTTCGGCATTTGGTAAGTCGGTTAAGTTCTGAGCGCGAAGTTCCTCTGCAATGGTGGCGCAGATGCGCTCAATGATCGCCGTTTTTTCTTTCGCTTCCTGCGGAGCATTTCCGCTGGAGATCAAATGCTCCAGAGGTTCTGCCAATGCATTCAGATGTGGCAGATCTTTTAAGCCCCGGAAACACCATTTATAATATGGCATATAGATATAGTTGAGCAGGTAGATACAGTGCAGCGCGCTTTGGACAAATTCAAACACAGAAAGTTGCGCCGCAGCGGTGTCGCCTCTTGTGATGCACCGGCTGTAGTTATACTGACCTGCCTGCCCCATTAAAAGCAGGTGTCCTGCCAATTTCTTTCGCCGTATGTCCTCCGGGTAATAGCGCAACTTTTCCCGGATGGATACAAACTGACCGTAAGGGTCTGTAAAAACAGTACCGTTGGTCGCTTCCAACAGACCGTGTTCCGGAACAGAAAACCACTGCTCCATTGTCAGTTCACCGTCAGCGCTACCGGTCTTTGCCAGAAAGAATTCATCCATGCGAAGGACGCCGTGGCGGTTTCCACCTACAGGGCTCATACGGCTGCGCTGAAAGCCCATAAATTCTTTCGGCAGTTTGGCATATGCCCGCTCCAACTGAAAGGCAGTTTGCCGATCGATAATATCTTCACCGGGCAGAAAAATACAAAACCCCGGCTCGAAATCGTGGTCCTGGGAGGTCAGATCATCATAGCCATAACATTCTGAACCGCTGCCCGCCAAACCGATGGCCAAATAGGGCAGCGCCTGGGGAAACTGCTCCTCCAGCATTTTCCTGCCATACGTTTCATAGTACTGTTGCGCCAGTTCAAGCCCCTTCATAGATCCTCCTGCAACGCGCTTTCAGTTGCTCCGCGTAATCTTCATATCCGTAATAGCCGAAAACGGACGCGCACTTTTCACAAACGAAAGCATAATTGCCGTCCGTCCGGTCTTTGCCGATCTCCAAACAAGCCGTCGCTTTTTGAATAAGCGCGTCGATTTGCAAGCGGGCTTGGGACAAGCCAAATTCTGCTTCCGCAGCGGTAGCCATATTCAAATAGGTAATGGCAATTTCCGGTTCTTTTTCCGGAACAGTCTGCATAACGGAAATGGCTTTTTGATAGAGTTCGTTTGCCTCCTGAAACCGCTTCAGATCTACCAGCGCCAGACCCATATTGTTATATAAACCGCCTAACCGGTCATCTGTGGGCGATAAATCCCGCTCGTAAATGCTTTGCGCCATTTGAAACAGATTGATGGCATCTTCGGGAAGCCCGAAGGCTTTGCAGACGGTAGCGCTGTTCAAATATGTGGTCGCAGCGCCCACATTATCGCCGATGTCCATTTTACCCACTTGGTTCAATGCATTCTGGGCATATTGCAGCGCCTGATCTTTTTCACCCAACTTTCGGCAAAGACCCATCAGTTCATTTTGCATCAACAAAACACCCTGGTCATCACCGGTATATTCGGCTTCGGAAAGCCAGTATTGCAGCAGTCGTTTTGCGCCGGGATAATCGTTGCTCCGGAGCAGATCGTCCAATTTTCCCAGCACCCGATCTCTTGGAATCATTTGCTTCACCTTCATTCTGTTATTTAGTCATATTATATGCAAACGAAGAAAATTATTTATGGTACTTACTGCCTGCCTGGATCGCCTCGGCCCGGTACAGTTGTTCCAATACCATTACCCTTGCCAAGTGGTGGGGGAAAGTCATGGGACTCATTGAGAGTTTGAAATCCGCTTTTTCCTTGATCCGCTGTGCCATTCCAAAGGAAGAGCCAATGAGAAAGCAGGCGCTGCTTTTACCGGAGAGTTTCACTTCTTTCAGTTTGTCAGCCAACGCTTCCGATGACAGCATTTTGCCCTCCGGGGTCAAAACGCAAAACCAGGCGCTCTTGGGGATCTTGGCGAGGATCATATCTGCCTCTTTTTCCAAACCGACGGCGATCTCAGCGGGTGAAGGATCTTCCGGAAGCCGCACTTCCGGCAATTCCAGAATCCGGAATTGGCAGTAGCCTTTCATTCGCTTTTCATATTCCGCCGCAGCGGATAAATAAAACTTTTCTTTCAGTTTTCCCATTGCGATCAGTGTGATCTCAAACATACGCGCCACCTCATTTCTATATTTATCATAGCATATTAAAAATGAAATGGCAAACGCTACTTACGAGGTGAGAAATATGGAAAAACAGAAAAAAGAGAAAATCATTACAGACCCCTTCGGCAGTTATACCGGCAGACCGAAAAACCCGGATGAAAGACCCGTTCAGGATGCGGACGATCTATAAAATATGAAAAGCCCGGTCCACAGCGGACCGGGCTGAAATTATAGTTTCTTCAGGTACTTTTCCCGGGTGGCCATACCGCCCCGGATATGGCGCTGGGCTTTGTTGGTGTCCAATACTTGCCGCACTTGCTTGTAGAGCAGGCGGTTATAATATGGAAGCCGTTGGGCAAGATCTTTATGTACCGTAGATTTGGAAATACCGAAATGTTTTGCGGCAGTCCGGACGGTAGCGCCGGTTTCTATGATGTACACAGCCAGATCACAGGCTCTCTGCCGGATCATATCTTCCATAAAATTCTCCTCCCTGCTGTGTTGCTGCCGTGAAAAACTTATGATGCAAAAAAGAAGAATATGCCTCCTTGACAGAATGTGACCGAATCGGTAAAATAAAGGAAAGACCCTTTGGAAAGGAGTTTATGATGCTGGAACTGAACAAAAAGAATTTGCGCCGTATTTTGCTTGTGGCACTGGGTTGTATATTCTTCTATTGGCTGCTTCACGAAACAGAGCGGGTAGCGGCTGTATTTGCGGTAGTTAAAAGGATCGCCGCCCCCTTTGTGGCAGGCGCAACGGTTGCGTTTATTTTAAATGTACCGATGCGGGCGTTTGAAAACTTATTTAAAGGAATCAAAAACAACACCCTCCGAAGAGTCATTGCAATCGTTTTGACGCTGATCGCCCTGCTGCTGATTTTGACACTGGTATTCTGGTTGCTGATCCCCGAATTGGCAGAGACGATCCGCTCTCTGATCCCCACATTGGAGACATTCTTCAGAGAAGCGATAACAGATGTGGTCGCTTTTGTAGAGGATAACCCCCAACTTCGGGAATGGGCGGAAGCCAATGTAGATCTTCAAAATCTGAATTTGGGCAATTTGGTGCAGAAAGCGCTTTCTGTTGTGGCCAACAGTTTGGAAAAGATCATCGGCGGCACATTCGTTGCCATCGGCAGTGTAGCCGGCGCATTGGTAGACTTGCTGATCGCAGCGGTGTTTTCTATCTATTGTCTGTTCCAAAAGGAAAATTTGGCGCGGCAGGGCAGAAAGATCCTGTATGCATTCCTTTCAGAAAAATGGGCAGACCGGATCGTTCATATTATGCGTCTGACCAACTCCACCTTTGCCAATTTCCTCTCCGGTCAGTGTATTGAAGTGTGCATCTTAGGCGTGTTGTTCGCTGTGACGATGGCGATCTTGCGTATGCCATACATTCCTTTGATCAGTGTGATGATCGCCGTTACCGCATTTATTCCCATCGTGGGTGCGTGGGTAGGCTGCATCTTCGGCGCATTTCTTATTTTGGTCGCCAACCCTGCCCAGGCACTGCTGTTTGTGATTATTTTCATTGTCCTGCAGCAGATCGAAAACAATCTGATCTACCCCAGAGTTGTGGGTACTTCTATTGGCCTGTCCGGTATGTGGGTGCTGGTAGCAGTGGCGATCGGTGGTGAACTGTTCGGCGTGATCGGTATGTTCCTGATGATCCCCATGGCATCTGTATTGCAGACGATCCTGCGGGAGATCACCACAGCATACCTGGCAAAGAAAAGTGTCGATCCCGGTAAGTTAGAGCCGCAACCGCCGGAGATCCGCTCCAAATTCGTTCCTAAAAAGAAACCGAAAAAAGCAAAAGCGGAAAAATCTGCGAAAGAGAAAAAAGAAGATTAAAAAATGACCGGTCTGTGACCGGTCATTTTTCTGTAAATATATGATAAAGTTCTTTGATTTTCTTTGCTTCCGGCACAGAAAAAACCGTAGGCGCTCTTCCAATGGCGGGGTATTTGTTTTCTCCCATGGCGTGATAGGGGAGCAACTCTATTTTTTCAGGTTTTCCAAAATCGATAAGAAAATTGCGGATATTTTCCATTTCCTCAAGTGTGTCGTTTACACCGGTGATGATGGGAATGCGAATCCACACCTTTGCACCAAACTGAAATAATTTTTTGAGATTGGATAAAATCAGATCGTTGGTAACACCCACGTATTTTTGATGTACAGAACTGTCAAAACACTTAATGTCATAGAGGAATAGATCCGTATAGGGCAGTATCCGCTGAAAATAAGAAAAGGGAATATGTCCTGCGGTATCCACCGCGGTGTGGATGCCCATTTCTTTGCATTTTTTAAGCAGATCCTCCAGGAAATCTATCTGTAGCATACATTCGCCGCCGGAAAAGGTCACTCCGCCCCCGGAATTATCATAAAAACGCTTATCCACCAGGATTTGCCGAAGCACTTCCTCTGCCGTGTAAATACTGCCGCAAACTGTTCTGGCGTTGGCAGGACAAATGTGAGCGCATTTGCCACAGGTATCGCATTTTTTTAGATTATGAGGACAGACCGAAGCGCATAGTCCGCAGTGTGTACACTTATCTTTGTAGAACATCATTTCCGGTTCGAAGGATTGACTTTCCGGATTGTGACACCAGTTGCAATGCAAATTGCACCCTTTAAAGAAAACGGTTGTCCGGATTCCCGGACCGTCAATGAAGGAATTTCGCTGAACATCAAAAATCGTTGCAGTTTTATCTTTCATAGAAATTCCTCGTAATTACTTCGGTTTGCCAATCTTTAGACAAACTGGTAAATTTTGCGGAAAAGCCGGTAACCCGTACGATTAGATCCGGATACTTTTCTGGGTGCTTTTGGGCATCCAGCAGTTCTTCTCTGGATGTGCAGTTCAGTTGTAAGGATTGAATAGCGGTGCAGGAAATGGTCCGGAGCAAGCCATCGCACCGATCCAGAGGAATACCGGAGGGGATGATTAAATTCACAACAGAGTTACCGGCCATAGTGGAAGCATCCAATGATGCCATAGAGTTTATCACATCGTTGACGCAAGGGATCTTCTTCAACCGGGAGGGGGTAAGTCCCTGGGCGAAATAGTCGCCGCTTTTTCTGCCATCGGGGGTTGCCAGCGTTTTTTCTCCCCACCAGCGAATCTCTGTGTAGGTCAGGTGCCCCATATTCACTCTGCCACCGTATGTGCCGGTTGCCTTTTCACAAATGGTGAAAAGGTCGTTGTTGAAGCGGTTGGCAAGGAACATGCTTTCCTTGCTGCCATCGCCCCAACCGGGACATTTCACAGCCGCGGCGCGAATGTCTTCAAAACCTTCCCAGTTAGCACGCACAGCCTGAAGATACTGTTCCAAGGTGTACGCCCTTGAATCAAATACCAATTGTTTGATGGCAAGTAGCGAGTCTACAAGATTGGGAAGACCAAACATTAACTGGCAATCATCCCGGTATTTGCCGCCTTTTTCTGTAAAATCTGCCCGCTTTTCCAGGCAGTTTTCCAATGTGGCGGAGAATATGGGCAGGCGGTCAACCATATGGTGGATCTGCCCACCTTTGCGAGTAACATCCAATTTGGCGTTGAGAAGTTTTTGACAGTTTTTTAAAAGCACCTGATATATTTCTTCGAAACTTTGGCAACTATCAAATCGATCAAAGAAGATCTGCACTTTTTCTTCCACATCTTTTAGATTGTGCAGTGGGATCTCCAGGGCTTTCAGCATATTCAGGTAACTGCCGTGATCGTATTTTTCCTGGATTGTAGTTACGCCCCAGCATCCGGTGACCAGATAGTCCCGGGCTTCTTCTATAGTTCTGCCTGATCGAACCAGGGCGGGGATCGTAGCATCGTCGTTTTGTAAAAGCACCATGCTGCTGCCTTTGAGAATGGGGGCGATGATGGCGTCTAAGTACTCTTTGGGAGAATCTTTTGAGAAACGGCATTTTATTTTTGGGAAAATGATTTTCTTTTCTGCTGCTGCGTCTAAGAACATCTTTGTCAAAGGGTTATACAAAGTGTTGCCAGCGTCGTCACAACCGCCTAAAGTGAAACTGTTTTCCAATTCGTGATCGGCATAGCCTTCCATTGCCATATCGTGGTCGTAGTGGCAATCCCAGATCAGCAGGAACTGACAGATCAGTTCATACGCCTTTTCTTCTGTCAGCCGACCTGCGGCAATATCTGCATCGTAAAAAGAAATCAGGTCTTTGTCCAAGCGACCAAAGGTGTTAGGACCGATGCCCTCCAAAGAACCGAGGGCCGTCCGCAAGAAAGCCACAGTAGCCAAAGCCTCATAAAAAGTTTTGGGCGCTTCCCAGGGGACGCGCTTTGCGGTGTCGGCGATCAGCAAAAGATTGTCCTTGCAGCAGTCTTCGGCCTCCGCTTGCGCCATTTCCAGGGCTTTTTGCGAAAATTTTTCTGCCATACGGCCCATTGTTATCATACCGTGACAGACGGCGTGGAGAAATTCTGCTTCCTCAGCATTCTGCGCTTTGGGCAATTCCGCCTGGGCTTTCTCATAAATGCCCTTTAAGCCAACCTCTAAAATGGGGCGGCAGTTGAAATTAAAATGCTGGGATGCATCGTTATAAAATCCGCAGATCAGATACAAATTCTCTTCCAATTGGGCAGAACGCTTTTGGAATAGATCAGGATCTTGCTCTTTGAACAAATGGCAATTGCGCATAAAGACCCAGCCATTGGCCTGGATAAAACCGTGGTTTTTAGCGGTGCGGCTGCCGTCGGAAAGGGAAGTGAGAACGCCGGTCTCATAGAAGAAAGGATTATACCGGAAAATAATCGGATTAAATTCCTCGCAGATTACATCATATTGTAATAACTTTTGGGCGGTAACAGACATATCTTCCTGAAAACGGCTATCCATAATAGAAAAGCACTTTTTGGCAAAAGCCTTCGAGCGTTCTACATCGCCCTTGAGATAAAAGGCGTATAATTCATTTCGCAACGCAGTTTCGTTCAAGTGTAACAACCCCTTTCTGCCATCAGTATATCTATGCAACGCATATAAAACAATGTCTGTTTTGGAAATTTTGTAAAATAAGGAAATAATTATTTACATTTTATTTCTCGATTGCTATAATGAACCGGGGAGGGGTTGTAGTGGAATTTTCGAATTTAAGAGCTAAAGAAATTCAAGGCGTGGTGAAATATACCCCGAATTCCAGAAGATGGACAGCGAAAAATCGTAGCAACCATATTGTTGGTATTCAACTTTATGGCAGCGCAAAGCATACTTTTTCTGATTTTGAATTTGTAATATCGAGAAATTGTGTCTATTTCTTAAATCAAAAAGACGATTACACCGTAGAACTGCTGGAAGACACACAGGCGTTCTCCGTTCATTTTACAACAGAGGAATTTGTTGACACAGACAGTTTTTGCTTTCCTGTATCAGACCCGACAAAATTTCATTCGTTATTGCGGACGGCAGAGGCGGCATATCATTCGGGCAAGCACCATTTGCTCTATTCTGCGCTCCATCAGATCTGTGCAGAGATTCAGCGCATCAGCCAAAAAAACTATGCCAAACAAGATGAAAGGATATTAATAGCCAAATCCTATATGGATACACATTTTCAGGAAAAGGATTGCCTTTCAATCGCCATTTCCCAAGCAGGTATCGGTCAACGACGGTTTTGTGATCTGTTCTTCCGGAATTTCGACATTACCCCTAATCGCTATATCCAGCGGCGTCGAATTGACCAGGGAAAGATCCTGCTTTCCGCCGGCGGCCTTTCGGTTGCAGATGTGGCAGAGGAATGCGGCTTTTCGGATGTGTATTATTTTAGCAAGGTGTTTAAAAAAGAAACCGGGGTATCCCCCAGCAAATGGAAATGAGCCGCTCGTTGAGCGGCTCATTTTATACAGTTGTAAACTCGTAATCTTCGAATTTCAACCGGTCGCCCACATCTGCCCCAAAGGGGAGCAACGCGATGGCGACCTCGGAGACAACGCCGGTGTCATCATACTTGACAAAGGCGTAGTCGCCACGAATATCAATGATCGTGCAGAGCATAAACAAAACTCCTTTGAAAAACCGCCCCGGAAAACCGGGGCGGTCATTTTTTAGAAGATACGAGGGATTAGTCCTTGTACATCTCAACCAACTTGTTGAGGTGCTCCCAACGCTCCTTAGCGGCAGCCTCGTTCTTAGCGAACAGTTCGGTTGCGCGCTCGGGGAACTCGCGGGTCAGACGGGAGTAACGAGCCTCGTTCATCAGGAACT
>CALBJG010000112.1 GCA_937892865.1 uncultured Clostridia bacterium
TGTGAGTTAGTCGCCACACTGGATGCCGCTTCCGATAAGGAAGCGGTTTTTCTTTTATCTATTAGATTTTTTGAAGCGCGGATGATTCTGATTTGAGGATTCCATCCGCGCTTTTTCTTTATTCTTTTATATCGTATTTCTGTGACCTGTTTTCTGCCAGTTTTCGAATTATCACAAAACCTATCACAATAACGCTTGTTCGACCCTTGATTTTTCGTTGTGGCGACTATGTTTTTTGAGGGTTCAGTTTATCACAAAAAGTATCAATAGCACTTGTTTTGCTTATCCAAGAATTGATTCTACACTCGTAAGTTGTTTCATCACGCCTTCGTGCCGAGTTCTGGCGTATATCGTTTCCACCATTCTTGTGTCGGCGTGCCCCATCAAATCGGCGACAATCGCAGAAGAAATTCCCGCTTCTTTGAGCTGCGTTCCGTAGGTTGTGCGAAAATCGTAGTTACAATATCCTTCCAGTCCCAGATTCGTAAACGCACTTTTCCAAGTTCTTGTCGCTCTTGAATAGCACCAAGGCTGCTTGCCTCCGCAAAGATAACCCTTCTTCTCCGCGCACGGCTTCAGGATTTCAATCAGCGCAGAAGGCAAAAGAACAGTCCTCGCCGAATGATTGGTCTTCGGTTTGCCTATTGAAGGCTGGCTGTTCGTGGGATAAGTCACTGCCTGCGTAATCATCGCGTATTGTTTTTCCAGATTCACATTCTCCCAGCACAAGCCGCGAATCTCTTCGGGACGCATTCCCGTATAAACCAGAAGTCCCATATAAACACGCTCGTCCTGATTGGAAAGCAGCGGAATTGCCTTCTTGATTCTCCTGACCTCTTCATCCGGCAGAGCCTTGTGATGCGTTCCCTGTTCTGCGTGGATGCTCAAGAGCGTATGCTTGACAGGGTTATCAGAAATAATCCCCATCTCCTGCGCCACTTTGAAAATCCTGCCCGTCAGACCGCCCACTCGCTCAATGGTATTTTTATTGAGGTTCTTTCTTCTTCCCCGTCTCCGCGCGGTTGCCATCCAATCATAAAACTGCTGTATCATGGAAACATCCACTTCATCCATTCTCTTGCTCCCCAAGAAGGGGACGATGTTGTTATTGATATACTGCCGATAGTTTTCCGCAGTCGTTTTCCCCAAGCGTTCCACAAATGTCGGAACATAAACCTTGGTGATGAACTGCCTGACTGTCGGCTTTTTCTTTTTCGGTTCTTTTGCTTCCAGTTCAATCCCATTCAAAAGACCGTATTCAATCATCAGCCGCGCCACATTCAGCAGCAATTCCTGTTTATTCGTTCCAGATGCCCAGCGATAGATGGAAACACCGTTTTCATCCTTGCCAACTTCGATGCGTTCTCTCAGTTGCTTTGCCATAGTTGCTCCTTCCGAAGCAATCTCTATCATATTCAGTTTTCAAGGAATACTCCTTTCATTCTCTGAATCAATCTTCATCCCTTCAAAAGGCGGATAACTTTTACACATCTCCACAACAACTTTTACACATCTTCCATTCATCCGCCAATCATCTATTTAACATCTTTTCATCATCTTTCAGTCCGCTGATTAGAAAAGCGGATTTTCCTTTTTATTCTTGCGTTTTACAAAAATAAACACTTATATAAACATATGTCGGTAAAACGACCAGTTATGTATAGGGGTATCGTATAATGTAATCACAACGAAGGGAACAAAACCTTCAGAAACAACAAAAACAAAAAACAAAACGGACGGGGCAAAGCCCCAGAAAGAAGAGGTAATCTTATGAAGACTGCTAACGCCATCAACCTGAACCGCAAGAACAACACCATCGAAGTCACCAAGAAGTTCTACGAAGCCGCTTCCAAGTATAACTCCGAAGAAGAACTCCTCCTCCGCGAAGCCCAGAAGAACAATCCTGGCTTCAAGGTTGTCGTCGCCACCCGCAAGACCAAGAGCACCTACAAGGGGCTGGACTACGAGTTTATGACCACCTACATCAAGAAGCACGACGATGCCGAGAAGTCCAAGATGGCAACCTTCCTTGAGATGCGTGCCCTGACCGCCGAAGCCATTATGATGGACGCCGTTCCTGCTGACTACCTGACCGTTAAGGAATGGTTCCTGCGCGAGTTCCCGGAAATCGAAGCCTTCCACGATAAGCGCAAGCAGATGCTCGCCAACATCGAAAAGAAGAACGAAGAAAAGCGTCTCGAGCGTGAAATGAAGAAGCGCGAACTCCTGCTCGCCTCCGTCGCCTAATCTCCACTACTAACCAACAAACAGAAAGAGGTAATTGACTTATGAAGAATATCCTGAAGATTGACCACGCGAAGAACATCATTGTGATGGATGCCACCTTTGCCAAGAAGTCCGCGAATACGATGAGCGCTGAATATGCCCATCTTCAGCAGGTTCGCCGCGACTACCCGACCTACACGGTCAAGACACGCCACATCAAGCATAACTCCAACAAGAAAACCTACGACGGTCTGACCTACGAGTATATGGAAAACTACATCCTGACCCACGGCACGAAGGAAGAACGCAAGGCAACCCTTGAAGAGTTCAACGAGATGATTCTGATTTCCAAGTGCCACGGCAAGGCGTATCGCTATCCGACCATCAAGCACTGGTTCCTTGAGAAGTATCCTGCGATTGCGAAGTTTGGTATGCCCACTGAACAGAATATCGAAGAAGGCGACGAGCCGGAGAAGACGGGAGAAAACGCTGACAACAATGTGGTAGATATGCCGAAGGCTGCTGGTCTGTAATAAAAACCACCAAAGGTTTTCCGAACAAAAGGAGTGTGTAGTATGATTGGCTCGAAGTATCTTTCTGAAGTTGTCAGCCTTGATACGCTGGCGAAGGATAAATTGAATATTGTAAAGGCTCCTACCGGAAGCGGAAAAACCTACTTCGCCCTGACTGCAATTCCGGCAACTCTGACCGATGCGGCGCATAAGGTGGTCTATCTGATTGATACCATAAACGGCAGAGAACAAATCCTGAAGAATTATAATGCCCGTCCCATCTATCGCTATTGGGAAGTTGAAGTCAATGGCGAAGCGCTCAGTTTTGAAAACGACGATAGCATTGTGATTATCACCTACGCCAAATTCGGTGTTCTGCTGGAAAAGTATCCCGATTTCCACGAACAGTTTGAATACATCATCTGTGACGAGCTTCATAGCCTGATAAACTTCCAATACTTTGGAGAATGGCGACCAAATCTGCACACCGTTGCGAAAGAAGGCATTGAAAAAGCCGTTCGGAACAGCCACACGAAGGTTATTGCGCTGTCCGCAACCCCTGAGAGAATCAAGAGGGAATTTGAAGCGCCAACATTTGATGTGCCGATTGACGATAGTGACCTGATACAGTATGAAACGAAACAGGTCATCCCCTACACGAATCTGAATTATCTTCTGACCACTCTTGACCCGATGGAAACCGGCATCTGCTATGTATCCCGCATTTCAACGATGAAAACAATTGAAGCTGCCGCCCGTCAAGAAGGCTTGCATCCCATCGGAATTTGGAGCATCCGCAATAATGCCCATCCGCTGTCAGAAGAACAATTGAAAGTGCGAAAGCACATTCTGGATAATTTTGAAATCCCCGCAGAATACAATCTGCTTATTATAAATGCCAGCAGCGAAACCAGCCTGAAAATCAAATCTTCTGTTGACTATGTGATTGTTCATAGCAACGAAGTAGAGACGCAGATACAGGTGAGGGGACGGGTAAATAGCGACCTTCCTTGTTTGTATCTGCCGAACAATGACCCGACTGCCTTGACTGTGCCTGATGATTTTCTGAATCGTCCGCTTTTCAGAGAGGACACTGACAAGCTGTGCGAAATCCTCAATCAGAGGAATGAATGCGGCAGACGCTTTGCGTGGCGAAGACCACTTAAAGAACAACTGATTGAATGCGGTTATTCCATTGCGGAAGGACGCAGAAGTAATCGCCGTTATCATCTTATTACCCAACTTGATTGATTTGCCAGTTTTGTATGAAACCTATAAAGAACCATACAAAACTGGCAAATGATATCGCTGCCCTTGCGCGTGGCGCAAGGCGCAGCGGCGTTTAGGCGTGGCATACGCCACGCTAAACGCGATGTTTGGTATGCTCGTCTCCGTTGAGAGGCGTATTGGCATACCTTTTTTTCTTTTGTTCTGGATTCGCGAGAAGTCCGAGCGGCAACGAGATAATAATAACGGCTCAGGAGCATTTTATACGCTCTTGAGCCGTTTAATTTTTTCAATAATATCTACGTTTTTCAAAATGTAAAAGAAGATTTGCGTGACTTTTTCCATTACTTCAAAGTAGAATGATAGCAACAAAGCATTATCGTCTTCTCAAAAAAGTCTGAATTGTTCTATCAATGCACATTTTTTCTTCTTCATCAAGAGAACGAAAACGGGTAATGACTTCTGTTTCAAATTGGTTCAGGTGGAACATCTCTGTGTGTTCAATTTTCCTTTTTATATCCGTATGCCCAACAAGAAAATCAACAGAGGTATTGAAATAGTCAGCCATTCGCTTGAGAACTTCAATTTCTGGCTCTATATTATGATTCTCATACTTGTTTATTGACGGCTGACTGCCGCCGATTGCCTCCGCAAGTCGCTGCTGGCTGATACCATATTCCTGACGAAGCAGTTTCAGGTTCGGCAACATTTTCCCACCTCCTACACAAGTATTCTAACAACTTGCCGGAATTATGAGAAAATCCCATTGCGACTTATTGACGATAACCAATAAGAATAATATAATATACACAAACAGAATACTGAAGATTGGATGGGATGCGATGGTTGGTGAAAAACGAATACGCTTTCACAAAAGAAGCGGAGTAATTCACAATATTCTGGATTGTTGCTCTGCCGGAAAGCCCCAGAACGATGAATGTGCGGATAATTTCCAAGAATGTACCACATATTTGGAAGCAGAAACGATTTTGAATTATCGGCACAAAACACCTCAACGCTGTAAAAGATGTAAGTGGTCTAAAGATGAATGAGGAGGAACGGATTAATGAAAAAGATTATGTGCGTGCTCTTGATGTTAGTTATGATGCTCTCAACTGTTTATGGAATTGCGGAAGAATCGGCAGTTGATAAACTAGGAAAGATTGATAAGCAGATTTATGATGCTCTTTTGATTATGCTTAACGATTTTAAGGACCCTTCCTCTGTTCGCGTCATGGAGATGAAAGGAGTATCCGATAATCAGTATAGTCGCGAGGCATATCTGGCTGGTGAAGAAGTGGATGGCAGACCTGATACTGTATGTGTCCGCTTGACGGGTAACAATTCCTTTGGTGGAAAAGACAATTCCTATTTCGTACTTTGCTACTATACTTGGAATGAAGAACCGAGAACAGAAAGAGGAAAGAGTTTTGTTTCCCTTATGGGACGGGCTGGCACGAAAAACTTCAATTATTCCGGAACTGCTGGCGAGTATTATGAAACAGACAAACAAGAAGGAATGATTAATTTTGCTGATGTTGAGAGAAGAATCGGCAACATTAATCGCGCACTCAAAGAACACTGGGAAATCCTTGGATTTTGATGAATAGTTCGTCATACATTAACAAAAGTCCCTCTTTCCATCTTTGGAAAGAGGGACTTTCTCACGCTATCAACTTCAAATATTTGTAAACCGTGGGGCGGCTCAAATCACAAATCCTTGCCAACTCGCTCACATTCATATTACCAGAAGCAAAAGCAGGATAATGCTTGTAGAATACAGCCGGAATATCATCCTTCGTTGTCTGCGGTCTGCCGACTCTCTTTCCTTTCGCTTTTGCGTTCGCCATACCCGACTTCACCCTTGTTCTGATCATCTGAAGCTCAAGTTCCGAGAATACGCCAGCCATCTTCATGAACGCCGCCGACATGGGATCGATCTCGCCGTTCCGGCAGTCGATCGTGATGCTTCCCACGATCACAAGCCGCATATGCTTCTGTTTGATGATCTCAATGATCTCGCAAAGCTGTTGCGTTGAACGGCTCAGTCGCGAGACTTCCGTGCATATGATCGTTGATCCTGTTTCAGCAGCATCCAAGAGCAGATCAAGATTCTGCTTCACTTTTGCGTCACCGTGTTCGCGTTCCGTGATGACTTCTTCCGCTCCTGCGGCTTTCAGTTCCCGCACTTGGCGGTTGAGGTCTTGTCCTTTATCTTCGGCAAGGCTACACCTTGCGTATCCGTAAATCTTGCTCATTCTACCACTCCTGTAAGCAAAAGGTTGATCTGAATTCTACTGACAGAATCAGGCGTTTTTCGTGCCGTTTTTGCGGTTTTTCCTGTCCTGATTTTCTGTCAGCAAAACCAGATGTTTGTTTTTACGCCTGTTCTGCGGCATCCACTTCCCGAAGCACTTCCGCTCTGTGTGCCTTTTGCAAATCCCGCACATGACTTCTCAAAGAATACAGAGCTGATCCAATAGCTTCAAAAGCGTCTGTCGCTTCATATCGTTGAGCCTTCATCGCAAGAGACAGCAGAGATGATGCTTCATCCTCATATAGAGCAATAGCACCTTCAAGCAGAAGCCGCATTTCATACTGTACAATACCAGACTTCCAGAGATAGCTTTCTTCCATCGTCTTTTCTCCCATATGGGGAAGGCGGGATCAACCCGCCATTCCCAAGATCATGTTTACAGCCTTCTCTGCCTTGCCTGCGGCGCTCACGATGAACCGCTTGTCATCGCGCAGAACCTTGAGCCAGTTCTGCACATACGCCGCGCTGTTTCGGAAGCTGTTCGCCGTCTCAAGTCCCGCATGATTGACCAGCGCCGCCGCGCCGATCTCCGCAATCAGTTCTTCCTTGCTGTACGCCTCAGAACCGAAGTATGCGGTCTTGCTCAGACGATCCAAGCGGCTTGCATGTCCTGTGCTGTGCGTCAGTTCGTGAAACGCTGTGCTGTAATACTCTGCGGTTTCCGCGAACTGTGCCAAGAGCGGAAGCGTGATGCTGTCGCTTGCCGGAGAGTAGAACGCCCTGTCGCCTTCCTGATTGACGATCCGCACGCCGCTCCGCTTCACATATGCGGCAATCATGCTCTCTGCGGCTTCATCTGCTTTTGCAGTCGCCGGAAGTTCGGGCATATGCTTTGCCTTCAAGCCTTCGCACTGATCAATGTGAAACACGCTGTAATAGCGCAGGAACGGCACCTGCTTCTTTTCGTGCGTCTCTTCGTCCTCTTGATCAATGAACTTCCAGAACACAACCATTTGCGCTTTCTCGCCCTTTCTGACCTTGCCGCCTTCCTGCTGGCACTGCTTGAAGGTGATGTATTCGCCCGGCTTGCCAAGTATCATCTGATTGAGAAGGCTGTAAGGCTTGCCCGTGCTGTGGCTGATTGCCTGACCGCTGGCGATCCAAGGCTTTTGCCAAGGGATGATACCGTGCTCCATCTGGCTGATAATCCTGCTTGTGACTTCTGCGTAAATGTCCATATGCTTTGCTCCTTTTGATTGCGGGGAGCAAAGACTTGTGGTAGAATGTCCTTGCTCCCCTGTTTGGTAGTGCTTTCAGGGTTAGCGTCTGACCGAATGCTGTGGTAGGTGTTCGGTCTTTTATTTTTCTTCGTCGGAGAGTGCGTCTTCAACCATCCTTCTCAACCAGAGAAGCGCGGTTTCAAGAGTATCAATGGTCAGCGTCAGTTTGACTTTGCCTTGCGCGGTCAGCGCTTCGTTGATGTCTCCTGCGTCCCGGTTGATGAAGTCCAGCGCGCCGCGTATCACCAACCGCAAGCGGTAAAGGTCAATTTCTTTGTTCATTTTCATCACCTCACGCAGAACCGGCGGGTCGTGGTCTGCTTCATAAAGCGTTCCGCAATCTCCGGCATCATCTTCTTGAGCGCCGTGGTGTCAATCCGGCTGGTGATGACCGTCTTCCAATCAACCTTGAACGCGCCAGCGAGAAGCGTTTCTTCATCACCCATCACAGACTTGATTTCGTCTTCCATCGCGGTGATTTCCGCTTCCAGTTCTTCTTTCATCCTCTTGAGTTCCATCAGTTCCTTGACCTTGGCTTCCATATTCGGGTTAGACATTTTTGTTTTCCTCCTTGTTTTGTCGGGTTGTTTTCTTGTTCCTTACGAGTATCATTATACACTATTTTATGTCGCACGTCAATAGTTTATTGTCATCTTTTCGTGTTTTTGAAAACTTTTTTATTGACTGCCGACACGATTTGATATACAATAGCATCAAGGGTGGTGATTAGAATGAACCTGACAATGGGCGAGAAGATTAGAGTTATTTTGAAGCGTCGCGGAATGACCGTAGCGCAACTTGCGGATTTGACTAACCAGACGCGGCAGAACCTTTCCAATAAACTGACGCGTGACAATTTCCAAGAGCAAGACATCCGCGCAATGGCTGAAGCCTTGGGCTGTGAATACGAAGCGTATCTAGTGATGAAAGACACGGGCGAGAAGGTATAAAAAAATCAGGGACAGCAATCACGCTGTCCCTTTGTTATACCCCCGGCACCCCTTTCGGGCAAATCAAAAATCACAACCCCATACCTGGACTGTTCCCGAATCAACGGACACGAAAATAAGAGCGTGTCGTAGAATTTCATGAGATTACGCGGCCTTGCTCCTGATTTCAACAGGAGTGAGGCCGTCTTTTAGGTTAATGCGTTCATAGTTGTAGAAATGGACGTATTCTCCAACCAATTGTTCAACATCGGCTTTGGTTGAATAATTAGCCCTGTACAAGCATTCACACTTTAGAGTTCCGAAGAAATTCTCCATTGCTGCGTTATCATAAGGACAGCCAGGACTGGACATGGATGGTGAGAAGTGATATTCTTGACTCAGGTCAAAGTATGCTTTGGATGTGTATTGAGACCCTTGGTCACTATGGAGGGCGAGTCCATTAGTGACCTTTTCTTGTATCAGCGCATCTCTGACAGTATCAGTTACAAGGGAAGATGTCATATCATCTCCAATACGCCATGCCAGTACCGTACGTCCGCACAAATCCAATACTGCACACATGTAGAGCATTCTGCCCGGAATGGGTATATAGGTAATATCGGTTACCCAGAACTTGTTGGGCTGCTTCTGCAGAAACTGTCTGTTCAGCAAATTGTTATACTTGAATGTTCCTTGTTTGTAGCGTGTATAAGGGGCCCTGCGCCGGATCTGCGAGAGCATATCCAACTTCCTCATGATTCTCAGGATGGCTTTCAGATTCACCTTTTTGCTTTTAAATCGGGCTAACCATCTCTTAACTCGCCGACAACCGTAGGTCTGATTACACTTCTGCTGACATTCAACAACCAAGTCAATCAGCCATTGATCTTTCGAGGGTTTGCTCTGGCGTACCCTCCATGAATAATATCCGCTGCGAGATACCTGAAAAACTCTGCACATTTCTTCTACCGAATATGTTCCTCTAAAACGCTCAATCACACGATACTTCAACTTCACCTCCTCCCAGCTTCGGATAGAAAATTTCGCAGCAATTCCACTGTCATTCGCAGTCGGCGAATCTCCTGTTCTTGTACTGCTTCTGGTGTTTGTTCCGTTTTTCGTGGACGTCCTTTAGGGCGAACAACAATTCCGGATTCAAGTTTCCTTCTCTTGCGATTCTGGCGATTAACTAACTGCTTAATCTGCGTCTGGGTCAGACCATAACTTTCTGCAATTTTGCGATTCGTCTCTCCATTTGCCTTTCTCTCAAATACCGACACTGCCAATTCTTCCACTTTCGTATAGCTTCTGGGCATGTTAAAACCTCCTGTTGCAGATTCTTCTTAATTCTACAACAGGAGGTCTCTTATTTCATTGTCCGTTTAATGGGATACAGCCCAATAAGGTGCAGGCTGTTTTTTCAGGGATTTCGTGCAGCTTTTTTCTGTATAATCACATCAGCGCGGAGGCTGCGATGTTGAGCAGCGTCGTGAACATGCTCAGCCGCATCAGCGCTTCGCCTGCCCGCTGGGGAATGCGCGCCAGCCGCGGCAGCATGGAGACGAGCGCGCCGAGGATCACGCCGGGCAAAAGCCAGAGCAGCACGCCCGCGTCCGGCAGGGTAAAGCGCTCACGGATGAGCAGGATGATCAGCTTGCCCGCCATAGCGAAGAGCGTGATTTCAAGCGCGGCAAACGTGGCCTCTTCGTTTGTCGCGTCAAACAGCAGGAAGAGCAGCATGAGGGAAAGCGGCTCTGCGCCAAAGGCGATAAACGACGCGACAAGGCCGAGGACGAGCGAAGTGGGGAAGAGCATCACCCGGCCGAGATAAAGCGGTCTGACCGTGCCTGAGAGGCGGCTGAAGTAGAGCATGGGCAGGGCGACCAGCGTGAGCAGGAGCGCGTTCTGCAAAAAGCCGCCCGCGCCCTCCGGCAGCATGGACAGAAACCGCGATGCCGCCAGATCGCCTAAAATGCCGCCCAGCGCGCTCCCGACGGCGATCAGCAGAAGATCATCCTGCTGGAGGGGAAGCGGCTGATTGAGGGCAAAGAACGCGCCTACGAGCGATGCGGCGAGTGCAGCCATCGTGCAGAGCATAGCGATGGATACGCCGCTTAGCGGGGATACGGCGTCCA
>CALBJG010000113.1 GCA_937892865.1 uncultured Clostridia bacterium
CGCTGCCAGTATGCTTTGCCCGAGCCGTAGAGAGCTACCCGTTCCGCTTTTTTCACCTTGTAGTTCCCTCCCGAGTATTGAAGTGATGCGCAGAAAGAAACCGATCCCCCTGTGAAAAAATACAGAGGGCATGGCGTGTGGATCCTGAACGAAACAGTATCTGGTCTTTTGCCGGAGGATCAATTCCTATTATATTCATCAATCGTTTTCCTGTCAATGACGCACAAGGAAATCTGTTCATTTTGATTGTTTTTGCGCAAAGTACATCATGTTTTTGCATAGTTTTTCGAGGAATTGAGGTCGTTTTTGAGAAATTTGTCCGTGCGGAAGCGCAAAAAAGACCGCCTTTGGCGGTCTTTTTTCTTATTCCACTGCGCAGACGGGCAGCTTGTCTCCGTCCACTTTAAACTTGATCTCCATGCCGCCAAAGCTCATGCCGTAGACCCGCTCCGGGTCGTCCTGATAGCGGGGCCGGGGATCATTGGCCAGCACCGCCAGCAGCGCTTTGTGCTGCGCCGGATGGAGCTTCGCCAGCAGTTCCTCACTGCACTCCACCGCCAGATACTTGCGCTCCACCACGTCTGTCCAGCCGCCGACGGCGTCGGGACGGCTGTCTGCATAAGCAAGGTAGGGCTTGAGGAAAAGGTGGATTTTTATCCCTGGCAGCTTTCGGGCGGTCAGCAGCAGCGTGTTGCCATTGCAAGAGCGCTGGTCAACCGTCCCAAAGTCCTGCTTCTGGACGAGCCTTTGGCGGCTCTTGATCTGCGTCTGCGGAAGGATATGCAGAACGAACTCAAGCGCATCCAGCAGGCGATGGGCATCACCTTTATCTATGTCACCCACGACCAGGAAGAGGCGCTTTCTATGTCCGACACCGTTGTGGTTATGGACAAGGGCCGCATCCAGCAGATTGGCAAACCGGAGGATATTTATAACGAGCCGAAGAACGCATTTGTTGCAGACTTCATCGGCGAAAGTAATATCCTGGACGGTGTGATGCTTGCGGACTACAAGGTCAAATTCTTTGGCAGAACATTCAAGTGCCTGGACGCAGGCTTCCAGCCCAACGAGCCGGTGGATGTTGTCATCCGTCCCGAGGATATCGACTTTGTCCCCGTGGAAGAAGGTCACCTCACCGGCACCGTTACCAGTGTCACCTTCAAGGGTCTGAACTACGACATCATTGTCGATTTCAAGGGCTTTAAATGGCTGATCCAAACCACAGACCATCAGCCGGTAGGTGCCACCGTTGGCATTCGACTGAACCCGGAAGATATCCATGTTATGCACAAGAGCGAGTATTCCGGTATGTTTGGCGACTACAGTTCCTACTCTGCCGAGTATGACGAACTGACGGAGGATGCCGACGATGAAGAAGAATAAGTCTTTGCTTCTGTCCGGGCCGTACATCGCCTGGATGGTGCTGTTTACCTTGATCCCCCTTTGCGTGGTGGGCTACTATGCCCTCACCGATGTGGAGACCGGGGCATTCACTTTCAAGAATATTGAGAATCTGCTTCTCTACCTGCCCGCATTTTGGCGGAGCATTCTTTACAGCCTGGTATCCGCGGTGATCTGCCTGATCATCGGCTACCCGGTGGCATACTGCATCGCCCATACCGGCGCCACCGCCCAGAAATTTCTTTATATGCTGGTGATGCTCCCCATGTGTATGAGTTTCCTGCTCCGCACCCTTGCCTGGGTGGGTCTTTTGCAGGATACCGGCATTATCAACAATCTGCTTGCCTCCTGGGGTCTTCCCCGGTTAAGCCTCATCCGCACCCCCGGCGCGGTGATCTTAGGTATGGTGTATAACTACCTGCCCTATATGATCCTGCCCCTCTACTCCGTTATCGTAAAGATCGACAACCGGCTCATTGAAGCGGCAGAGGACTTGGGCTGCAACGGCGTGCAGGTTTTCGGCAGAGTGATCTTACCCCTTTCTATGCCCGGCATCTTGACCGGTATGACTATGGTGTTCGTGCCGGCAGTATCCACTTTCTACATCTCCCAGAAACTGGGCAGTACGGACATCGTGCTCATCGGCGACATTATCGAGCGCCAGTTCAAGCAAGGCGACAACCCCAATATGGGCGCAGCCTTGAGTCTGCTTTTGATGGTGCTGGTGTTTGTGTGTACCGGTATCATCAACCGCTTCGGCGGCGATGAGGAAGGAGCGGTGATTGTATGAAAAATGTAAACCGTTTCCTTACCGTTCTGATTTTCATTTTCCTCTATATCCCCATGATCGTGCTGATCGTCGCCTCTTTCAATGTGGGCAAGGATATTACGGAATTTGAAGGCTTTACCTTAAGCCAGTACGCCGCCGTGTTCCAGGACAGAAGTCTTTTGGAACTCTTGGGCAACTCCCTGCTCATCTCCATTTTGGCAAGCGGCATCGCTACGGTGTTCGGTACTGTGGCGGCAGTGGGCATCCACGGCTTAAAACCCCGGATGCGGAAAACCGTTATGAGCCTGACCAACATTCCTATGACCAACCCGGATATCGTCACCGGTATCTCCCTTTCCCTGCTGTTTGTGTTCATCGGCTCACAACTTTTGCGCCAGCGGAACGCCCTGACTTTCTGGACTCTGCTCATTGCCCACATCACATTTAACCTTCCCTATGTGATTTTGAATGTGATGCCGAAACTCCAGCAGATGGACCGCTCCTTGCAGGAGGCGGCGATGGACCTGGGCTGTACGCCCATACAGTCTTTCTTCAAAGTGACTATTTACGAGATCCTGCCCGGTATCATCTCCGGCGCCATTATGGCGTTTACCATGAGCCTTGACGATTTCGTGATCAGTTACTTTGTCACGGGTCTGGATTTTATTACTCTGCCCGTGGAAATTTACAACTACACCAAAAAGCAGATCCATCCCAAGATCTACGCTCTGTTTACCCTGCTGTTCCTTTTGATCTTCGTGCTGATGGTGGTTATGAATCTGTTGCAGTTGCGGCAGGATAAGCGCCAGAAGAAGGAGGTAAAAGGATGAAAAAACTTTTCTCTTTCTTTCTCGCTGTTCTTCTTTTGCTGACCTTTGCCGGTTGCAGTGAATCTGACAGCCGGGTGACCATCAATGTCTACAACTGGGGTCAGTACATCTCCGAAGGTGATGACGGCTGTATCGATGTGATCGCCGAGTTCGAAAAAGAAAACCCGGATATCCGGGTCAACTATGTCACCTTCGACTCCAATGAGACTATGTATACCAAAATGGCAAACGGCGGTATCACCGTGGATGTGATCATTCCGTCGGACTATATGGTAGGCAGACTCATTGAAGAAAATATGCTCCTGCCTCTGGATTTTGCCAACATTCCCAACTATTCCTATATCGATGCCCGGTTCAAAGACACCTCTTACGACCCGGAAAACAAGTACTCTGTCCCCTACACCTGGGGTACGGTGGGTATTATTTACAATACCCAGTATGTCTCCGAGGAGGATGTTACCGGCTGGGAACTGCTGTGGAACGAAAAGTATGCAGGCAAAATTTTGATGTTCGATAACTCCCGGGATGCCTTTGGTATCGCCCAGTGTAAATTGGGCTACGATATGAACACCACCGACCCCCGGATTTTAGAGCAATGCGCCCGGGAACTGGCGGCGCAGAAACCGGTGGTCCAGCAGTATATTATGGACCAGGTGTTCGACCTGATGGAAAACGAGGAAGCCTGGATCGCCCCCTACTACGCCGGCGACTATCTGACTATGGCAGATGAAAACGAAAACTTGGCTTTCTACCTGCCCCAGGATCAAGGCTTTAACCTGTTCATCGATGCTATGTGTATCCCCACCTGCAGTCAGAACAAGGCTGCCGCAGAGCGGTTTATCAACTTCCTCTGCCGCCCGGACATTGCCGGCGGTAATATGGATTGGGTCTGCTACGGCACGCCCATCTCCGCCGCCAAGGAATATATGGACCCGGAAGTGGTGGAAGACCCGGTATCCTACCCGGATGATGAAACATTGGACCGGGGCATCGGCTATCTGTCCTTACCCCGGGAAACCACTCGGCTGATGGAAGAACTGTTTATGCAGGTGCGCAACGGCCTCCCGGTGAAACTCCCGAACTAACCAAAAAGACACGCCCACAGGCGTGTCTTTTTTGTCCCATTACAAATTCCAATTTATCGAGGTGTTAAACTTTTGATTCGTACCCACATACCCTCTC
>CALBJG010000114.1 GCA_937892865.1 uncultured Clostridia bacterium
CTCCTTTTCTGTTGCGATTCTGATTGAAATGTTTGACTCCATCATAGTGGTAAAAGGAGCCTTCTTGGCACCGACGGCGGTGGCAATCTCGTTCAAGGCATAGTCGATGCCGGTTTCAGTTTTCGGCTTTTTGGCGATGGCAAGCCGCAGTTCCGGAAAACCGCTTTCTGTTGTGTAATGAGGAAAGGATGTCTCGATGGCGTCTTTTGCGGCAGTGCGGATGAATTCGGGCGTGTCAAAATCCGGCTCGCCCACATTCAGGGAGATGATGTCCTTTCCCCGGCGGCAAAGTTCTGCCGCCTTCGCCATCATGGCAGCGGGGGGGGAGAGGGAGAAGTGATTCATGCGGGAGGCGGGATCGGATGTAAATATCCCCCTTTCTGGTTCCTTTTTACAGGATTTAGTTTGCATTGCAATCTTAAATTCGGGGTGGTATATATAGAGAAAAAGGGGGTAAGGTATGAGGCTTCATTACAAAGGAAAATATGATCTGGATCAGGAAAAACTGCCTCGTCTGCCCCACAAGCCGGGTGCGGTGAAATTCAAGGAGGCAGAGGACAGCAAGGCTCTTGCCCTGGTGGCAAATGGAGTTGCCCTTGGCGTGCTGGCGGTGTTTGGGATCCCTATGTTTCTGCGCTGCGGCAGTCAGATGCGGTCAGGCCTTTTTCTGGGGGCATTGCTTTCCCTGCTGGCGCTGTTTCCCCATGAACTGCTCCATGGAATATGTTTTAAAGAAGATGTTTATCTTTACACAAATTTGAAGCAGGGAATGCTTTTTGTGGTAGGACCGGAGGATATGAGCAAGACCCGGTTTGTTCTGATGTCCCTGCTGCCCAACCTGGTTTTTGGGGCGGTTCCCTATCTTTTGGGGATGGTCTTTCCTCAGCTTACCGTATTAGGGTGTTTTGGACTGATCTCTTTGACCAGCGGCGGTGGAGACTATTACAATGTTTATAATGCGCTGACCCAAATGCCAAAAGGAGCCTATCTCCATGGGTTCAACTCCTGGTGGTATATGCCGCAATAAAAATGCTGCACGGAATCATTCCGTGCAGCATTTTCTTTTTCCCGGAAAGCGGGATGTGGGACGCGCATTTGGAGGGGTGTTTTTACATAGGCTTTACAAAAATCTGGCAGCAGGGCTGTGCTGGAGGGATTATGTCTGAGGAAAACGGCGTGTTCAGGAGAAGCGGGGGGAATATGAAAAAACTCGTTGGAATGCTGCTGATGGCGGCGTTGGCCTTTGGGACGGTTGCTGTTTGTGAGGAGAAGAATATCCCTGACGCACCCGGGACGCTGAGCGGCACGGTGGGACTGGACGGATCTACTTCCATGGAAAGGGTTGTGTCTGTCCTGACCGAATCCTTTCGGGAGGTCCATCCGGGCGTGATCATTCACTACAACGCTTCCGGTTCCGGCGCGGGAATTGCGGCGGCTTTAAACGGGACTGTCGATATGGGTCTTTCTTCCCGGGATCTGAGCGGGGAGGAACAGACCGGAGGCGCTGTAGCAAATCTGATTGCATTGGATGGTGTGGCTGTGGTTGTGCATCCGTCCCACCAACCGGGTGGAGGATCCGACTGCCGACCAGATCGCAGATCTCTTTACGGGAAAGATCACCGACTGGGCGGCCCTTGGCGGCGCAGAAGGCGTTGTCGCCGTGCTGGGCCGGGAGCCTGGCGCCGGGACCCGGGACGCTTTTGAGAAGAGCCTGGGTGTGGAGGATATGTGCGCTTACCATGCGGAGTACACTTCTGCCGGGGATGTGGTCGGTCAGGTTTCGGAAAATCCAAACGCCATCGGCTACACCTCTCTTTCCGCTGTGCATGAAACGGTGAAAACGGTGAAAGTGGGGGGCGTTGCGTGTACCGGGGAAACTGTGCGGGATGGAACTTATCCCATTCAAAGGCCTTTTCTCATCGTCACAAAAGAGGGGGGCGGGCTTTCTCCTGCCGCAAGGGCTTTTCTGGAGTATGCGCAAAGCGGCGAAGCTGCGGATCTGATTGCACTGGCAGGCGCCGTTGCTCCCGGACGGCAGGAGGAACCGGCGCAGTATCACGAGGCATTTTCTCCGGCGCGGATCTGGGAGCGGCTGCTGGATATCATGGGGGCGTTTTTATGAAGCGGCATGTGGATCCTGTTGAGATTTTGATGCAGGGAATATTTTTTCTCTGCGGCTTTGTGGCGGTAGCCTTTGTATTGCTGATCATGGTGTATTTGGTGGGATCCGGTATTCCTGCCATCCGGGAGATAGGAGTGGTAGACTTCCTTTTTGGAGCGGTGTGGGATCCCACCAACAAAACAGAACCCCGCTTTGGCATCCTGGCGTTGATGCTCACCTCCGCCTGCGCGGCGGTGGGCGCCGCTGTTTTGGGTGTCCCGGTTGCTTTTTTGGCGGCTCTCTTTCAGGCCAAAGCGGCGCCTGCCCCCCTGGGGCGGATCATCCGGGGAGGGGTAAAACTGCTGGCAGGAATCCCTTCTGTGGTCTATGGCCTTGTGGGTATGATGGTGTTGGTACCCGGAATTCGGGAAATATTCCACCTGCCTGACGGTGCCAGTTTGCTGGCAGCGATGATCGTGCTGGCCATTATGATCCTGCCCTCTATCATCAAGGTTTCCATTACTGCGTTGGACGCGGTTCCCAAGGAATATGAGGATGCCTCCCTTGCGCTGGGCGCAACGCCGGAGGAGACCTGGTTCCGTGTCAGCGTTCCTGCTGCCAAAAGCGGTATCGCAACAGCGGTGGTGCTTGGTGTGGGTCGTGCCATTGGTGAAGCAATGGCGGTGATGATGGTCTCCGGCAATGTGGCAAACATGCCCAGTCTGTTTGAGAGCGTCCGCTTCCTGACCACCGCCGTTTCCAGCGGCATGGGCTACGCGGATGGACTGTACCGGGAAGCGCTGTTCTCCATCGCGCTGGTGCTGTTCCTGTTTATTATGCTGATCAATGCGACTCTAAACTTCTTCCTGAAGGGGGAAAAGAAATGAGAAAGAGAAATCTATTCCAATGGACCCTTCGGGGAAAACCCTACTATTTGCTGGCTGCGGGAAGCCTTTTGATCCTGCTGGCCATCATTGGAGTTATGCTATGAAGAAAAGAAATGTATATGTCTGGACTATGCGTGTTCTTATGTGGCTGGCTGCCGGAATTACTGTTGCGCTAACGCTGTTCTTGCTTGGTTATGTGCTGATCAAGGGTCTGCCCAATATCTCTTGGGAACTGCTGTCCACCAAACCCAGTTATTTACGGGGAACAGTTGGCATCCTGCCGGACATTCTCAACACCCTCTACATTATTTTGACCACGCTGCTGTTTGTGCTACCACTTGGGGTGGGCGCAGCGATCTATTTGACCGAATATGCTACCAACAAGCGATTGGTTGGTATGATCGAATATGCCGCGGAAACACTGTCCGGCATCCCCTCAATCATTTATGGTTTGTTCGGTTCGCTGTTCTTCTGTTTATTTCTGGATCTGGACAAGAGCCTGCTGGCCGGTAGCCTGACGCTTGTCATTATGAATCTGCCCACCATCATGCGCACCACCCAAGAAAGTTTAAAAACCGTACCCCAATCCTATCGGGAGGGTGCGTTCGGACTGGGTGCAGGCAAATGGAGAGTGATCCGCACTGTGGTATTACCCAACTGCGTGGAAGGCGTGATCACCGGCTGCATTCTGTCTGTGGGCCGGATCGTGGGCGAATCCGCGGCTCTGCTGTTCACTGCCGGATTTGCCCATGCTCTGAATGGCTTCTTTGAGGGACTGTTCTCTTCCGGTGCGACACTAACAGTAGCACTCTATGTCTATGCCACAGAAGACGGTAACTTTGAAGTTGCCTTCGCCATTGCTGCTATTTTGATGATTCTGACCCTGCTGATCAATTTAAGCGCAACGCTGATCGGCAAGTATTTCGAGAGGAAAAGTAAAGTATGAGTATCATATCTACAAAAGTTTTGTGCCTGTGGTACGGTAACTTCCAGGCACTGAAAAATATCAATATTGAGATTCCGGAACACAGCATCACCGCTCTCATCGGCCCTTCCGGCTGCGGCAAGTCCACATTCCTGAAGACCTTAAACCGGATGAATGACCTGATCCCCAGCGTAAAGATCACCGGAGAGGTCATGTATAACAGGCAGAATATCTTTGAGACCGATGTCAACAACCTCCGCAAGGAAGTGGGCATGGTGTTCCAGAAACCCAATCCTTTTCCCATGAGCATCTATGATAACATTGCCTACGGTCCTCGTACTCATGGCATCACCAACAAAGCACAGCTTGACGAGATCGTGGAAAAAGCGCTCCGGAGCGCTGCCATCTGGGACGAGGTAAAGGATCGTCTGAAAAAGAACGCACTGGGTATGTCCGGCGGTCAGCAGCAGCGGCTTTGCATCGCAAGAGCGCTGGCGGTAGAACCCAAAGTGCTGCTGATGGACGAGCCTACCTCTGCTCTTGATCCCATTTCCACCAGCCGCATTGAAGACTTGGCAATGGAACTGAAAAAGGACTACACCATCGTCATTGTTACCCACAATATGCAACAGGCTGTCCGCGTTTCCGATCAGACGGCATTCTTCCTGCTGGGTGATTTGGTGGAGTACGGCAACACCGAGGAGATGTTCTCCCAGCCGAAGGATCAGCGTACCGAAGACTACATTACAGGAAGG
>CALBJG010000115.1 GCA_937892865.1 uncultured Clostridia bacterium
GGACACCACAACTGTCAACTGTCAACTGTCAACTGTCAACTGTCAACTGTCAACTATCAACTATCAACTCTCTTACAGCAGCCGTTTCCGCAGTTCCTCGCCGCTGCAGGGGCTCAGATCCGCCGGCGCCACATCGAAAATGGTCACGCCGCCGGTCATACCCCGGCTGCGCATTTTCTGCACCGCTCTTGCCAGCGCCGCCAGAACGCTGCCGGTAAACTGAGGATTGGACCCCAGTGTCAGTTTATACTCAATAGTCTGGGGGGTATCGTTCCCGGTGATGCCGCTGCGAATGACGCATCCGCCGTGGGGCAACCCGGCATGGTTTGCCGCCATTTCCTCTTGGGAAATAAAATGCACCTGGGTATCATAATCGGCAAAATAGTTGGGCATTTCCTTGATGGTCTTTTCGATGGCTGCCAGATCCGCCCCCGGTTCCGCCACCACGAAGCACACTCTTCTGTGTTTCTCCCGGGTGGTAAATTCCGGCATTTCGCCGTTTCTCACCCGTCCCATCGCATCTTCTATAGGAATGGTGTACTGGCGGCAATCGGCAACGCCGGGGATGCGCCTTACCGCATCGGAGTGACCCTGGCTGACGCCCTCGCCCCAGAAAGTGTAGTCCTTGCCTTGGGGCAAAATGGCCTCGGCATAGAGCCGGTTCACGGAGAACAGACCCGGATCCCAGCCGCCGGAGATCAGGGCAAGGTTACCGCCCTTTTTCGCCGCGGCATCCACCGCCGCAAAATGCTCCGGAATTTTTGCGTGGGTATCGAAACTGTCCACGATATTGAATTTTTCCGCCAGCGCCGGGGACATTTCCGGCAGGTCGGTAGCCGAGCCGCCGCAAAGGAGCAGTACATCCACTTTTCCTGCCCACATGTGAATCTCCCGATAGGAAACCACCGGCGCATCGGACATAATGTTTAAAGAGGCCGGATCCCGCCGGGTAAACACCGCCACAAGTTCCAGATCTTCATTTTGTTTGATGGCCGCCTCCGCGCCCTTTGCCAAATTTCCGTATCCCACAATTCCGATCTTGATCATAAAAAACTCCACAAAAATAATCTAAATTTGTCCGCTCTGCGGACACCACAACTGTCAACTGTGCCGGGATGGCCCAATTGACAATGGACAATTGACAATTATAATAAGCCTTCTCCTTGAGGCCGGGATGCCCCGGCAGCCAAATTCGCACCAACCCTGGCGGTAGTCTTTTCTTCCGTTATAACGCCCGGTAACGCACAATCTTCGTTGTCATTGCGAGGGCAACTTCGTTGCCCGTGGCAATCTCGGCGGGATGCCCCAATTGACAATTGACAATTATTGTATTTTGCTTCGCAAAATAATTTAAATTCGTCCGCTCCGCGGACACTACAACTGTCAACTGACAACTGACAACTATCAACTATCAACTGTCAACTGACAACTGAATTGCGGTGCTTACGGCCCCACACAACCTACCGTACACTTCCGCAACGCCGTTACCGGGCTTTATAGCGGAAGTAAAAACTATTTCCCAGTGTTCGTTCGAATTTGCCCGGCCGTGCTTACGGCCCCGCAATCGAAATTCCACCGGTCTATGTACCACTTCCGCCAAAGAACGCAGTCTTTGTTGTCGCACCGTTCCGGACAAGATACTTTTTTGCACGCCTCACAGGGGCTCTTCCGTAAATGATTTGTTTGCATTAAAAACACCTCGATCTTCCTGCCACCAGCGTAAAATGGTAGCGTAATGATTTTTCACTTTCGCATCGTTTTTCAGAATAAAGGCGGCAAGTTTTTCCACATAGTGGTCAAAGCCATCCAAGCCCAACTTGTCCAAGAGGTCTTCTATCTGTTCATCGGATAGCAAAACCACCCCCTTGCCCAATTTACCGCCCATAAATTTTAATTCTCTATCAGCCGCCGTTGCTGCGCTCTGCGAGTCTGCGTCAGCAGCCTTATCTTCGGTTATATTATCTTTTTTTACCTTATCTTTAGTTACCTTACCTTCTCTTACCTTAGGATTCCGTTTGGAATCCATTTTTTTGCGTTTGGATTCCAACGCATCCAAACGCATATCCAACAAGGATTGTTTTTGAGGATTTGATTTCATTGTGTAAATACGGTTATCCTCTACATAAATGCTTGTCGCAATATCCGGATATCGTAATGGTTTCAATCTATCTACCTTCAATGTATTGGCTACCAACCAATGTACAATCACAACAACATCATCAAAACGAAACAAGAAATGATTATTCACCAGTACTTCCAGATCGTAGACGGATGCGCCCACCGCCCGGGCGATCTGCTTGGGGCCGTTTATGAACCCGTCGTCGTCAGCGTGCATTCCCAAATGAAAGTACAAAACCTGACTACTCACCGGCATATCCAAAAACGCATCCGACTCCACGACACTCGTATGAAACATTCTCCGCTCTGCCATTTTCCCTCCTTAACATTTCGCTCCCTCCTCCGGGTTGTAATGTGTCATTGCGAACCAGCCCGCAGGCTGGTGTGGCAATCCGTTCTCCAAATTGACAACTGTCAACTGTCAACTGACAACTGTCAACTGTCAACTACCAACTATCAACTAATGCCTGCCCTGCACCGTCTGCAGAGGTGTTCACCGGTGTCAAAAATCTCCCTGCCGCACCGGGGGCACCAGCCCCAGGGGGGCAACCCCGCCACATCGGTCAGCCCAAAGGGCAAACGCAAAAGCACCGGCCGCAGGCGAAAAACAGTCCTCCCCTGCGTACATATTTTCTGATACGCTACCATCAACATACCCCCTTAAAAAATACGGAATACAAAATTGCTCTTCAAATTCCGGTTTATCGAGCGGTTGCTCGAAAGGCACAATGCATAATGCACAATGCACAATTAAGGTATTTTGCTTCGCAAAATGATTTAAATAGTGGCTGCAGGCCACACATTTACTATGCACTATGCACTGTGAACTGTGCACTATTCTTGTTTTCGCCTGAGCGATAAACAAGAATTTACAGATTCCTTGCCTATTTTTCTCCAAAGAGGCAATTTTATCTTGACAAGTACCCATTCAAGTACTATTATAGGTGTATAACCCCTTGGTTGTACTGACTTAAGTACTTCCTTATCTGCATTGTAGTACTTATTTGAGTACAAGTCAAGAGAGAATCCTCCGGTTTACCGGATTTTGTGTACTTGCACAAGTACGGAGGTATAGAAATGGGCAAATTATATGAAAACATCCAGGCGCTGTGCGCGGAAAAGGGCATCCGCCCGGGCAAATTATGTGATGAGATCGGCTTGAGCCGGGGTCTGATCACGGACTTGAAAATGGGCAGAAAGACCGGCGTTTCTGCGGTAACGGCGCAAAAGATCGCAGGGTATTTTGGCGTAACGGTCGCCTACCTGCTGGGTGAAGAAACAGAAAACCCGTCCGGTACAAACGGACGGGCAGTGAGTGAAGCGGACATCAAGTTTGCGCTCTTCGGCGGTGATGGCGAGATCACAGACGAAATGTATGACGAGGTCAAGCGTTTCGCGGAAATGGTGAAACTGCGGGAGGAGCGGAAAAAGCAGCCGTAAAGCCGAAACCGGTGGTGGGCTGCGGAAAAGGAGCGAATATGGAAACCAAAGCCCTCTATGATGTAGCGGCGAAACAGAACATCCCCATAGTGGAATATCCTATGCCTTTGTGCGGCTCCATGTCAGTGATGGACGAAACCGGGCAATGTTTTATCGGCATTGACCCGGGTCTCCGGGACGGCGGGGCATTGGAGCGAGTCCATTTGGGACACGAATTGGGACATTGTGTCACCGGGAGTTTTTATAATATCTATGCCACCGTAGACAACCGCCGCCGGCACGAGAACCGGGCGGACAAATGGGCGGTAAAGAAACTGATCCCGGTGGACGCCCTGGACGATGCCATTGCCCTGGGGTATACGGACATATGGCAGTTGGCGGACTATTTCGGCGTGACGGAGACTTTCATCCGCAAAGCGGTGTGCTGCTATGTCCACGGCAATTTAGCCACGGAGTTATATTTTTAGGGCGGCGAGCCGGCACCCTAATTGACAATTGAAAATGGACAATTGACAATTATTGTGTGTTATACATTATTCGATTCCCATCACCTGCCGAACGAAAAAACTTCGTTTTTTGGGGTGGGTTCGATTCCCATCACCCAACCATGCAAATAAAAAGAAGAGGAGACCAAAAGGTCTCCTCTTCTTTTTATGGGGTGGGTGATGGGAATCGAACCCACGAATACCGGAACCACAATCCGGGGCCTTAACCGCTTGGCGACACC
>CALBJG010000116.1 GCA_937892865.1 uncultured Clostridia bacterium
ATCTCAATCAAATGGGTCAGCTCTTCTTCCTGCACCTTTGCGTGTTCGCCCTTGTGCTCATGGATTTGCGCCAACAGCTGCACGATCTCCGGTGTCAGGAGCTTGTTATATATTTTCTCGTAGTTATAATTACGCATAGAATTACCCCACTTTAGAATTCTGCTTATATTATATGCCCATTATAGCCATTCGTCAAGTTAATTTAGTCATTTATATATCTTTGACTAAATTAAATTCGCTTTAGTGATAAAAAACGCCACCTTAAAGGTGGCGTTTTTGCAAGTTTGCATTGATATTTAACTTATTAGAACAGCGTTGTTATCCAATAGATTAGGCCGTACACCACCGAAGCTGAAACCCCGTACACAATTACAGGTCCCGCGATTGTAAACATCTTCGCGCCGACGCCGAGAATAAAGCCTTCGGTTTTGAATTCGATGGCGGGGGCGGCGATGGCGTTGGCAAAGCCGGTGATGGGTACCAGTGTACCGGCGCCGGCGAATTTGGCGATATTATCGTAAAGGCTCAGACCTGTGAGCAAAGCGGACATTGCCACCAAAGTCATAGAGGTGGCTGTGCCGGCATTTATTTCGTCGAGGCCCAAAGCCGTGTAACCGTTTAAGATCAGTTGTCCGATGGCGCAGATCAGGCCGCCCACCCAAAAGGCGTTAAGACAGTCTTTCCATAATGGCGATCTGGGCGCCATAGACTTTACCAATTTATCATATTCCCGCGGTGTCATAAAAACATCCCTCCGGGCTTAATTTGCCCGGAGGGATGTTGAAATATTCGTCATTGGCAATCAAACGGGAATTTGCTATTGTAGTTTGATGGACACATTCTCAATTATCAATTTAGGGGAACGGATCCTTCGACTCCTGTTGGTCGCTCAGGATGACACCTCATCCGTCACGGCTACGCCGCGCCACCTTCTCCTCAAGGAGAAGGCTTTGATGCGGTTACTTTTTAACTTTCAATTGTCCATTGTCAATTGCCAATTAATTATGTGCGTTACCGGGCATTATTCGGAAGCGAGATTTGATTCGCGTAGGTGGCGAAATCGCCTGCCGGGGCATCCCGGCTTATCTGAGCCAGATGACGTTGGCATCGGTCATAAAGTTTCCAATGCTGTAACTGACCAAAACATCGGTAAAGTCCTCTGTAGCCAGCAGTTCGGATACGGGATTCTTATAATACCGCAAGTCTACCAGCACCACTTCTTCATAGGACTCTGCCATGAATGTTCCCAAACAGTTGGCGTAAGAGTCACGAATGACCAGCAGTTTTCCCTTGCCTTTCGCTTCCGGATTCTGAATACGGACGAGGGTATGGTTGCCGTCCAAATAGACGGTGTATTTATCCAGTTCCTCCAGCCGCTCTTCATAGAAAAGGCCGTTGTGAGGCTCGTTGGTTTCTGTGTTGGTTACGGTGAAATTCTTGCCGGAATCCCACAGTTCCACATTTTCGCTTTCTGTCAGCCACAAGCCGCTGCGGGAGTAGGTTGAGCCGTAGAAGCCGCCATGGGTGGTGACGGCAAACGCATCCTGCGGTGTGTAATCTCTGCCCAGAGCCTGCATATAGCCCTGATATGCCAAGTAAGCGCCCAAACTTGTCCAGTGATGGTCTGTTCGATAATAAAGAGCGCCAGGATCTTGCGCCTTGTTAAAAGCAGGGATCAGGTCGATACCCTCCACATTCTCCCCTGCCTTGGCATAGATGTCCCGAATGATTTGGGTATCGTTATAAGGATCCGCGATACCGAGAATCGTCTGTTCCAGGGCAAAACCGGCGGAAGGTACGATCATCAAATCTACTTTTTGACCGATTTTCTCCGCGAATGCGTTGATAGCGCTCATATTCTTATTTACCTGGGCTTCATTCCACACCACCGGCGCTTCTACGATCCGGTCACCCTCGGCAAGGTAAACATCTTTGGTTGTCTGTCTGCCGGAGAGAAGATCATAGTAGGCATTCAGCCCCACAAGGAAATCTCTGCCAGGGATATGGTCGGCAAGGTAAGTTTCGATCTTCTCGCCGTATTCACCGGTGGAGAGGGTATCCCAGGTCAGTTTGGGGTTTTCTGCCAGCACGCGCTTTTCCTTTTCGGAGAAATCCTGCCCGGGCAGTACCAAATATAGCACAAGCATCACTGCCAAAAAGCCGCAGAACAGCACGCAAGTGAGGATATCAGATTTTTTTGTCTTCATAATACCCTCCCTTTAGAAACGGAAATAAATAAACGGATTGTAACTCTGGCTTGCCAGCGCCGCCACGCACAGCAGCATCAGCACTGCGGCAATAGCGATCGCCACCCACGCCATTCCCTTTTTCTCCCGGAGTTTCCGGTAGCAGTAAGCGCCCAAAGGTGTTGCTGCCAAAACAGAAACCAGGAACAAAGGCAAATAACCCAATATGGTATTCACAGTTACTGTGCCGGTAGGCACCGGGCTGAATGCTCTTGTAAAGAATGCGCCCAGGGCGGACATATCTTCAAAATAGAACAGCGCCCAACCCAGCAGAACCAAAAATACCGTGTAAATATGATTGATAACTGCCGGTGTCTTTTTAAGCACCTTCAGCAGCACCACTTTTTCAATGATCAGCAAAATGCCATAGTAAAGACCCCACAGCAGGAAGTTCCAACTTGCGCCGTGCCAGAAACCGGTAAGTCCCCAAACAATAAGCAGATTCAGAATCTGCCGGGGCAAACCTTTGCGGTTGCCGCCCAGTGGAATATACACATACTCCCGGAACCATGTGGACAAGGAAATATGCCACCGGCGCCAGAATTCTGTGATGCTCTTGGAAATGTAGGGATAGTTAAAGTTAATGAGGAACTCAAAGCCCAACATTCTGCCAAGACCGATGGCCATATCGGAATAGCCGGAAAAATCAAAATACAGTTGCAGAGAATAAGCGGCGATACCTACCCAAGCGGTCAAAGTACCGGGCTGAGTCTGCAAGGCTTCCCACATAGCGCCCATTTGGTTGGCAAGGAGCACCTTCTTGGCAAGTCCGATAATAAACAAACGGACGCCGGAGGCAAACTGGGTCATATTCTCCCGGCGAGTCTGTAGTTGTAACGCCACATCAGAATACCGGACGATAGGACCTGCGATCAACTGGGGAAACAGTGTGACATAGGTGCCAAAAGTGATGGGATTCTTTTGCACCGGGGCATCGTTACGGTAGACATCGATGATATAACTCATAGATTGGAATACATAGAACGAGATGCCGATAGGCAGCGCGATCTGGGGTGTCGCCACGGATTCCATAAATGGCAGTACGCTTTTCAGACTATCCACCAGGAAGCCGGCATACTTGAAAAAGCCCAGGATCAAAAGATTGGCCGCCACACCGGCTGCCAGAACGCCTTTCGCGCTTTTTTCTTTTTGATGCAGATTGTGGATCCAGGCGCCAAACGCATAGTTGATCCCGATCGTTGCCAGCATCAACAGCACATACACCGGCTCACCCCAGCCGTAGAACACCAAACTCACCAGAAACAGCGTCACATTGCGGAACTTTCTGGGCGTTAAGTAATACAGCAGAAGGACGATGGGAAAGTAAAAATATAAGAACACGTTGCTGGAAAACAGCATTTTGTATCCTCCTTCAACAGAAAAGACGGCGGGAGCAAGCCCCCGCCTGTCGTTTTAAATCAAATACCGGCTTCCTGATTGAACGCCGTAACCAACGCATCCACATCAGGGGATACGATCAGCACAACATAGTTGCCAGTTTGAAACAGTTTTGCCTTTTGTACCACCGCATATTGTTCGGGGGAATAGGTGATGCTCTCCTCGCCTTTTTTTCTCAGGCGTTCATTGGCCGCATCCATCAATTCCTTGGCGGCAGCCTCGTCTGTCGCCTCCAAAAGCCAGATCTCATCGGTGCGCAGGCTGTCAGCGCAGATCTGTACCACTGCCTGCTTCGTCTTTGCAGAATCGATACCGCAATAGTCCAGCATCATACTCGCTTCCAACTGCAGCATTTCGGGGATCTGCGCAGCTGTTGTCAACTTATCGTAGACAGATGCCATATTCAGTTCTTTAACGGTAGGTTCGGTTTCTTCCGGTTTTTCTTCGCCGCAAGCCGCCATACCAAAAGCCATTAACAGAGCCAATGCTAAAATCAGTATTTTTTTCATAGCAGAACCATCCTTATCCGTTGACGTAGTTCTTCAGAATATCGATCCAAAGTTTGCAGGCTGCATCTGTGAAATGCACATAGGCATCAGAACAATACTTCTCTGCAAGACCGCCGGTGGAATCTTTCAAGGGTGTGGCAATATCGATATAGTCACAGCCGTTTGTTGCGGCAAAGTTCTTCAGCGCCTCGTTATATTTGTTCATACGGTCGTTATTGAGGCCGCCTTTTTCACCGCCGGTATAAATGGGTGTGCCGGACTGGATAAAGATTTGAATATCGGGATTCTTGTCCCGGATATTTTTCAAAAGTTTTGACCAGTTATCCATCGCAATGTTGATGCTGTTCTCCCCAAAGAGGGCGATATCATTCATACCCAGCAGAATAAATACCTTCTTTGCGCCGCAGGCTTTCAGCGCGTCCTGGGGCGTCATATCCTTTCCCTGATAACTCAAGTACAACTGGTTGGTCACCGCATTGTTGACACCGTAACTGCCGATGCACAGGAATGTGGTCTTACCCAGCGCGCCGGTCTTCATATGGTAGTTACGGAGTTTCAATGTAACAGAGTCGCCGATAAAGGCGGCATTATCAAAAAATGCTGTATCTCCGGTGGAGGGGAAATCGTACTCTTTATAACTTGCGCTGCACCGGGAGCAGGTATACTGTGTATAATGCTCTGCGTCATTTTTTACTGCGTCATATTTATGACCCAAAGGCGCTTTTTCGTTGCCCTTGTAACTATAGCCGCAGTCGCAAGTGTACTCGGTATACCCCTTATTGGTACAATCAGCCGCAACCGTATTCTCTGTATAGGTGTGGGTATGCTCCGTTTCCTCCGGCTGGGTAGTCTCCGGCGCGGTTGTGGTTTCCTCCGTGGGTTCTGTGGTAGTTTCCTCCGGAATCGTAGTAGGCGCCGTCGTTGTGGGCGCAGTGGTAGTATCTGCGCTACCGGGCTTTTTATTTTCATTTTGGCTCAAAATTGCGCAGGCAGTAATTGCCACACACAAAACAGCCGCCAAAATTACACAGAGCCAGATCTTCGCTGTTCTGTTCATTTTTCTTTCCTCCTGTGGAGTATCTGATTTGTTTATGGGTATTATACTGGGAAATTCCCCATAATGCAACAAATTTCGACACTTTTTACATCAATTCAGCCGGCCCGTATCACCAGGCCGGCTGACCGCTGTGTCTTACATTGCGCCCTTACCGGTAAGAACGACCTTGATGGTCATAAAAATTACCTTTAAATCCGTAAGCATACTGCGCTCCCGGATATATTTCAGATCTGACTCTACCCAGGAATCAAAATCCTTGGAGTCACTGCGGCCCTGGCACTCGTGATAGCAGGCAAGACCGGTGATCACATCCAAACGGTGCATCTGGTAAGGTGTATACTGAACCACCTCTCTGGGCAGTGGCGGGCGGGGACCGATAATAGACATATCGCCCATAATAATATTCAAAAGTTGGGGCAATTCATCAATACTGGTTTTTCGCAAAATAGCGCCAACCTTTGTGATGCGAGGATCGTGCGTGATTTTAAAAGCAGGACCTTTCATTTCATTCTGATCCTGCAAAGAAGCCAATCGGGCCTCTGCATCTTTTACCATAGAGCGGAATTTAAACATTTTAAACTCTCTGCCGCCTTTGGTCAGACGGGTCTGACAAAAAAACACAGGACCGCCGTCTTCCAGAAGGATTGCCAGAGAAGCAATCAAAAATACCGGGCTTAAAACGATCAACGCAAAAACAGACATCACAAGATCGAAAATCCGCTTACACACATCATACACCGGTTTCGGTGCCGGCGCAGTATAGGTTTTCTCTTGATCGGTTTCTTTATCCGTCAGCATCTCACTACAAGTTTCTTGCGTAGACTGCATACCGTCATTCTCCTTTACGATGATGTCCCTATTATAGTCTTTTTTTCGCGTTTTTGCAAGTGGTTTCGACAAACATACATATTTTTAATACTTTATACAAATATATGAAAAAACAGGTGCTAAAAAGCACCTGTTTTTCTTTATTTTTTCAATTCTTTCAATGCGTCTCTGGCTGCTTCCTGCTCCGCGCGTTTTTTGCTTTTGCCGGAACCTTTGCCAATGATCTTGCCGTTCAGTTCCACAGCGGCGTCAAACTGCTTATTGTGATCCGGACCGGACTCGCCAACCATAATATAGCGCAGAGTCTGATCTTTCTTCTGTTGCACCAGTTCCTGCAATTCGGTTTTATAATCCTCATTGTGGAGTTTTGTTACCGGCACATCCGACAGCACAAACTGGGTAATAAACGCTCCGGCAGCAGCGATACCGCCGTCCAAAAAGCAAGCTGCGATCACAGACTCCACCGCATCCGCCAATATGGATGCCCGCTGTCTGCCGCCTCCCTGCTCTTCGCCATGACCCAAAAGCAGATGCTTTCCCAAACCGATCTGATCGGCGATGGCAGCAAGGCTGGTCTCACAGACCATATCCGCCCGCATTCGTGTCAATTCCCCTTCCGGTCGGTCCGGAAAATTGCGATACAGATAATCAGCCACAGCCATACCCAAAATGGAATCGCCCAAAAACTCCAGCCGTTCATTACTCATCAGGCTGTTATGCCAGCGTTCATTGGCATAAGAAGAGTGTGCAAGGGCATTTTGCAAAAGGGTAATATTGGAAAAATGATAGCCGATAGCGTTTTCCAGATCCTTAATCATTTGCAGTCTCCTTGGCGGTCAGCCGTTTCAAACCTTCTTCCAGTTCTGCGGAAATATCGCTGCCCGCAGCATCCATCGCCTGACGGATCGCGTTGCGGAAGGCAAGCGCATCAGAAGATCCATGGGCTTTGATCACCGGTTTGCGGATGCCCAAAAACTGGGTGCCGCCGATTTCCCGGTAGTCCAGCATTTTACTGAGATCCTTCACACCGGATTTGCAGAGCAAATAGCCGATCATAGAGAAAATATTCTTCTTAAACAACCGTTTGATGAGGCTACCCATAAACATTGCTGTGCCTTCAATGGTCTTCAGCAAGACATTACCGGAGAAGCCGTCGCAAACGATCACATCCACAGCGCCCAAAGGAACATCTCTTGCTTCCACATTGCCCACAAAGTTGATAAGACCTTGCCCGTGGGCATCGGTAAGCAGCGCATAAGCCTCTTTTTGCAGTGCAGTACCCTTGGAATCCTCTGTTCCGATATTCAAAAGACCCACTCTGGGGTTTTCGATGCCTAAGTACTTCTGGGCATACAGATATCCCACCAAACCAAACTGAAGCAAAAACTCCGGTGTACATTCGGCATTGGCGCCGCAATCCAGGATTACGGTCTTGCCTCCTGCCTTATTGGGCATAGTGGGACCCATCGCCGCACGACGGATGCCTTTGACGCGCTTGACGATCAGTGTCGCGCCGGAGAGAAGCGCGCCGGTACTGCCCGCAGAAACAAAGGCTTCACCTTGTCCTTCTGCCAGCATTTTTAAGCCTATCACCATAGAAGAGTTCTTCCGTTTATGGATCACCGCAGCCGGATCATCGTGCATATCCACCACATCATCCGCATGGGAAATCTCGATCCCTTTCGGCAGGTCGTTAATACCGTGATCCCGCATTACCTGCAGGATCTGCTCGCCTTTACCCACCAGCGTGATCTGCGCGCCGAAATCCTTCGCCGCCTGCACAGCGCCCATTACCGGTGCTTCCGGTGCGTGGTCACCGCCCATTGCGTCCAGAATGATCTTCATAAAAACGCCTCCTAAATCCCCCGGGCAATCATTGCATCAATGATCTCAAGAGATCGATTGGCGATTGCCAGGTTTTTCTCTGCTTTCTTACGGATCCGCTGTTCCAGCGGGGAGATGATACTGAAATTGATATTCATCGGTTGGAAATTCTCGATCCGCTCATCACTGATATACAAGCCCAATGCGCCGATGGCGGTTTCCTTCGGAAATTCCGGAACCGGTCTTCCCTGCACTTTGGCCGCCATTGCCACTGCTGCCAAAAAACCGGATGCAGCGCTTTCCACATACCCTTCCACACCAGTCATCTGCCCGGCAAAGGCAACCAGGGGGTTGCGGCGGTCAGCATAACAGGGATCCAACAATTTCGGTGACTGCAGGAATGTGTTCTGATGCATCACGCCATAGCGGACAAATTCCGCATCTTTCAGCGCAGGGATCATAGAAAACACCCGCTTTTGTTCGCCGAATTTCAGATGAGTCTGGAATCCTACCAAATTATAAACGCTTTTTGTTGCATTATCCTGCCGCAACTGAACCACAGCGTAAGGCTCTTTTCCGGTTTTCGGATCGGTAAGACCAACCGGCTTTAACGGGCCAAAACGCAAGGTATCAGGACCCCGGCGAGCCATTACCTCAACCGGCATACAGCCCTCAAAGACATTTTTATCTTCAAATCCGTGAACCGGGGCTTCCTCTGCGGAGATCAACTCTTTTAGAAAGGCTTCGTATTCCTCTTTGTTCATCGCGCAGTTTACATAATCCGGTGTCCCCCGGTCGTAACGGGATTGCCACCAGGCTTTTCCCATATCCACGGAATCCGCTGTGACCAGCGGCGCGGCGGCGTCGAAAAAGTGCAGATATTCTGTTCCGAAATAAGCGCCAATAGCCTCTGACAGCGCCTCCGACGTCAAAGGACCGGTAGCAATGATCACCGGGCCTTCCGGCACTTGGGTGATCTCTTCCGAAACCACTGTGATATTGGGATGATTCTTGATTTTTTCCGTGACCAGATCAGAGAAACCCTGACGGTCTACAGCCAGGCATCCGCCTGCCTCCACACGGGTCGCATCTGCGCAGGTCAGGATCAAACTGCCCATACGGCGCAACTCTTCTTTCAGAAGGCCTACTGCATTTTCGATCCGGTCACCCCGGAAAGAATTGGAGCAAACCAGTTCTGCAAAGGTGTCGCTATGGTGGGCAGGTGACTTCCGCAGTGGCTTCATTTCATAAAGTTCCACTGCTATGCCACGCTCCGCCAATTGCCAGGCCGCTTCCGCGCCTGCCAATCCCGCGCCCACAACCTTTACTGTGGTCATCACTTCTTATCCCCTGTCTTCTTGGTTTTCTTTGCGGTCTTTTTGCCCGCTGTCTTTTTTGTCCCGGCCTTCTTGGCAGTTTTTTCTTCGCCCTCTGTCTCGGTTTTCTTCTTATAGTAGCCCCGTTTATCTTCCGGCAGGAAGTTGGGGCAGGTCTCATTGATACAGAAAGACTTTTGACGGCCTCTGCCCGCTTTCTTAAAGAGGGTCTGTCCGCAAGTGGGGCAATCCTCCGCTGTGGGTACATCCCAACTCATAAAGCCGCACTCCGCGCCCCGCTCGCAACCGTAATAGGCAAAGCCACGCTTGGATTTGCGCTTCAAAATGGTGCTGCCGCACTTGGGGCAACGGCCGGGCATTTTCTCTACAATGGGTTTTGTATTGGTACATTCCGGGAAACCGGGACAGGCCAGGAACTTACCGAAGCGGCCGATTTTAATAACCATATTCCGTCCGCAGATTTCGCAGATCTCCTCGCTGACCTCGTCCGGCACTTTCACCCGAACACCTTCCAGCGCCGTTTCCGCATCCTGCATCTGCTTGTGGAAACCGTCGTAGAATGTTTCCAAAACGGCTTTCCAATTTCGCTTGCCTGCTTCCACATCGTCCAGTTCCTGCTCCATATTGGCGGTGAACTCCACATCGATAATGTCATTAAACCGTTCCATCATCAGTGTGGTGACCACTTCGCCCAAAGCAGTGGGCGCAAGACGCTTTTCAACCTTATTTACATACTCCCGATCCTGGATCGTAGAGACAATGCTGGCGTAAGTGGAAGGACGGCCAACGCCTTTTTCTTCCATTGCCTTGACCAAAGTCGCTTCGGTATACCGGGCGGGAGGCTGGGTAAAGTGCTGCTCCTTTTCCAGTTTGGAAGCAATGGCCTTGTCCCCTACCTGGATATCCGGCAACGGAGAACCAACAGTCTCTTCTTCCTCATCCCTGCCTTCTTCATACACGGCAATAAAGCCAGAGAATTTCAAACTCTGATGGGTCGCCCGGAATAAGTGGTTTTCACACTGGGCATCGATTGCCACTGTATCGTACACTGCATTTGCCATCTGAGATGCCAGGAAGCGGCTCCAAATCAGTTTATAAAGCCGGTACTGCTCCCGGGTCAGGCTACTTTGGATCCGCTCGGGGTCCAGCTCCACATGGGTGGGACGAATGGCTTCGTGGGCATCCTGAGCGCCGGATTTGGTCTTAAATACGTGAGGTTTGCCGTAGTAATATTCTTTACCGTAGCGGTTTTTGATAAAGCCTGCGGCCGCCGCCAATGCCTCGTCGCTCAGACGCAGAGAGTCGGTACGCATATAGGTGATCAGACCCAATGTGCCTTCCCCTGCCACATCTACGCCTTCATACAGTTGCTGGGCAACTGCCATGGTGCGCTTCGGGGTCATATTCAGTTTCCGGGATGCCTCCTGCTGCAAAGTAGAGGTGGTAAAGGGCGGCGCCGGAGAACGCTTTTTGTCAGTGCGGCGGACATCGGTGATGGAAAATTCCTTACCGGTAACATCCCGGATCACCGCATCTGTCTGGGTCTCATTTTCCAGTTCTTTTTTCTTGGGGCTGCCGTAATAAGAAGCAACGAAACTGCCGCTTTTTCCTCGCAGATCCAGTGTTGCTTTCAAAGACCAATACTCTTTCGGAATAAAGGCGCGGATCTCATTTTCTCTGTCAACAACCAGACGGGTCGCCACAGATTGAACACGGCCGGCAGAAAGACCTCTGCGGACTTTTTTCCACAGCAACGGAGACAGTTGATAAC
>CALBJG010000117.1 GCA_937892865.1 uncultured Clostridia bacterium
TCCATTATCAACAACGCAAACTACGCTGACCCGGAGAAGAGCATCCTGCGTATCGGCGTGGATGTGTTACCTGCGATCCCCAAGGACACCACCGACCGCAACCGCACCTCTCCCCTGGCGTTTACCGGTAACAAGTTCGAACTGCGTATGCTTGGTTCTTCCCAATCCATCGCCGAGCCTAATATCGCCATCAATACCATTATGGCGGAAGAACTGCGGCAGTTTGCCGACGAGTTGGAAAAGGCGGAAAACTTTGACCAGGCGCTCCATGACCTTGTTTGCCGCGCCTTTACGGAGCATCAGCGGATCATCTTCAACGGCAACGGCTATTCCGACGAATGGAAGCAGGAAGCCGCCCGCAGAGGCTTAAGTAACCTGGCATCTACCGCTGTATGTCTGCCTGCCTACTACACCCAAAAGAACATTGACCTGGTGACCAGCCACGGCATTTTCACCGAGGCTGAATTCCACGCCCGGTACGCCATCTACTTAGAAGCATATTGTAAGATGGTAAACATCGAGGCCAGAACCAGTGTGGATATGGTGACCCAGCAGATCTTGCCTGCAGCCACCGCTTACAACAAGTTCCTCTGCGATACGGTGATCGCTAAAAAAACCGTTGGCGCATCCTGCGCCGCAGAGACCGGTCTGATCCAAAAACTCTCCGCCGCCGCTGACGGAGCATATCTCATCTGTGAAAAACTGCGGCAGGATCTTCTCAACGTCCCTGCCGATCCGGAGACCGCATCTATGTACTACAACGATGTGATCGTACCGGATATGACCGCCCTGCGGAGCGAAGCAGATGTACTGGAACAACTGACCGACAAATCCTACTGGCCCTATCCTACATACTCCGATTTACTGTTCTACTGATAAAAAATCTCCGGTGCTAACCACCGGAGATTTTATTATTTATTTAATTGCTTTCAGAGGCGTTACATATTGCTCGCGGCGGCGATCTTTCTCTGCGTTATAAGCAGCGTCGTTGCCGGCGTGGATGGCTCTGAGGTACTCATAGTGGTTCTGCAGAATAGCATCATTTTCCCGGGCCAGCATCATAACCGCAATGGAAGAACACTGGTCGGAAGCGCGCTCCAGATAGGTCAGGACTTCCATAAACACCAGGCCGCTGCCCACAGAACAAGCACCGGTCTTGAGGCGTTTGGTGTGCTTATCCCGGAGGATCATAACCATATCGTCGATCACTTCTTCCAAAGGCTCGATGGCCTTGGCAGACTGATTATCGTTATTGGCAAAAGCATCCACCGTGATTCCCAGGATCTCGATAACGGCATCGGAAATGATCGCCAGTTCCTGCTTGGCGGATTCGGAGAACGAAGACTTGTCTTCCTGCAGGCGCTGGGCCAGTTCCACCAAATTGGTAGCATAGTCGCCGATACGCTCAAAGTTGGGAACGGACTGCATCAGCATATCCACTTGCTTGTCGTCTGCGGCGTTTTCCACAACTTTGGAAAGACCGATGAGAAAACGGTCTGCATTGTCTGCAAACTGATCCAGTTCTTCTTCGTCTTCATCGATAACCGACAGTTTGGTATCGTCATACTGCATCAGTTGCGCAACGCCACGGGTAAAGTTGGTAAGGGCCAGGCGTCCCATCGCTGCCACAGATCTGGTGGCTTCGGATACGGCAACCGCAGGAGAGATATAGAGTTTCTCGTCCAGGGTGTGGAGTTCCGGATGGGTCTCCGGTTTTTCCTTTTCGTCCTTTACAAACAGCATAGACAGTTTGACCAACTGACCGGTAAAGGGGATCAGCACAACAGCCGTAATCAAGTTGAAGACGGTTTGGAAATTGGCGATTCCGCCGCTGTCCACAGTGGCAGTCCAGAACTCTGCGCCAAACACGGACATTCTTTCCATAATGGTCATTACGATCATAAACAGGATCGTACCGATGGTGTTAAACACAATATGCACAACGCCGGTCCGCTTTGCGTCCTTGGAAGAGCCAATGGAACAGACCATTGCGGTGGTCACGCAAGTACCCAAGTTGATACCCATAATGATGGGGTATGCCATAGAGAATGTGATCACCACGGCATCGGGGTCCGTGGCTGCCGCAGCCGCTGTTGCCGCCGCTACGGTTTGGAGCATACCAACCGTTGCAGAAGAACTCTGAACGATCACGGTCAGCACCAGGCCAAAAAGGATACCCAAAATAGGATTGGTCAGGAATTCCAGGAATGATTCAAATACGGATGTGCCGATCAAAGGCTTGATACCGGATGTCATCAGATCCAGGCCTACAAACAAGATACCGAAGCCGATACAAATATCGCCAATGGACTTGGATGTCTTTGTCTTGATGAACATCACCAGGATGATGCCGATCACCAACGCAATAGGGGCTAAAGTGTCGGTATCGAACAACCACAAAAACCAGTTATTGCCGGCTTCAATAGAACCGAGGCGAATGATCTGCGCAGTAATGGTGGTGCCGATATTTGCGCCCATTACGACAGACACTGCCTGCTTCAGATTTAAAATACCTGCGCCGATCAAAGCAACGGTCAGTACGATGGTTGCCGTAGAACTTTGAATGACGGCTGTTACCAGCGCGCCGGTGAGTACACCGACCACAACATTGCCGGTAACTTTCTCCAGCACCCGCTTCAGCGCCTCGCCGGAACTGTTCTTCAAACCATCGCCCATAACCTCGATGCCGTAGAGGAACATTGCAAGGCCGCCCAAAAGCATAATAATTCCGCTAAGTATTTCCATAAATGACTCCTTGTATCTCGTCTAAAACCACGCGCCCAGTTGACGCAAACGGAATGTGCCGATTCTCTCGACAATATCAATTATAATGTAATTTTTTTCGTTGTAAAGAGTTTTTTGGAATTTTTTACTTGCCGGTAGAGCCGAAACCGCCACCAGCCCGGGCAGTATCGGAAAGTTCCGCTACCTCTTCATAGGCAGGGGTCAAGACCGGAGTGATCACCAACTGGGCGATCCGTTCCCCGTGGCTGACGGTTTGGGGCTCGCTGCCGTGGTTATGAAGCACCACCATAAACTCCCCCCGGTAGTCGCTGTCCACCACGCCAACCTTATTGGCAGGTGCAAGCCCCCGCTTGCAGGCAAGACCGCTGCGGGCATAAATGAGGCCTGCGCAGCCTTTGGGGATCTCCATAGCAAGCCCCGTCGGCACAAAGGCAGATGCCCCGGGGGCAATGGTAATATCCGCATCCAGGCAGGCATACAGATCAGCCCCTGCCGCCTCGGCGGAGCCATAGGTGGGCAGGATGGCCTTTTCTTTCAGTTTTTTTACGGAAATCGTATTCATATTTTCTCTCTCCTTAGGGAATAATTGTGTTCAAAAAATCAATGATCATTGCGGCGTAATGTTTTTTATCCTGCAGGAAACTGACACCGTGACCGGCTTTTTCCACCAGTAACAGTTGTTTGTCGGTTTGGCAGGCATCATAGGATTCCCGGGTCATCATGGCAGGAACAAAATGGTCTTCCGTACCGTGGATCATACGAATGGGCAGATTGCTCCGGGCAAGGGATCTTCGGGTGTCCTTTTCATAAAAGGAGAAACCGGCAACCAACCGGGCGATCCGGTCTGCCAGCCACACAGCAACGCCTGCCGGCAGATGAACGGTTTTGCGGAACACCAGGCTGATGATCTCTCCGGGGGTGGTAAAACCGCAGTCGGCAACGATGCCCTTTACATTATCGGGCAGTGTCATATCCGCCATATACATCACTGTGGTCGCCCCCATGGAAAGGCCGCTGAGAAGCATAGGAAATTCGCCAAATTCGCGGTTGTGAAAATTTACCCAGCAGGCCATATCTTCACTCTCCCGGACACCGAAGGTAATAAACTTGCCCTCGCTTTTTCCGTGACTGCGCTGATCCGGCAACAGAAGATTAAAGCCCATATCCCGGTAAAAATCATAAGCAAGGCCGAAATCCGCCAAAACGCAACTGCGGTAGCCGTGAACAAACAAAACCGTACCTTTGGCATTCTCCACCGGTACCCAAAGTCCCCGAAGGCGCAATCCGTCCCGGGATTTTATGCTGACACTTTGGGCATCGTGATCCCGCAGCCACCGGTCTGCCTTGCGGATATGGTCACTGAACCGGCCATAGGCCGTTTTTTGCAACGCCTGGTCGTTCAGCCAGGGCAGTTCCTTCTGCCTGACGCAGGCAAGGACAAAAGTTGTAATGCCCATTGTGAGGATCAACGCCAATACCAATGTGAAACCAATGAGGACAACGGTCATAAAATTACTCCTTGTTTCCCAGTTTGGCAAACCAGCGGAAAGTCAAAGGCCACAAAATACCAGCCACCACAACGATCAGAAAATATCGCGCGCTTCTGCCGACAGATTCACCCAGCAGGGCATTTAAGGGTGTTTTCAAGCCGCTTTTCACTGCCAGCACCAAGCCTAAGCCCAGGGCAACTTTTAAAATCTGCGCCCACCAAACTGCTTTTACATCAAAATTTAGCCACTTTTCATCTGCAATATACACGAAAAGCAACCCAAGCAGAGAACCTGCCAGGGTATAGGCGTTTTTCAGACCGGATTCCAGGTTGTGGGGGTCAATATCTGCCGGAAACGGAAAAAGTTCCACAAAGCAGAGGAAGCCTGCGGCAAGGACGGTCATACCGATCAGCAGCGCGGGAATATACTTTTTTGTTTTACCCAACACCACAGGTTTTAAAAGGACGATCAGCGCCACAGCCATTACTGCCGCCACTACCACATCCAAAGGCGTATGGACGCCCACATACATCCGGGAGAACGGTACCAACACTGCAATTATAATGCACACGATTCGAACAACGCGGTTTTTCGCGGCATAGGCAACAGCGCCGAAAGTACCGACGGCGCTTTGGGTATGTCCGCTGGGGAAACTGTAGCCTGCGGCGGCTTCCCTGGCCTGCTCCAAAATGGTAAACTCCGGGTCCAGCACCCAGGGTCTGGGTATCCGGAACAGTAGTTTCATAAACTGATTGAGGATCGTACCGATAAAGCCCACAGACAGCAAATAATAGCCCCGGTACTTATCGAAACACCAAAAAATCACAAGCGCCGCCACCAAAAATGCCGTTTCCTCACCCAACCGGGTAATCAGCAGCATACATTCATTCAGCCCTGGCAGACGGACGCTCTCCAACAGACGCAAAAAACCCATTGCTGTTCCTCCTTGTTTATTCTTATTTTCAATTATACATAGAATTTACAAAAATGTAAAGTTATACCCTGGCATTCCGGGGTATAATGGGTTATACTATAAGCAATATTGAAAGGAGTTGCCCTTATGCTTTCCTATTTGCCCTATTTTTACGGATTTGACTGGACATATATCGTCATTGTCGTTCCCTGCCTGATTTTGGCGGCATTGGCCAGCGCCGGTGTCAATTCCACTTTTAAGCGTTATTCCAAACAGTATTCCCAGCGGGGGATCACCGGCGCCCAAGCGGCAGAGCGGGTATTGCGCAAGCACGGTGTTTCCAATGTACGCATTGAGCGGGTCAGCGGCAACTTGACAGATCACTACGACCCCAAATCCAATGTGATCCGGCTTTCCGACAGCGTGTACGACAGCCACTCCACCGCCGCCATCGGCGTTGCCTGCCACGAAGCGGGTCACGCGGTACAGTATGCCCAGAATTACGGCCCGATCAAACTCCGGGCTGCCATCATCCCCGTGACAAACATCGGCTCCCGGCTGGCGATGCCGCTGATTCTGCTGGGCATTCTCTTTTCTGCCCTTGGGAATGTTTCTTATACATTGGTATATGCGGGTATCGCCTGCTTCAGTCTATCCCTTGTTTTTCAACTCATCACCCTGCCGGTGGAATTCAATGCCAGCCGCAGGGCGATGGTTGCTATGGAAGAAGCGGAACTGCTCACAAGCGAGGAACTGAAGGGCGCGAGAAAGACACTCACTGCCGCGGCAATGACTTATGTTGCCGCCGTGGCCGTTGCCGCAGCGCAACTTTTACGGCTGATCCTGCTCTTTGGAAACCGGCGAAGAAACGACTGATTTTGCCATTTTTTACCGCCCCGGTATTGACATCCGGGGCGGTTTGTTTTATACTTTTTGAGGTATGAAAAGTATGAAAAGTAGGAAAGGATGATCCACTTGGCAAGCGGCAAGCACATATTGGGCAAAACAAATGCCCGGCGGGTTTTTGGCACTGCTAAAGTTGGTGACCGGGGTCAGATCGTGATCCCCAAAGAAGCCCGTGAATTGTTCGGTATTCAGCCCGGTGACACCCTGCTGATCCTGGGTGAAGAAGAGACCGGCCTCATCGTATCCCGTCCGGAACTTTTGAGCGACCTGGCAAACCGGATCTTTACCACTGTAAAAAGCGAGGAGAATTGACATGGAAGAACTTTTGGAATTTTACATCGGTATGGGCATCTCCCCTGCCGTTTATGAATACGGTGAAAAGGCCATTGCCAAACTTACCGGGCGTTTCAATGCCATCGACAAAGTAGCGGAGTACAACCAAGCAAAAGTTTTGCTGGCGATGCAGAAAAACCGGGTATCCGCCGCCTGCTTTGCCGCGACCACCGGCTATGGCTATGACGATGTAGGCAGAGATAACCTGGAGCGGGTCTACGCAGATGTTTTCCACACGGAAGCGGCTTTGGTACGCCCGCAGATCACCTGCGGCACCCACGCGCTGACCGTGGCGCTGTCTGCAAATCTGCTTCCCGGAGATGAACTGCTCTCCCCCGTTGGTCTTCCCTATGACACTTTGCAGGAAGTTATCGGTATCCGGGAAAGCCCCTGCTCTTTGGCAGAGTACGGCGTGACCTACCGGCAGGTAGACCTGCTGGCTGACGGTACTTTCGACTATGAGGGTATCCGCGCCGCTATCAATGAAAAAACAAAGCTGATCACCATTCAGCGTTCCAAAGGCTATGCCACCCGCCCCACTTTCTCTGTAAAGCAGATCGGTGAACTGATCGCATTCTGCAAGTCCGTAAAACCGGATGTGATCTGTATGGTGGACAACTGCTACGGCGAATTCGTAGAGACCATTGAGCCCTCCGATGTGGGCGCAGATATGGTCGTAGGCTCCTTGATCAAGAACCCCGGCGGCGGTCTTGCTCCCATTGGTGGCTACATCTGCGGCACAAAGGCCTGCATCGACCGCTGCGCTTACCGCCTTTCCGCCCCCGGCTTGGGTCAGGAAGTGGGCGCAAACCTGGGCTTGATGCCCTCTTTATATCAAGGTTTCTTCCTTGCCCCCACAGTAGTGGCAGGGGCAGAAAAGGGCGCGATCTTCGCCGCCAATCTCTACGAGCCTTTGGGCTTTAAGTGCGTACCCAACGCCACAGAAAGCCGCCATGATATTATCCAGGCGGTGGAACTGAAGAGTGAAGAGGGTATGATCGCTTTCTGCAAGGGCATCCAGGCGGCTGCGCCGGTGGATTCCTTTGCCACACCCATGCCCTGGGATATGCCCGGCTACAACGACCAGGTGATCATGGCTGCCGGCGCATTTGTGCAAGGCTCTTCCATTGAACTGTCTGCTGACGGCCCTATCCGGGAGCCTTACGCTGTGTACTTCCAGGGTGGTTTGACCTGGCTTCACGCAAAAATCGGTATTTTAATGAGCCTGCAAAAAATGGTTGACGCAGGACTCATCACGTTATAAAGAGAGGTTTTATTTATGTCTTGGTTATTCTTTGCCATTGGTACCGCAATTCTGTGGGGCACTGCCGAACTTTTCTACAAAAAAGGCGCGCGTCCCGATGAAAAGTATTCTCATCTGAAGATCTGCATCTGGGTCGGTATCGTTATGGGCGCCCACGCGATCTTCACTCTGCTGACGCAGGATATTAACTACAACCCGGAAAATATTCTCCGCTATCTCCCGGTTTCTCTGTTTTACATCATCTCCATGGCGTTCTCCTATTTCGGTATGCGCTTTTTGGAGGAATCCATCTCTGACCCTATTGAAAACACCGCAGGTGTCATTTGCGTTCTTCTGTTTGCCATTTTTATGGGCGACAAGTTCAGTGTCCTGACCTGGGTCGCCGTGGCAGTGATCACTGTTGGTGTTGTGGGTGTCGGCTTCCTGGAAAACCGTGGCGAGACCCCCAGAAAGAAAAAGCACGGTAAAAAACTGGCGATCGTGGCGTTCTGTATGCCTTTTATGTATGCGCTTTTGGATGCCTTCGGCACATTCCTGGATGATGCCTTCTTCCTGATCGAGGATGTGGCCAATTCTCCCCTGATCGATGTCACTGAGGACACCATCGAGGCTGTGGCAAACACCAGCTATGAGCTGACCTTCGCGCTGTTTGCCCTGGGCCTCTATATCTTTATGAAGTCCAAGAAGGTCAAATTTGGCCCTGTTCCCCAGCACAAGGATAAGATCCTGGCTGCCGTGTTCGAAACCGCCGGTCAGTTTACTTATGTTTA
>CALBJG010000118.1 GCA_937892865.1 uncultured Clostridia bacterium
AAGGAAATACCACAATTCGGAATTCGGAATTTGGAATTCGGAATTCGAGCGTCAGTGCGATAAATCGGAATACGAATACAACAAGGGTGCTGTCTCACGCAGGTTGGAGACAGCACCCTTTCGATTTACTTAATGACTCTCACGCGGTAAACACCCTGGATGCGGGAAAGCATATCCACCACAGCCTGGGAAGGAACATGGTCCAGATCCAGCATGGTGTAGGCGTGCTCGCCGCGGCTGCGGTTGACCAGATCGGAGATGTTGATGCCCTCAGCGGAAATGATGGAGGTGAACCGGCTCAAACAATTGGGGATATTGCCGTGAAGAATGGTGATGCGGCTGGCCTTGTTACAGATACCCAGGTCGCAGTTGGGGTAGTTCACGGAGTTGATGATATTGCCGTTCTCCAGGAAATTCATCACCTGGCGGACTGCCATCTTGGCGCAGTTATCCTCGGCCTCTTCGGTGGAAGCACCCAGGTGAGGAATGGCAATGACACCCTCCATACCGGCGGTGCGGTCGTTGGGGAAGTCGGTAACATAGCGGTGGACCTTGCCGCTCTTCAGTGCCTCTTCCATGGCATCGTCATCCACCAGCAGGTCACGGGCGAAGTTCAGGATCACCACGCCATCCTTCATCTTGGAGATGGCTTCGGCATTGATCATCTTGCGGGTATCATCCAGCAGCGGGGTGTGCAGAGAAATAATATCGCAGTTTTCGTAGATCTCCTCACGGGTCTTCACGCGGACGATATGGCTGTCCAGATGCCAAGCGGCATCTACGGAAATAAAGGGGTCACAGCCGTAGACCTCCATACCCAGCCGTCGGGCGGTGTTGGCAAAGGGGCCGCCTACAGCGCCCAAACCGATAACGCCCAGTTTTTTGCCGGACAGTTCGAAGCCAGCAAACTTCTTCTTTTCCTTTTCCGTATCTTTTGCAACATTTGCGTTGTCAACCTGGCTTGCCGCCCAGTTGATACCGCCAACCACATCCCGGGCCGCCAGAAGCATAGCGGCAAACACCAGTTCTTTCACGCCGTTGGCGTTGGCGCCGGGGGTATTGAATACCACAATGCCCTTTTCCGCGCACTTATCCAAAGGGATATTGTTCACGCCTGCGCCGGCGCGGGCAACTGCTGCCAAACTATCCGGCAGTTCCAGATCGTGCATGGCCGCGCTGCGGACCATGATTGCCTCTGCTTCGGCTAAGGACTCTGTTTTTTCATAATTCTCTGTCCAAAGGTCTGTGCCTTTGGTAGAAATAGGATTCAAATAATGCACTTTATACATAGTATTTTCCTCTTTTCAACTGTTTGCGGCCTCAAAAGCCTCCATAAAGGCAACCAGTTTTTCCACACCCTCAATAGGCATGGCGTTATAAATACTGGCGCGGATACCACCTACGGAGCGGTGACCTTTCAGATTCACGAAGCCCGCCTCTGCGGCTTCTTTCAGGAACTTGGCGTCCAGATCGGCATCTCCGGTAACAAAAGGAACATTCATCAAAGAGCGGTCTTCCTTTACAACTGTGCCTTTGAACATCTTGCTCCGATCCAAATAATCGTACAGGATCGCAGCTTTCTTTTCGTTGTATTCCTTCATTGCTGCCAGACCGCCGCGCTTTTTGATCCACTTAAAGACCTTGCCGCAGATGTAGATACCGTAGGCAGGGGGTGTATTATACATAGAGCCGTTGTCGGCGTGGGTCTTGTACTTTAACATTGTGGGTGTGCCGGGGAGCACATCATCGGTAATCAGGTCTTCCCGGATGATCACGATCACCACGCCGGCAGGGCCGATATTTTTCTGTGCGCCGCCATAGATAATACCGTACTTGGTCACATCCACCGGCTCGGACAGGAAGCAGGAAGAAACGTCCGCAACCAATGTTTTTCCCTTGGTGTTGGGCAGTGTCTTAAACTTGGTGCCGTAAATGGTATTGTTTTCGCAGATATAAACATAGTCTGCATCTTCGCTGATGGGCAGATCCGAGCAATCCGGCAGATAGGAGAAAGTCTTATCGGCAGAAGAGGCGATGGCATTGGCCTTACCGAACTTCTGCGCCTCCTGATGCGCCCGCTTTGCCCACTGACCGGTGATGATATAATCGGCTACGCCGTTTTTCATTAAATTCATCGGCACCATAGCAAACTGCTGGTGCGCGCCGCCCTGCAAAAACAGAACTTTATAGTTATCCGGAATGTTCATCAGATCCCGCAGATCCTGCTCTGCTTCGTCGATGATCTGCTGGTATGCTTTAGATCGGTGAGACATCTCCATTACGGACATACCGGTACCGCGGTAGTCCAGCATTTCAGCGGCGGCTTCCTGCAAAACCTCTTCAGGCAACATTGCCGGACCGGCAGAAAAATTGTACACACGTTTCATATTCATACCCTCCAGTTTTTCTGAAAAATCTCCGTCAACTGTCTTCCCTCGAAGAACAATTGTCCATTACGCATATATTATCATTTTCACTATTAAAATTCAATATGATAAAGTGCAATATTTTTTGTTGTTTTTCAGCCTCATTTTTGCTATTATTGTAGATACCGTAAAAAATGCTTGTTCATATTCTGTTTGCTTTTATTTCAGCGTGAGTTCAAGAAAGCCGGGTACAATAAAGAAAAACCGTAAGGAGGACAACTCTATGGACGAACAATTCGAAAATAATCCCATAGTAAACGAACCCAACGAGGATGTGGTTGAAGCATTCACTGTTTCTGATCCGCAGCCGGAACCTCTGCCCCGCTGGGAACCGGAAAACACAAGCCGCTACACACCCACTCCCCCAAAAAAGAACGGATTTTCCGGTGTCAGACTGGTTGCGCTGATTCTGTGCGTCTGTCTTTTGGGCGCCGCTCTTGGCGTTATCGGCACACGGCTTGCAGACCAATACAGCAAAAGTGGCAGTATATTCCCCAATACAGATTTCCAGAATCCGCTGCCTACTGATCCACCCAAGGATGATTCTGCCACGATTTTAGAAGGTGACCGTGGAAATACCGTCATCGACAAAGACAAAGTGGATACCGGCAAACTGATGACCCCTGCAGAGGTTTATGCCACGAATGTAAATTCCACCGTGGGCATCACCACGTCTATCACCACCAATTACTGGGGCTACCCCACCACTTCCGCCGCTTCCGGTTCCGGTTTTATTCTCACAGATAACGGTTATATCGTAACCAACCACCACGTTGTGGAAGGCTCTGATTCTGTCACCGTTTCTTTCTATGACGGAACCACCGCTTCTGCCACAGTCGTAGGCAGTGACGAAGCAAATGACCTGGCGATCCTGAAAGTAAAAAAAGTTGGTCTGACCCCTGTGGTGCTGGGTGATTCCGGCAATATGAATGTAGGTGACAGTGTCGCTGCCATCGGCAACCCTTTGGGTGAACTGACCTTTTCTCTGACCACCGGCATCGTCAGCGCGCTGAACCGGGATGTTACCATGTCCAATGGCATCACCATGACTTTGATCCAAACTGACTGCGCTATCAACTCCGGCAACTCCGGCGGCGCGCTGTTCAATATGTACGGTGAAGTCATCGGCATTACCAATGCCAAGTATTCCAGTTCTTCCAGCGGCGCATCCATTGATAATATTGCTTTTGCTATCCCCATCAACGATGTCCGGGAAATGATCGAAAGCATCATTGAAAACGGCTATCTGTCCAAACCTTACCTGGGCATTTCCGTTTTGGATGTGGATGAAAGGGCGCAGGCATACGGTCTGCCTAAAGGCGCCGCCATTCAAACCGTTGTGGAAGGCAGCCCCGCAGAAGAAGCAAAATTGCAGATCAATGATATTATCACCCACGCAAATGGCAAAGAAATATCTACCAGCAGCGATCTTGTGACAATGATAAAGAAATCCCAGGTGGGCGCTAAAATCCAGCTTGCAGTTTATCGCAAAGGCGCAACCCTTGAGATCACTGTGACCATTGGTGAACAAAAAAGTTGATACGCAATAATCCCCTGCCGAATCGGCAGGGGATTGTTTTAGTTCTTATAGTAATCAGCCGTCAATAAAAGATTGCTGACAGTTATAAAATTTCTTGCTCTTGTGGCCATTTCATCCAGATACTCGCCGGTGATCTCTTTGTCATCCCGGTTTTCCAGGATCTCCACTTTTCCGCCGCTGACCACCTTGCAGAACACGCCCTCGCTTGCCCAACTGCCATCAGGGAACAATGCATACCCCACATACCGGGGATCAAATGCATCTTGTCCCAGATAATTGTGGGGAGAATCGATCCCCAGCAGATTCAACACGGTAGGTACAAGATCCGCTGTGTTCAAAGCCTTGTCTACAGGGCCATTTGCAGACCAGATAAAGCACGGTGTCTTCTCCAGCAGGATCTCATCCTCCACGCCGGACAGCGCCAACAGTTCCTCTGTGTTCTTATAGCCGTAGGTGTAGTGGTCGGTCATACCGATGATCACGGTGTTTTCCAGTTGTCCCTTTTCTTCCAGTTCCTGCAAAAGCCGGGCAAACATATCGTCCACCAGTTTTGCCTTTACCCGGGCGCAATTCTCTTCTTCACTGCCATACCGCCCCCGGTATTCCGGATACTTTTTCAATGCGTAATAACTGAGCACCTCGTTATACTTATAACTCAAATGCGCAGAACGGGTAATGATGGTATTAAAGGTCTGTCCTTCCCGGAAAAACAGTTCATTCAATTCCGGAATATCAAACAGCAGGCAATCATCGTAAAGGGCATTTTTATCGTTGTTATAATCGGCGTAGCAATTATAGGTATGATAGCCCATAGCCGGCTCGAATACGCCGCGGCTGTAAAACTCCGGTGTGTTATAGTGGAATATCTCCGCTGTGTAGCCGTTATTGACCATTTGGGAGGCAATGGATTGATCCCAATCGTTGGTAACATAGTTAAACACATACTTGCCATTGGTGGGCAGGTAAATGCCGGTATTCATACAGAACTCGGAGTTGATGGTACGGGCTGTGCCGTAACCGGGGGTATAGAAATTGATGAAGTTGATGCTCTCACCCATCATTTTGTAAAGGGTGGGCGTATCCTCCGGTGTGATCATCCAATCATCCATGGACTCCATCAGCACCATAATTACATTTTTCCCTGCCAATGCGCCGGTCATTTCATTGTCCTGCTTTTCGCCACGCTGGGCAAAGTAGTCATCCAGTTGTTCCACTTGCGCATTGATCTCTGCTCTGTATGCAGGTGTCAACGGATAAAGATGGTGCTTCCACACATCCCGGAATGTCAGATGATAGGTGCCGCAGATGTTATACACATTCTTCGCATCGTACATTGTGGTATAAGTCGCCCGGTAAGAAGAAGATTGACCGTATTCCGAGCGTGTGCCCCAGATCTCCAGATCCTTCAAGAAAATGCTCTCCGGCAGCAGGCAGAGTGTTGCAATACTGGCGGCGATCATCAGCACATAAGGGCTTCTTGCAAAGATCTTTCCGGACTGCTTGGGAAATTTCCAAATAACCAGTACGCCAATACCGATCAGCGCCACAAGGCCGACCCACCAGATCCAGGAAAAACCCGCAAGAACACTGCCCAGGTAATCCGCTCCTTCCCCGGCATAAAAAATATCCTGCAACCACATCATCCGGTTGAAAAAGATATTGTATCCGGTCTGCGCCAGCGCCCAAAGGGCAGAAAAATAGTAGGTAATGCCAAAGACGATCCGGCCGGCCACCCGTGGCAGGATCAGGCAGACCGATGCAAGCAGCAGCGACCAGCACGCGCCGAACAGTAAACAACTGTACTCTGCCGGCCTGATCAGCAGCAGCGCAAAAATCTCTACCAGGAAAAAGACCGCAAATAAAATCGCCACCCGCAGAACAAACAGTCCGGTTTGCGTACCAAACCACAACAGTTTTTCTTTCAGCGCTTGCATTACCGGCGGTTTTTCCTGCTGCGGTTGCTGCGCACCGTATTTGTAATTGGAATTTTTATGCTTTTTCATGAAAAGCCTCCACACCAACTATTGATCGTTTATTAGCATACCATAAACCGGTTTTTTTGTCTATGGTTTCCATTATATCCAAAAGTAAACATTGCGTAAACATAAAAAAGCAGGAGGGCTAACCCTCCTGCTTTTTTATTCTGTAAATGTGGGATTTTGTTTGTGGATCGTTTCGATCACACTAATCAGTTTTGCAATATTCTCTGCAGTGACCGTCATCGGTTTTCCTTCTGTAAGGCGCTTATACACCATCTCATAGAACCGGGCAGTGGCAACTTTGGAAGGAGCCTCCGTAAAATCTCCGGACTCTTCGTGAATGATCAGTTTTTCCATACAGTAAGTCGGAAGGCCTTCTGAATTGGTAAGCGGCTCGGAAGTTTCCGGCTGCTCCGGATTTTCACCATCTATGATGTATTTCATATCGTAGTGCCGTACGTCGGTCTTATAAGTACCTCTGGAACCCAAGACTTTCAGTTTATAGTCGCTATAGGCATCGTTACTGTTGATCTCCACATCCACCACCGGCTTACCGGGGGCTGCTAAAATAATTTTGGCAGTATCTTCCGCATCGCCGCTGGTAAGAACGCTGTCCAGTTTGGAATACACCACTTTTACATCTTCGCTGAAATCCATCAGATCCAATGCGAAACCCAGGGCGTGCGGTCCGGTATTGTATACACTGCCGCCCATATGACTGCGCTGTGTCTGCCAGTCCCACCGACGCCCAAAGTAACTGTAGTTAATGTTCACTTGGGTGATCCTTCCCAGCTTGCCACTGGCGATGGTTTCCTTGAGATGGACATAATAAGGCATCAGCAAAGATTGCTGAAATACTGCAAAAAGCGCTTTACGCTCTTTGGCTATGCGAATCAGGTCCATTGCTTCTTCATAGTTACGGGCCATAGGTTTTTCCACCAGCACCGACAGATCGTGTTCCAAAAGGTCCTTGGAAATGGGATAGTGCAGTTCCGAAAATGCAGTATTGATCACCAAATCTATGGGTTTTCCGTAAAGTTCCCGATAATCTTCGTATACTTCGCAGCCCGGATACTCCTCCAATGCCAAGTTTCTTCTGCTCTCATCCTTTTCCACAACAGCAACGACCTGATAATACAGATTCTCATCAGACCGGAAATAAGCGCCGTGGATATTTCTGCCGCTTCTGCCCTGTCCAATGATGGCTACACGCAGTTTTTTCATAGGTTGACCTCCCTTTTTTGATATTCCAATTATATAGCATACTTTTTATAATGCATATAGCAAATAGTATCGGAACATATTGCAAAAAATGCAATATGCCATTATGCAATCTCTGTATCATCACTACGCTTATTATACACCACAGTTTTTATGGGGAAAGAACAAAATTGTGTGAATATTTTGTACTTTCTTGCCGTATATATTGTTCGTCTGATGATTCGACCTGTTTTGCACTTTTTCCCCAACGGATGCATAGTCTGCTGTGGGAGGTGAGAAAATGAGTACTGTCAACTGTAATTGCAATTGCAGATGCAACTGCGTCATCGTGGCATTGGTGGTCAGCTTGATCGTTGCCGTTGTTGGCGCATTTTTGCAGATCACTGCTGCGATCGCCATTGCGCCTGTATTCTACTGGGCGGCGCTGGGCATAGCCGTGGTCTATCTGGGCGGCTTGGCTGGGGCAATGGTTCTGGCAAGAAGTCCCCGGCAGCACGGCATCTGCGGCTGCGCATCTTTGAATGCCCTGCTTGCAGGCATTTTGGGAGTCATTGCCACGGGTGTGGTTTTATTGATCGTTGATGTGGCTGCAGCCAGCGTCATCGGCGCGATCCTAACCGGTTTGCTTCTGGGTTTTCTATCGCTGATCTTCACATCCACTGCCTGCTATATCCGCAGTTTCACTGATTGCGAATAAGAGAGAACCGGCGTCCCGATCGGGACGCCGGAAATTTTCAAAGAATATGTGTTTTGATTTCTTTCAGAGTCGGAATGGATGTGACCGCGTAGGGTCTTGTGACGCTGATACCGGCAGCAACTGTGGCAAAGGATACTGCCTCTTTTAGACTCACGCCCTCTGCCAATTTTACTGCCAACGCGCCATTGAATGTATCTCCTGCGCCGGTGGTATCCACCACCTTACCGCAAGACACCGCAGGTATGATTTCACCTGTTTCTTTCAGCAGGCACCCCTCTCCCCCTAAGGTAATCGCCAAGTTGGAAAGATGGTCAACGCCTGCTGCTTCGTGTTCATTTGGGGTACATAAAAACGCATTTTCCAAAAGATATGCGCTCATTTTTCGGGCAGGTGCCGGATTGATGATTACCTTTACCCCGCTTTTCTTGGCGATCTCCATCGCCCGGATATTTACCGATTCCGGCACTTCATTATTCAGCAAAAGCACATCGGCATTCTCAATATAGGATGCAAACCCATCCACATCTTCCGGCGTTAATGCCGGTCCCTGGTAAACAGTGACGCAGTTTGCGCCGCCTTTATCGGTAATGATGGTAGCATATGCCGTCTGACCGGGCTTTTTCACCAACACCGGTGTGATTCCCTCATTGTCCGCAAAATTCCGGATGCTTTCAAATCCTTCTGCGCCAACTGCGCCTAAAAAGGCCACCTCTGCCCCGCAACGGGCGGCGGCAACCGCCTGATTGTAACCTTTTCCGCCGGGTTCAAAGTGAACATCCTTTGCCGTAACGGTCTCACCGCTGACCGGAAATCTGTCCACAGGCATAAAGGCAGAATTGCCCACCATACCGATCACTGCAATTTTACTCACAGATGTTTCACCCTTCCCAAATAGAGGTTTTCCAAAACCACATTGTGATCTCTGCCCCCTTCAATGTTGCCGCTTAAATAGATTGGTGGTGTGACACCCTCGGCAAGCGCCAGTTTTGCGCCCTCAATGAGGCAAGTATTGAGAATGAAGCAGGCGGTTGCTGTGGATAAGCCTCCCATTGCCACATCCCCCACCGGAATGCAGGCATCGCCGTATGGCACTTTGCAATCGATGGCCACATCCACATGGGTGTGGAGTTTTCCGCCTTTTTCGTAGTAAGATGCGGAAGATACGCCTACCGTACGAATGCCGGCGGCTTTCGCTGCTTCTGCCATTTCCACCGGCACCTGGTTTTTGCCGGACGCAGAGAAAATGAACAGCATATCATTACCGGATAAGGTATACCGCCGGAAGATCTCCGGGGCAAGTCCGGACATTTTCTCCATCCGGCTGGACTTTGCCGCGCCGTTATGGAGCATCAGATCTGTATCCAGTATCGGCGAAACATTGGCAAGACCACCTGCCCGGTAAAAAGCATCCAATCCCGGCAGATGGGAATGACCGCAACCGAAAGTGAAGATCAGTCCGCCGTTTTTAATGGTATCAGCCACCATTCGGGCGGCAGCAGAAAGAGTATCTTTCTCCTCTTCCTCCACAGCCTGCAAAGCACCGACAATTTTCTCTAAATATTCAGACATATCCCATTCTCCTTATAGGTCTACTTTTTGGAATTCATCGTTATAAAGCACAACGCTTTTCCGGAAACCGATCTCCCGGAGCATCGCTTTTGTTTCTTCAAAGAAGCAATCAATGGTATCTGCGTGGTGGGAATCCGCGTTGACCATAATAGGCGCATCCAGTTTTTTCAGAACATATAAAAGGTTCTCCTGGGGATACGCCACAGTACGCCACCCTCTGGAAATAGCGCCGGTATTGATCTCAAAAATACTGCCGCTTTTTACCGCTTCGGTAAGATATCTTTCCGCCAAACGGCAATACGCCGGGTCATCCATCAGTCCCACCGGCATTTTTTCTTCAAACTTGGTGATGAGGTCAAAATGGCCGACAATATCCGGTTTCCGCAAGGCTATGTAGTCACAGAATATTCGGTAATAGTTTTCTGCCAAAGTCAGCGGATCACCTCCGAATGCTTTTAGGCAGTTTGCAAAATGGGTGTCACTGCCATCAATAGAGAGGTATTTTCCGTCTTTGGCGAAATAGTGTACCGAGCCGATCATATAGCGGTAGCGGTCTCTTTCTATCCAACTGATGTCATCTTCCTCGATGCCGCAGTAAATTTGAATATCCTTTTTGTATTTTTCCTGCAGACGGGCGATCTCTTTCCGGTAAGCGTCTAAATCTATCTTTTTATATTTCATTTCTTTCAGCGAAGCAAAACCGCCGTGGCTGGAAAAGCCGATCGCCGCAAAGCCCTTATTCAGCGCCGAAAGCACCACTTCTTCCGGTGTGCTGCTGCCATCACAGAAATTACAATGGGTATGATAGTTGGTTAACATAACTTTCTCCTTTTGTGTACTGTTACACAGCCATATAAAAATATTCGGCAATGGCTTCCGGTGGCTCTTCCATACCCTTTTCCACCCACCAGCGGAAAACGGACACGAAAGTTGTGGCGATATGATCGACCCAGAAATCTTCCGGTAATTTCTCATTTTTCCGGTGGGCAAACCGGGGCAACTGGCTGGTCGCCAGTTTTTTCAAGTTGGTTTTGAAATACTGTAAAAACAATTCGTTGTTTTGGCAAGCCAACAGTTTCAAAATATTGTTATCATTCTTTTGCAAATGGCGGAGCAGATGCAAAAATACATCGTCCCGGGCATCGCAGTCAAAAATATGTCTGTGATCTTCGTGACCGGTTTCCAAAGAATCAAACAAGTGACAGAAAAGTTCCTCACAAAAGGCTTTCAGCAAATAATCTTTCGTTTCAAAATGCGAATAAAATGTGGCTCTGCCCACATCTGCAAGGGTGATGATCTCCCCCACCGTGATCTGTTCAAAAGTCTTTTTTGTCAGCAGTTGTGAGAATGCTTTAAATATGGATTCTCTTGTTTTCCGTTGTCTTCTGTCCATATTTCCTCCGTACATTTTTGCTGATTTGTTCGGTAAGGAACACCGAAGCAATATCATATGTTGATAGTATCCGTACTTTTGCTATACTATTATTGAACACATTGTTCAGTAACACATTGATTGTATCGTAAATAATTTTGAAAGTCAACAGGTGGTCTTTATGAAAACACAGCGCAATATTTTAATCGCTTTTCTTTTGAATTTGGCTTTTTCCGTCTTTGAATTGGTGGGCGGTTTTCTCACCGGCAGTATCGCTATCGCCTCCGATGCCATTCACGATTTGGGAGATGCCGCCGGCATCGGTGTTTCTTACTTCTTAGAGCGAAAAAGCAAGCGTCAGCCGGACAAAACCTATACTTACGGCTATGCCCGGTTTTCTGTTTTAGGCAGTGTGATCACAACCGTGATCTTGTTGGTCGGCTCTGCCGCTGTGATCTACAATGCCGTTGGCCGTCTGTTCTCTCCGAAAGAGATCCATTACGACGGCATGATCCTCTTTGCCATTGTAGGCGTATGTGTGAATTTTCTTGCCGCCTTTTTCACTCGGGAGGGGGATTCTCTGAATCAGAAAGCAGTCAATCTCCATATGTTGGAAGATGTCCTTGGCTGGGCCATCGTTTTGGTGGGCGCTATTGTTATGCGCTTCACGGATTTTGCTCTGCTGGATGCTATTTTATCTATGGGTGTTGCGCTGTTTATTTTTATCAACGCTGCAAAAACCTTAAAAACCGTGATAGATCTTTTCCTGGAGAAAACGCCCCTGTCTGTTGATGAACTGCAAAGGGCCGTCATGGAAATCGAAGGTATTCATGATGTTCACCACATCCATATTCGGAGCATAGACGGACACAGCAATGACGCCACAATGCACATTGTTACGGATGACCCCCACAGAGCGAAAGATTTCGTTCGTCACAAATTGAAAGATATGGGTATTGGGCATTTGACCATTGAAACAGAGGGTATCGGGGAACACTGCCATCACGCCCACTGTCACACGGAAGAACACCACACCTGCGGACATCATCACCATCATTAACAAAACCGCAACCGAGTAATCGGTTGCGGTTTTTTCAGCGTTTTAATACTTTTTCCATTTTTGGGAATGCCGGTTTCTGACCGAAGAAACGGTCGACAAGTTTCCCCATCAGCCCGATCAAGGGAGAATTGATAATGGTAGTGACAATCGTGCCAAGACCGATGCTGTGGAAGGATGCATAGCCGATGGTCGACCAATCAAAGGTCGCCACATCCCAAAACAGCACCACCGCCAGCACGATGGAAAGCACCAAAAGGGTGATATCAAACGCCCGTTTGACTTTTGTAATGGGAATTTGGAAACGGCTGGCAATTTCCGCCACAAACAGTTCATACACCTGCAAGGGCATATATGTACGGAAGAAGCAGGCAACGCCAAAAGCTGTGACCACATCGCCAACGATCAGCATCACCCAGCGCATCCAAACGGCGGTCAATTCCACGCCGCTGAGCATCCACAGAAAGAAATCCAGCACATAACCGTAACCAACCGCCACAGCAAACGCCAATAAGTATCGCCAGTTGAATCTGCCTACCGCGATACACAAAATCACCAAAAGCAGGCCCTGAATAATGTACTCTGTTACACCGACGGTCAGTACCGGGCTGAAGTGAACGATCGCCTCCTGTACGACAAAAGCGGGAGCGGCGACCATAGAAACGCCCAAATCCGCTTTGCTGCAGATAGAAACACCCAGCGCCACAAACAGAATACCCAACAGCCACAGCAATTCCGAGGCCTTTTGCAGTTTTTTCATTTAAATTCCTCCAAAATGACCAATTTCGCTTATTGTAATATAATCGTCAGGTTTTGTAAAGTTCTGCAAAAGAAAAACACCACCCATATGGATGGTGTTTTATGGCGGAGACGGCGAGATTCGAACTCGCGTGGGATTGCTCCCTAACTGATTTCGAGTCAGCCCCGTTATGACCACTTCGATACGTCTCCGTAGCAACTGGGATATTATATCAGCCGAATGGTAAAAAATCAAGTGTTCTCCATCACCTTCGGTATTGATTCTTGGTGATTTTATGGTACAATATTCCCAAGATAAATATGGGAGGGAATCACATTGGAACAGATTCAAAAAAAGATCGGCTTTATCTGTGACATGGACGGTGTCATCTACCACGGCAATCAGATCCTGCCCGGGGTCAGAGAGTTCGTCAACTGGATGATTGAAAACGGAAAGCGTTTTGTTTTTCTGACCAACAGTGCAGAGAGAACACCCCATGAGTTGAGTATGAAACTGGAGCGTATGGGTCTTTCTGTACCTGCAGACAATTTTTACACCAGTGCCCTGGCAACAGCCGCATTTTTGGATTCCCAGCGTCCCGGCTGCACCGCTTATGTGATCGGTGAGGCTGCATTGAGCAAGGCTCTCTATGACCGGGGCATTTATATGAATGATGTGAATCCCGACTACGTGGTTGTGGGCGAAACCCATTCCTATAGTCACGAAAAACTGGAAAAAGCCATTAATCTGGTATGCAAGGGAGCAAAACTCATAGGCACAAATCCGGATACTACCGGTCCTATTGAAAACGGCATCGCACCTGCCACCGGTGCACTGATCGCACCCATTGAAATTGCAACCGGCAAGAAAGCTTATTTCATTGGCAAGCCCAACCCCGTTATGCTTCGCCACGGTCTGAAGATGTTGGATTGCCACAGTTCCGAGATCGTTTTCATCGGCGACCGGATGGATACCGACATCATCGCCGGTATCGAATCCAATGTGGATACGGTTTTGGTGCTCTCCGGCGTGACCAGAGTGGAAGACATTGACCTGTTCCCCTACTGTCCCAAGTATGTGATAAACGGTGTGGGAGACCTGATTAAATAATAGGAGATAGAATTATGGATTACAAGAAACTGCAAAACGGTAGTGACATTCGCGGCGTTGCCCTGGAGGGCATTGAAGGTCAGCCCATCACTCTGACCGAGCAGGTCTGCCGGGATATCGGCAGAGGTTTTGCTCTTTGGCTGATGAAAAAAGCCGGCAAAAAGAATGGCCTGCGTGTGGCTGTTGGTCGGGATTCCCGGCTCTCCGGTGAAATGCTTTGCACCTGGATCTGTGAGGCGATGGTTTCCCAGGGTCTGGATGTTACCGACTTTGGTATGGCCAGCACCCCGGCTATGTTTATGGCAACGGTCACCGACGGTTACAACTACGATGGCACTGTTATGATCACCGCCAGCCATCTGCCCTTTAACCGCAACGGTTTTAAATTCTTCACCCCCGCTGGCGGTTTGGAAAAGGCAGATATCGCAGAAATCCTTACTTACGCCGCAAGCGATGATGTTACCGGCGTAACAGCAGGCGCTTTTGCCAAGGGCGCATTTATGGACACCTACGCCAAAATTTTGGCCGACAAGATCCGCTGTGCCGCAGGTTGCGATAAACCTTTGGAGGGTTTCCGCATTGTTGTGGATGCAGGCAACGGCGCAGGCGGTTTCTATGCCGACAAAGTGCTGAAGCCCCTGGGCGCCAACACAGACGGCAGCCGTTACTTAGATCCCGACGGCAGTTTCCCCAACCACATCCCCAACCCGGAAGACAAAACCGCAATGGCAAGCATCACCGCGGCGGTAAAAGAGACCAATGCGGATTTGGGTATCATCTTTGACACCGATGTAGACCGGGCAGGCGCTGTTCTTTCCGATGGCAGTGAATTAAACCGCAACCGGATCATTGCAATGCTGGCGGCCATTCTTCTCCGGGAGCATCCCGGCACTACCATCGTCACCGACTCCATCACCTCCACCGGTCTTGCCAAGTTCATTGAAGAAAAGGGCGGTATACATCACCGCTTTAAGCGTGGTTACCGGAATGTGATCAACGAGTCTATGCGTCTGAACAACTTGGGTCAGGACAGCCAGTTGGCTATTGAAACCTCCGGTCACGGCGCCTTGAAAGAAAATTATTTCCTGGATGACGGCGCTTATCTGGTCACCAAGTTACTCATTGAACTTGCCCGGGGCAAACAAATGGGCTACACTTTGGAGTCCCTGATCGCATCTTTGGAAGAGCCCGCAGAAAGCATTGAGTTCCGTATGAATATTTTGCTTGAAGATTTCAAGCCCTACGGCCAGCAGGTCATCGACGAACTGAACGCTTATGCCCAGAATCAGCCCGGCTGGTCCCTGGCGCCCAGCAATTTTGAGGGTGTCCGGGTGAACCTGGATGAAAACCACGGCAATGGTTGGTTCCTGCTGCGTCTCTCCCTCCACGATCCCCTGCTGCCGCTGAACATTGAAAGCAACGATGTGGGCGGTGCGAAGAAGATCGCTTGCGAATTGGCATCTTTCATTGCCAAGTTTGACAAACTGGATGCCGCCAAACTTTTAGACTTTGCAAAATAAATAATTTATCCCCCTCGGTTTTTCACCGAGGGGGTCGATTTTTAGCCCAACAGAACAATGGGAACATAAATGGGATTTGCGTGGCTTTCTGTATAGAAGATCAAAGGAATCTGATTGACCGCCTCTACATTTTCTCCCGTATGAATGGTCATTTCCCAATGGGATACGCCGTCATGATGATAAAGGACTTGCTTATAGCGGGAATGGCAACTTTTATCGTAGTCTGCGCTCCATCCCTCCGGCAGATAAGCTTTCGCCGTGTAATAGCGGGCATCATTTTGCAAATTATGCAATGTGACTTTCACTTTAAAATCCACACCCGGCTGAATTCGCGGCTCCGTTTCGTATTCCACTACCGTATGTGTATGAACACCGGGTATTTCAAAGGAATAAGGACTTCTTGCAAATATCGCTTCTGCAACACCCTGACCGACCTTGTAAGTTTCTGCCAAATCCAATTGATTCTCTTCCTCTGTCCAAGTCAGGGTCACATCGTTGGCAGTAAGAACTTCCGACAGCAACCTTACCACCCGCTGTGTCAGATCCGTACAGGTTTTTGAAATCAAATAACTATAAGATCGATTGATGCATATCGTTTCAATCCGGTCACCCACATAGTCCTTTAGTTCCTCCGGGATTTTGTCTGCGCCCAACATGATACCCAGCACAGCGCCGCAAGTACCACCTGTGCAATCGGTGTCATCACCACAGTTGATGGAGAGAATCAGACTCCGCTTCATATCCCCTTCACCGTATATAAGTCCCAGTATCACAAAAGCAACATTGCCCGGTGCCTGGAACCACCCCAAATCTCTGTTTTCTTCCAGTATCCGCTCTCTGGTTTCCTGCCAGGGGATTTTCTGATCATAGGCATTCAAAACAATATTCACACTCCGCGCCACACGACAGGTTTGCGGAATAAAGGTAAGTGCCTTATCAATAGCGCGGCGGATATCTGTTTCAAAAAAAGCGATACTTTCCAGCGCTGCCGTAAATATTTCCGCATAAGTACCCTCTGCCAGACCGTGATCCACAGAGGCATCCATAATGGCATACTTTACAGCTACATTGGGGAATCCGGGTGCAAGACACGCCCATATCTCTGAGCGAATCCACGCGCCATTGGAATCTTTCCAGTAATTCCCCACTTCACCGGACAGCGGCGGCAACAACCCCATCCGCAGATTGCTCTTGCCGATACCATATTCATTCCAATGGGGGCTGATGCAGGTAAGCCAATACTCCGCCAAAACATTGGCGTTAAATGCCCGTGGACCCACTTTCTCCATTGCGGCAAGCCAAATAATTTGCAGGTCCAGATCATCATTAGGCACTGGTGCGCCTTTCTCCGTAGTAAATCCCTTGATATCCAGCAGTTCCTGTTTGCCTTCAAAGGGCGCTCCCATTGTACCGCCAATATTCTTGCCCAACCAACAACCGTATATTTTGTTAACAATCTCTTTTTTATTAAGTTTAATTTGCACGAAAACCACCTCCAGCTATCAGTATACCAAAGGTTAACTGTCGCAGAAAGTGGTTTTTATTGCTTAAAAAGTATTTACTTTTTACTTTTTCGGTATGCAAGCGGTGTCATATCGGTTAATTGAAAGAAGTCCCGAAAAAACTTTGTTTTATCCGTATAGCCTACTTCCTGGCAAATGTCTGAGATCTTCATTCCGGTATTACAAAGCAGGTGTTTTGCCCGTAGGATCCGGGCGTTTTTCAGATATGCCGAAAAACTAACACCTGCAAAAGCCTTAAACCGGCGGCTGAAATATGCCGGATCATAATGGAGTTGTTTTGCAACATCTGCCATTGCGATCTTATCTCCACAATGCTCTGTCAAATACACCAATAAGGCATCGGAAATATCATAAAATTCCTCTGCCAACAGCAGCGACATTTTCCGAAAAATCATAACCAGCAAAGAATTGAGTAAAGAACGGCTGGACAGCGCATAACCGGGCTGCTGCTTTTGCAGTTCCGCTTCCATTTGAAAAATAAGGGTTTCCACCACATCCCGTTCTTCTCCGGTAAAGGTGACTTTACATTTGTTTTCATCTAAAGTTTTCTGAAAATCCGTAAATTCTGCTAAATTCAGCAATGCAAAAGCATTGTCCTGGTTGATCAAGTTGCGGCTGATATATTCCGGTTTTAAAAGGATATTGATAAATTCTCCCGGACCGCCTGCAATATTGTGGCGATGATTATAGTTAATGATCAGCAGATCTCCCCTTTTTACCGGATAATCTGTTTCGTCGATGGTGTGTATGCACGTTCCTCTGAGCATATACACAAACTCCACAAAATTATGGGTATGGGCATGATATGGTTGCGCATCTTCTGAACGGATATCGTGTTTGATATGAACACTTTGGGACATATAAAAAGTATTATTCTTTTCAATCAGTGCCATCGCCTTACTCCCACACTATTTCATTTTAGTCATTTCCAACACTTTTTCCATATGTTTACAGATGGAGTCATAGTTCTCACGACGGTGTGGACGCAGGCAGGCGGAACAATCTTTGAAACCGTCTTCCGTATAGGTAAACTTGCCGCCGCATTGTTCCCCTAACGGGTAAAGCGGACAATAGCAAAAAAGGCAACTGAATGTTTCCGGGTCAGCCCCTTGGTGGCAGGGAAAAAATTCGCACTGTTTGTGCTGAAAAAAATCATAATTTGCCATAGATACCGCTCCTCTTTGCGATTGCAATTTGTTCAGTGTTTGTTATAATAGATGCATTGGAGGTGCTATTGTGAAAGTTCTCATCGACGCAGACGGCTGTCCCGTTGTGGATATTGCCGTGAAACTGTGCCGCTGCTATGATACGCAATGTTTGCTTCTGTGCGATACTGCCCATTTCTTTCAGCGGGAGGGCGCTGAAACATTGGTCTTTGACAAAGGCGCGGACAGCGTGGACTTTGCCCTTGTAAACCGAATCGAGCCGGGAGATATCGTCATTACCCAAGACTACGGCCTTGCCTCCATGTGTCTTGCCAAGCAAGCCATTATCCTGCATCAGGACGGCTGGCAATATACGCAAGACAATATTGACGCATTGCTTTTTCAGCGGCATACCGCCCGGAAGCATCGTGCCGCCGGCGGTCGTTTCAAAGGGCCTGCCAAACGGACATCGCAACAAGACCAATCATTTTATGATGCTTTGCATCGTCTGCTTCAGCACACCGTCCAGGGATAAATTTCCGGCGGTTCCAGGGAAAATTCCATTTTTTCGCCGGTGGCGGGATGGGTAAATACCAACCGACAGGACCACAATGCGATCTCGCAAGGGTCTTCCAAGGTGCTGTACTTCCGCTCCCCCACCAAGGGCATTCCCCGGGAGGCAAACTGCACCCGGATCTGGTGGGTACGACCGGTCTCCAGTTTGATGCGGACACGGCTCATATTCTCCGCTTCGTTCTGCAACCAATATTGCAGGGATGCCGGTTGTATATCTTTACCCGGCGCATCTGCCACCATTGTCATTTTTCGGGCTTTATCCCGGACAAGCAGATCACAAAGCCTGCCCGCATTTTGCTCCGGTTTTCCGTGGACTACAGCCAAATATTCTTTTTCAAATTGGTCTTCCCGGATCTGGCGGGACAGTTCCGATGCCGCTTTGGCGTTCCGCGCCAAAACCATCAAACCACCCACCACCCTATCCAGGCGGTGAACCGTTCGCACATCTGCTTTTTCGTCACCCAATTCCCGGCGAACCAGTTCTGGCACGCCACCCGGCTCATCGGTCGACAGTACCCGAGGCGGCTTTTCGCAGACCACAATATGTTCATCTACATAAACAAGTCGCATAATTCTCTCCAACTGTTTTTTATTATCCTATCAAAATTCCAATGAGAAAGCAAGGAGTATACCTATGAAAATCGTAATATTAGAAGGTCATGCAGTAAATCCCGGTGATTTAAGCTGGGATGTTTTGAACCAATTCGGTGATGTCACCGTGTATCCCCGCACTCCCTACGAACAAGCCGCAGAGCGAATCGGCGATGCGCCTATCGTGCTGATCAACAAGACGAATTTTGATGCGGCGTTGATGGATGCCTGCCCCAATTTGAAACTCATCTGCGTATTGGCTACCGGCTACAATGTGGTGGATTGCCAAGCGGCAAAGGAACGGGGTATCATCGTTTGCAATGTGCCTGCTTACAGCACAAATTCTGTTGCCCAGTTTACCTTTGCCCTGCTTTTGGAACTGTGCCATCAGGTGGGCGCTCACTCTCAGGCTGTTCACCGGGGTGATTGGAGCAACTGCCCGGACTTCTGTTTCTGGTACACGCCCCAAATGGAACTGACCGGCAAAACCTTGGGTATTATCGGTTTCGGCAGCATCGGTCAAACGGTGGCAAAAATCGCCAAGACTTTTGGTTTGCATGTGATTGCCTACAGCCGCAGCATTCGGGAAGAAGGCAAGGCTCTTGCCGAGTATGTATCTTTGGACGAACTGCTTGCCCGGTCGGATATCATCTCTCTTCACTGTCCTATGACACCGGAGACAAGTAAGATCATAAATGCCGCCACCATTGAAAAAATGAAAGACGGCGTGATCCTTTTGAACACCGCCCGGGGCGGTGTCATCGACGAAGATGCGGTGGCTTTGGCTTTGGGCACCGGTAAGATCAGCGGCTACGGCGCGGATGTGGTCTCCGCAGAGCCTATCTCCCCCCTCAATCCCCTGCTCACTGCACCCAACACCATCCTGACGCCCCATATGGCGTGGGCGCCCACGGAAGCCCGTCAGCGGATCATTAATATTACAAAGCAAAGTGTAGAAGGATTTATAAACGGCAAACCTGTTAACGCAGTCAATTTATAAAAGAATCGGGACACGATGTGTCCCGATTTTCTTATTTCATTGTTTCAAAGGCTTTCAGCCATTCCCGCTTAATGAGTTCATGACCCATGGCGGTGGGATGGACACCGTCTTTCAGCCAATAACCTGCATCCGGTGTATCGGCATTGACCGCAGTAAACATATCCTGCAGAGGAACAAAAGTCAAGTTGTATTTCTCTGCGATCCGCTTTGCCGCAGCAGCCCGCAGACGCACTTCTCTATCAAACCGTTCAAAGGTACGACCGGGTCTTTCCGGATTATAGGTCGTACCGGAGCCGGGCAGTACAAAAGGCTCCAAAAGCATAATTTTGATATTGGGCAGGGCTGTCTTCACTTCATCAATGATCATATCCAGAATCACTTCGTATTTCTCTGCGCTGACGCCGTTCTGACGGTCCAGTTCGTGCCACACATCATTGACACCAATGAGAAGGCTCATATAATCCGGTTTCAGATTGATGATATCTTCCTTGATTCTTGCCAGCACATCTACGCTGCGGTTGCCGCTGATGCCTCTGTTTAAAAAATCATACTGATACGGTTCTGCCGCGCCCAATGCGCCGGTGACCATGGTGGCGTAGCCTTGACCTCTGCCGTCATCATAATCTCTGTGGCGGGAAGAATCGGTAATGGAATCACCTTGAAATAAAATCAGTTTTCTCATTATTTTTTCTCCTTTATTTTCGTATGATCAATTTGATCAGCAACTTACTCAACAAAACTGTCACCAGACAGCCTGCCACCAGTAAACCGATCAGCAGAATTATTTTATACTGTTTCTCTTTTTGCGATCGTTTTTCTTTTTCCGACTGTTCTTGTTCCAGCCGTTCTTGTTCCAAGCGCTCCTGCTCTTTTTTCTGTTCTTCCTGCTCTAATCGTTCCTGCTCCAGGCGCTCTTGCTCCAACCGCTCTTGTTCCAATCGCTCCTGCTCCAGCCGATCCAGTTCTTGCTGTTCCTGCTGGGCATAAGTCAGAACATTTTCAAACAAACTGTTTTTCTGCACATCCTGACCAACCGTTGTATGATACAATCCGAAATGCGCCGGGTTATAGGTTTCGATTTGGGTTACTTTGTCGATTTGACCCCAACTGCCGTAGATCCAGTTTACGAACATCGGCCATTGCTGGCTCTTATGGCTGGGAAATCCCAGTTGCTGACTCACTTGAAAAGCGGTCAATCCGTCAAAGGCTGACAGCGGCAGATCATAGTCCAGCACAATGGGATTCTCTTCATATAAGTGCAGATACAGTTTGGGCAATTCCCAAAAGCCGTATTTCTCAGCCGATGCCGGGAAAGAATTCGGATCATTGGTGATCTTTACCGCCTTTGTCAGCAGATCGGCATACACCTGATGCATACCGTGGCCGTATTCGCCGTCAAGATCATGTCCCACCGCCACCATAGGGCGGAATCTGCGGATCTGCTCCACCACAAAGGAAAGCAGGTCTTCCTGTGTTGTCTCGTACCGGGTCTCATAGCGGTCATAAGTACCTTCCAGGCTGTCTACCCGGAAATCTGCAAACTTACCGAATACCGGATATGCCCGGACGCCCGTATTCCAAAGACCGTTGAGCATTTCGTGGGTGCGCTTATTGGTATCGTTCCGATGATCTGTTAAGTACACCACCTGCACCCGATACTGCAACTGTCCGGCATAATAGGGCAGCAATCCGGCAAAATACAGATGCTCGTCGTCACCGTGGGTGGAAAACAGCACCAAATCTGCGCCGCCGTCCAACGGTTTATCCCATCGCTGTACCGAATCCGGCACCTGTCCTTCGGAATATGCGGTAATTTCACTGATGGAAACTGCGCCCTTTTTAAAATGCAGCGTTACCGACTGGGGGCAGTTTCCAAAGGCAGTTTTCAGATCCAGATATTCATGTAAAAAACCTTCCGTACCGGCAGCAACGGTTTTTCCGGAATGATCGTCAGTTACGGTGTATGCGCCGCATTCCAGGTCAAACCGGATATAGAGGCCTGCCATCCCCTCGGGGTTTTCCAGGGTGAGTTTGACGGATTCTGCCGATGTGCGGTAAGTATCCACATTGCCATCAGTCAAAAAACCGAAACTACTGAATCCGGTTCCGGCGATAGTGGTTTCCGGAGTAATATCTATGGCTTCTGCGGCGCTGACTTTTACCGGCGCAAAAAGGGAAAACCAGATAGCTGCCAATGCGATCCAAACGCCTGCTTTCCATACTTTCATAAAATAAGGTCTCCGTTCTTGTTTATATATTGAAATTATAACAAAGCCTTCTGTATATGTCAAAGCAGAAATGCAGTTTCCTCTTCCCTTTAGGGTATATATATGTTATAATACTACGGATATAATTTGCTGGAAAGAAGGGATCGGCGTGTCTTGTTTTGATAAAGTCAGTGTGATCATCCCATCCTTGGATCCGGATGAAAAACTGCTTGCCGTGGTCGACGGCTTACTTGCCACCGGTTTTAACGATATTATTCTTGTAAACGACGGTAGTTGTCCAGAAAAACTTTCCTACTTTTCAACTGCCGCAGTTCACCCGGAAGTCACTGTTTTGCATCATCCGGTAAACAGAGGAAAGGGCGCTGCGCTGAAGACTGCGTTTGCCTGGTTCCTGGAGAATCGGTCAGACCGGGAAGGTGTTGTTACCGCAGACGGGGATAATCAGCATCACCCGGAGGATATCCAGTCCTGCGCGGAGCATTTGTGTAATACAAACCATTTCACCCTGGGAGTCCGGGATTTCAGTCTTCCGGAAGTGCCATTCCGCAGCCGCAGCGGCAACCGGATCACCTCCTTTGTATTTAAGGTATTTGTGGGAATGACCATTTCCGACACCCAAACAGGTCTTCGCGGGCTTCCTGCAAATCAACTGCCCCTATTCTGCCAAGTCGGCGGCGATCGGTTTGAGTACGAAACGAATATGCTTCTGGCGCTGAAAGAATACAACATTCCCTTTGATGAGGTGAAGATCCGCACCGTTTATATTGAAGAAAATAAGAGTTCCCATTTCCATGCTGTGCGGGACTCCTGGCGGATCTACAAACTGCTGCTGGGCCATTTCTTCCGCTATGCCATCAGTTCCGTGGTCAGCGCAGTGCTGGATGAGGGGTTATTCGCGTTGCTTTCGTTCCTGATGCAGGGCATTCTCACCGGTTTCGCGTTGACCGCTGTCCCCACCGGCATTGCCCGATTGGTCTCCTCGCTATGTAATTTCTTTATCAACAAAAAGTTAGTCTTTCAAAAAGATGTTCCCACCGGCAAAGCCTTGCTGCGGTACTATCTGTTGGCTATACCGGTAGCGCTTGCCCAGATGGGTCTTACCTTCGGTGTTTTTGCTCTGTTCGGAATCAGCGCCCAACAGACATTCCTGCGGGCAGTGATCTATGGCATCGTAATGGCTGTTCTGTTCATTTTCACATTTCTGGTCCAGCAGCGCTGGGTCTTCCGCGAAAAATAATTCCCGTTAGGAGATAGAGATATGGAAACAAAAAATACGCTCAAACGCATTGGGCGTGTCGTGCTGCGTGTTTTCTTGCGCGCATTGCTGGTGGTTTTTACCGCTGCACTGTTGATCGTAGGCGGACTGTGTTTGGTCTGCAATATGATTTTTAACGGCCCTTCCCCTGCCGCAAGAGATGTTCTTACGATGTCAATGCTGGAATCCAGCGGTATGAAATGGTGTCCTGCGCTGTTTATCGGCGAGGATATGGTGGCGCAGATTCAAAAAGAGATCTCCATCCCCCTGCCTGAGGACATTTCCGATGCCTCTCAGATCGTCATTACCGATAGTTCCAACACCACGCAAACCGATGAGTGGAAAGATTATCCCGACGGAATCAAGATCGATACGGTTTACGGTGACACCTACACAGCCTATGTTATGCTGATCAAAAACCCCAAGGATGTGTATCTTGCCACCTCTACCAGTAAATTCACTACCGCTATTCCCGGCACCCGGATCCACAACCAAATCGTCACAGAAGGCGCGCTTGCGGCTATCAACGGCGGTGCATTCAACGATGACGGTACTTTGGGGTCCTATATCGGCAGTCTTCCCATTGGCTTGACGGTTTCCGAAGGACAGATCGTTTGGGATGACGGCAGATCCTACGAGGGTTTTGCCGGTTTTACCAACGACGATATTTTAGTGGTCGCCAACACGATGACTGCTGACAAAGCCAAAGAATTGGGCATCCGGGACGGTTGCTGTTTTGGTCCTGTGTTGCTGATGAACGGCATTGTCAACGATACCGAGTTCAGCGGCAACTCCGGCTACAACCCCCGAACCGCCATTGGTCAGCGCGCTGACGGCGCAGTGATCTTTGTCTGTGTAGACGGACGGCAAGCCGGTTCTTTGGGCGCGACCTACGCAGATCTGATCAACATTATGGTAGAATACGGCGCGGTAAATGCCTGCAATTTGGACGGAGGCGCGTCTTCCGTCATGCTCTACCGGGATACTTATGGCCGCTATGGCGCATCCGGCGAGATCGTAATGGTTAATAATCACGCTATCTTGCAGGAAGTACCCAGAAAAATGCCCACTTTCTTTATGGTGCGGCCCAACGAAAGTGAGGACTGACTATGGCGCAAGGTAAATACATAAATACAACAAAGAAAAGCAAATTGGGCACGATTCTATTCTATAGTTTTTACGGTCTGTTTGTTGTTGCCGCAATCGTTGGTATACTATGTCTTATGGACCCTTTGCACGATTGGCTTGTAAAATATCAGGCATCCCAACCGGAAACCAAGAGTCAGGAAATCTTCCAGCAGTATTTTGCCGATCCAAACTGGGAAGAACTTTATACTATGGCCGGTATTGGGGACACAAAATTTGAAGATAAAGCCACATTTTCTGCCTACATGCAGGAGCGGATCGGCGATGATCCGCTGACTTGTATGGAAACTTCCGCCGGTCTTTCCGGTGACCGAAAATATGTGATTCGCCACGGCACCGAAAAAGTTGCTTCTTTCCTCTTGAAAAACAAGGGTGAGGGCACAGACCGGATCGTCTCCTGGGAGTTTTCCTCTTTGGAACTGTTCTATCAAAAAGAAGTTTCTGTCGTTATCGAGAAATCCGCAGAGGAAGTTGTTTATATTAACGGTATCCCACTGACAGAAGAATACGTTGTGGAAAATGTATGCACACTGGCAGAAGACTATTTGCCCGACGGTGTTCACGGTTATCGCCGGGAAACGCTGGTGATCACCGATTTTTTGAAGAAACCGGACATCGTTGTCAAAGACGCTGACGGTAATGCAGTAGAAACCAAAACCGACGATAAGGGTGTCATCTCCACCGGTTACACACCAATTGCCATCACAGATACAGAAAAAGAGATCGCTATTAATGCGGCAAAGGCAAATGCCCTGTATGCTATTCGCGCTGTTGGTCGCAGCGAACTGAAAAAGCACTTCGATGAAACTGCGCAGATCTATAAAGACATCTGTGAGACCGAGGTGTTTATGCAAAAATACACCGGTCACAGATTTGATGAAACCGCAACTTCTGTTACCGATTACTATCGCTACAGTGATGATCTGTTCTCTGCCCGTGTCTGTTTGAATCTGAAAGTTACCAGAACCAATGGCACAGTAAAAACATACGAAGCCAACACCACCTATTTCTTTAGCAAGCAATCTGACGGCAGTTATAAAGTCACAGATATGACCAACATTCCCATTCAGGAGCAGATCCGCCAGGTGCGCGTTTCCTTTATTGCCGACGGTGAAACTCTATCCAGCGCATTTATTGACACCAATGCAAAAAGCATTACTCTGCCGGAGATCACCATTCCCGAAGGTCAGCAGTTGCGTGGCTGGGCTAAAGACGATGTGGATGAAAACGGCAAACATATCAGAGTGATCGTATTCACGCCGACCGAAACCGGTGTTGTGACCCTTGCAGAAGATACGCAACTGGAATCTATGACCCTGTATCCCGTTTTTGAAAAGAAGGGCGCTTGATGGAAAGGATTTTTAACGCCCTCGCAGAAGGGTTTGATCTGCCGATCCTGGATTGGATCTCCCAGCATCTTCAATGTGATTTTTTAGATGCCATTATGGTGCCGATCACATATTTGGGGGAAGCGGGCATTTTTTGGATTGCTTTTGCCATTGTGCTGATGCTCCTTCCCAAACAACGAAGAAACGGCCTTGCTATGGGTATCGCCCTGCTGATCGGTCTTGTAATTTGTAATCTGATTATGAAACCGCTGTTTGCAAGGATCCGTCCCTATGATTATCAAATGCTTCACTTTGGGAAAGAAATTGCCCTGCTGATTCCGGCGCAACACGATTTTTCTTTCCCCTCCGGACACACGATCTCATCTTTTGAGGCCGCCACAGCGCTTCTTTTAGGAAACAAAAGATTGGGTATCCCCGCATTGGTAATTGCCTGCTGTGTTGCGTTCTCAAGGCTGTATCTCTACATTCACTATCCAACGGATGTTCTGTGCTCCGTCATACTGGGAATTGTCATTGGTTTTGTTGGACACACTCTGGCAAAACGAATCCGTATACCCAAAATATTGGAATAATGTTTAAGGCATCTGCCACACCCGGCAGATGCCTTATTTCTATATAAAAGAAACCTCACTACCGAAGCAGTGAGGTTTTTGTGTTCGCGTTACCTATCTTCCCGGGCAGTCGCCCGCCAAGTATTGTCGGCGT
>CALBJG010000119.1 GCA_937892865.1 uncultured Clostridia bacterium
ATACTTTGGTGATAGCATTGATCACATCCATATCTTCCACCGCGATGATGATCGCCTCCCGGAGATACTGGTAGCCCTTGATGTGGGCAGGAACGCCGATCTCGTGGATGATGTTGGTGACCAGTGTTTCAATGTTGGGCTTTCCGCTGTGGGGCTGCGCTTGCTGGGGATTTCCGCTGCCCCGTACTTCTTCCAGCCGCTCCACAAGGGCGGACATATCACAAGGCTTTACCATCAGATACCGCACCCCCAGGTTTGCTGCGGTGGATGCCACATAGTCAGTGACAAACCGGGATGTAGCCAATGTGATGGGTTTCCGGTCAAGACCGCTGAGCGCCTTCAGAACAGCAATGCCGTCCTGCTTGGCAAGCATCAGATCCAGTACCAGCACCTGGGGCTTTCTCTCGGTGATCATCCGGATCGCCTGCTCCCCATCGTTGGCGATGCCGATTACCTGAAAACCTTCCGTGCGCTGTAAAGCGGCAGACAGATTGCCGCAGAATTCTTCAGAATTGTCTGCGATCATAACAGTTGTACAGTTTTCCATAACTTCCTCTCCTGACATAAGATAATAATTCCCCGATAGCGGCACCTTTGCCGCCGCGACAAATATAATTTAGCATAATCCACTCGAATTTGCAAGGAAAAATACAAACAATCGCTCGACAAAAACCGACAAAAAACCGTAATTAAAGATAAAATCAAAACATTTCGAGGAAATTCGACATACAGTTGACGGCAGGGACACAATGGTGTAAAATAAAGAAAAACAAATGGGAGGGAAGCGTATGGATATTCAAAATTTCAAGACGTTTCTGGACAGCGCCCACAGCGTTTACCACGCAGTGGCAAGTTTGGTATGGGAACTGGAAGCGGCAGGCTATACCTGCCTTTCCGAGGCAGAGCCCTGGCGCTTAAGCCCCGGCGGAAAGTATTACATTACCAGAGGCGGCAGCGCATTGGTGGCATTTCAAATTCCCGAAAGCCGTCCTGCCGGTTACCGGATCACCGCATCCCACAGTGACCGGCCCACCTTCAAAGTAAAGGAAAACGGAGAACTTACCGGTAAGTACACCCGCCTTGCCACAGAGCGATACGGCGGAATGATCCTTGCTCCCTGGCTGGACAGACCCCTTTCCATCGCAGGCCGTGTGCTGGTGGAAACAGAGGATGGCGTGGAGAGCCGCCTGGTGGATATTGACCGGGATCTGCTGTTGATCCCCAATGTGGCGATCCATATGAACCGGGAAGTAAACGACGGTTATAAATGGGATCTGAAAACCGACCTGACCGCCCTGGTGGGTGGGGAAGATGCCGCGGGAAAACTGTGGGATCTGATCGAAGAGCAGGCCGGCGGCAGAATTATGGGTCACGATCTGTATCTGTATGTCCGGCAGGGCGTATCCCAATGGGGCGTGGACCGGGAGTATATCTCCGGACCGGCGCTGGACGATCTGCAGTGCGCCTGGTGCTGCACCCAGGGATTCCTGGCATCCGAACCGACGGATGCGGTGTCCGTGCTGTGCGTGTTTGACGCGGAAGAGGTCGGTTCCCAAACCACCCAGGGCGCAGATTCCGATCTGCTGGCGCAGACTTTGGGGAAAGTCAGCGAATCTCTGGAACTGGAACATGCCCGGATGTTAAGCCAATCCTTTATGGTATCCGCGGACAACGCCCACGCCTTGCATCCCAATCATCCGGAGTATGCCGACGCAAACAACGCGCCGGTGATCAACCGGGGCGTTGTGCTGAAATTCAACGCAGCCCAGCGCTACACCACCGACGGCATCACCGCCGCAGTGCTCCGCCGGATTGCGGAAAAAGCAGGCGTACCTTTGCAGACTTATTACAATCGGGCGGATATGCCCGGCGGTTCTACCCTGGGTAAACTCTCCGTTTCCCAGATCTCCGTGCCTTCCGTGGATATCGGTCTTGCCCAGTTGGCAATGCATTCCTGCTACGAAACAGCCGGTGTCCGGGATACGGAATACCTGGTGCGTCTGATGACCCAATACTACAATGTCCGCTACGCCAGCCCCGAAGACGGCGTGTATTTGGTAGATTGACAAAAATGACAAAAAACGCCATAGAAAACTGTACAAAAATCACAATTGCCCTATGTGGGTTTTTATGGTAATATAATAGCATCCGGGCATAGGGCGTCCTACTCCACTAATTAGGCGTCTTGTGTCACAAAAGGAGGAAATGTAAACCCCGTTGGACTCACGGTGCGGCAGTGTGGAGACCTGTCGTAAAGCCGCGCGATCCCAAGCGGTCGGCGGTAAGAACATACGCGAGGATTCGGTATGTTTAGAGTCAGAAAGTATGGCAAGTTTAACCCTGAAGAACATCAAGAAGATCTACCCCTTCAACGGCGACGAGGAAAAAGAAGCAAAGAAGAAGAAAAAGAAGAAGGACCAAGAGCCTGAGAAGCCCAAGGCTAACCTGCAGATCACAGAGCAGGGCGTTGTGGCTGTTCAGCAGTTCAGCCTGGACATCGCTGACCACGAGTTCATCGTTCTGGTCGGTCCTTCCGGCTGTGGTAAGTCCACCACCCTGCGTATGA
>CALBJG010000120.1 GCA_937892865.1 uncultured Clostridia bacterium
AAAAATTCATTCAGCAAAGCCCCCACGCCCCGGGTATGGATCTGCTGACAGCCGGTGATATTCCCCCTAACCCTTCGGAACTACTCAGTTCAGTGCGTATGCAGGAAATAATTACGCAAATGAGTAAAGATTATGATTACATTCTCATTGACTTGCCGCCGGTTACGGTCGTCTCCGATACCATTGCCGCATCCAAAGTGCTGGACGGTGTGGTTTTGGTAGTCCGGGGCACTGTTGCCCAGAAAAAATTGGTAGCGGAGATGTTACGGCAGTTGCGGTTGGTGGATATCCGTATTTTAGGCTTTGTCTACCGAGACCTGTTACCTGCCGATAGTCGTTATTACAAAGATTATCGAGGCAAACGCTATTACAGCCGATAGATTGAAAAAGCAAAACAAAATCATTCAGAGCCTTCTAATCAGCAGATAAGGAGTTCCTCCCGCATGTCTGCTGTTGAAAGGACTGCCGCCGGAAACGGCACTTCCGGCGGCAGGTATATAAAGAATTCGCCCCATAAGACAATTTTGTCTTATGGGGCGTTATTGCATTGTTCCATTTTCGTGCGACTACTTGCAATTTATTCAGGTAGGGTATAAAATAATACAAGTATTTATGTGCAGGGAGGAAAGCAGATGCGCCAGATCAACAGTGAACAGATCACGGAAACGGTAAAGCGGTTGTGCGTGGATGCCAACTGCCATTTGAGTCCGGATATTCGCAAGCGACTCTCTGATTGTTATAACGATGAGATATGGCCGCAGGCAAAGGAAATCCTCAAACGGATCATGGAAAACGATGCTCTGGCAGATCAAAATGAATTGCCGATCTGCCAGGATACCGGCGCAGCCTGCGTGTTTTTAAAAATCGGTCAGGATGTGCATATTGTCGGTGATTTAACCGATGCGGTCAATGAAGGTGTCCGCCAGGGTTATAATGAGGGTTTTTTGCGCAAGAGTATCGTTGCAGATCCTTTGGATAGAGTGAACACCGGCGATAATACACCCGCTATGCTCTATACGGAGATCGTCCCCGGTGACCGCATTGAGATCACCGTTGCGCCAAAAGGATTCGGCAGCGAAAATATGAGCGCGATCAAAATGCTCCGACCATCGGACGGTGTGGAGGGTGTTATAAACTTTGTGGTGGAAACGGTGGAAAAAGCAGGTCCTAATCCTTGCCCACCCATCGTTGTTGGTGTCGGTATTGGCGGTACATTCGATAAAGCCGCTTATCTTGCAAAAAAGGCGTTATTACGAAGCGTGGATATTCCCAATGAAAAGCCATTCTACGCTGCTTTGGAGCAGGAACTGTTGGAGAAAATCAACGCTCTCGGCATTGGTCCGCAAGGATTTGGCGGCAAGACCACTGCGCTGGCGGTGAATATTGAAACATTCCCCACCCATATTGCAGGTCTGCCGGTGGCAGTAAATATCAATTGCCACGTGACCCGGCATAAAACGGAGGTGCTGTGATATGGTAAAAAGAATCACAGCGCCTTTGAGCCGTGAGCAGGCAAGGTCACTTCGCGCCGGCGACAGCGTTTTGCTCTCCGGCGTGATCTATACTGCCCGGGATGCCGCCCACAAGCGGCTGTGCGAATTGGTGGAGCAGGGAAAAGAACTGCCTCTCCAACTGAAAGATGCGGTCATTTATTTTGTAGGGCCTACCCCTGCCAAACCCGGTCAAACCATCGGCTCTGCCGGCCCTACCACATCTTACAGAATGGATGCTTACAGCCCCACGCTCATCAACCTGGGCTTGACCGGAATGATCGGTAAAGGTAAACGGGATGAAACGGTGATCGAAGCAATGAAGCAACACGGCGCTGTTTACTTTGGCGCGATCGGCGGCTGTGGCGCGCTTCTGGCAAAATGTATTAAAAGTTCCCGGATTATCGCCTACGAAGATTTAGGCGCAGAGGCGATCCGCCGTCTGGAGGTAGAGGAGATGCCGCTGACGGTCGTCATTGACAGTCAGGGGAATAATCTCTATGAAAACGGCCCCAAAGCCTATTTGTTGTCGTTGGAGGAAAAGAATAATGGTTGATTATGCAGAATATGCCCGACAGTTACGACATGAATTGCACCGATGTCCGGAGATCGGCTTTGATCTGCCCCAGACCACTGCGATCGTCCGTCGGGAACTGGACGCAATGGGCGTTCCCTACACAGAGGAATATTGTAAAGGCAGCATCGTTGCCACCATCAATCCCGGAAAACCGTTTACCATTGGTCTCCGGGGGGATATGGATGCGCTGCCCATAAAAGAGAACAGCAGCAACCCTTATCCTTCGAAAAATGATGGACAGATGCACGCCTGCGGTCACGATGTCCATACTGCGCAAATGGTTGCAGTCGCCCGGCAACTGAACGATATGAAAGAGGAACTTCACTGTACGGTGAAAGTTCTGTTCACACCGGCGGAAGAGTATGTTACCCCCGGCTGCAAGGAAATGGCAGACAACGGTGTGATGGACGATATTGATATGATCATCGCCTGCCACGTGGATCCCACCGTACCCATTGGCCAGGTGCATGTACGGGAAGGTGGCGCCAACGCCAATTCTCTGGGAATGTTTGTAGAGTTTTTCGGAAAACCCTCCCACGCGGCTTTGCAGCATCAAGGCGTAGATGCCATCCGTATGGCAGTGGAAGCCTATATCGCTATGGAACTGATGATCGCCCGGGAAGTGGCAGGAAAATCTCCCTGCATCCTGAATATCGGCGCATTTAACGGGGGCATTACCAATAATATTGTGTGCGACTATGTAAAACTATTTTTGACAAACCGCACCCATTCTGATGAACTGACAGAATTCGTAGAGCGAAGAATTCACGAGATCTGTGAAAATGTGGCAAAAACCGCCGGGGGCAAAGCAGTGGTCACCCGGGCGAAATTGCTTCCGTATGTAAATAACCATTCCCAAGTAAGCAAATTGGTGATTTCTGCTGCGCAAAAAGTTGTAGGTAAAGAAAAGGTGAAAGAGCAAAACCGTACAATGGGCGGCGAGGATTTCTCTTTCCTTACGAGAATGAAACCCGGATGTATGTTCCGCTTGGGAATCAACAACCCGACCATTCCGGGCACCCAGGTTTCTTTGCACAATGACCATTTTGATGTGGATGAGCGCTGCTTCGATATTGGCATACCGGTTTTTGTAAACTTTGTGCTGGATAACCAGGACGGACTTCCGTTGGATCCGGTTGAGATCGTTTAAATAATAAAGTATGGCGCCCAGCCGATGGGAACAAGAAATGGAGTTGCATATGCACAAACAGATTACAGAGATCCGGTCCCCACTGTTTTCAGGGATCGCGCCCCAGGACAGAGAGTCTATGCTCCACTGCACCGGCTACTATATTGCAGATTATCAAAAAGGACAGACCATCGCCCTTGAGCAGGAACACATCAGCCATATCGGCATTGTGCTGGAAGGCACGGTGGATATGATAAAAGAGGATATTTGGGGCAATAAAACGATTCTTGCCCGTATCGGAAAAGACGATCTGTTCGGCGAGACTTTTGCCTGCGGCAGCGATAGCCTATCGGTTGTAAGTTTTGTGGTTTCCAAGGATGCGAAAGTTTTGTTTATGCCCTTTTGCAAGGCAATGCACACTTGCGCTAACGCCTGTGAATTCCACCGAAAACTGACGGATAATATGGTCCGGATCATTGCGGATAAAAACCGTGACCTTTTGCGGAAAATTGAGGTCATCTCCCAAAAGACTCTGCGGGAAAAGATCCTCGCCTATCTGTCTATTCAGGCGCAGCAGCAAAAATCCCGATATGTTGAGATTCCCTTGGGAAGAAGCGAACTGGCAGAATATCTGTGCGCAGATCGCACTGCTCTTGCCCGGGAACTGGGAAGAATGCGGGATGAGGGGCTGATCGACTACGATAAAAATATCTTCCGTATCTTATAAAGTTTTATCCCCGATGTTGCCTGTGCAACATCGGGGTTCGTATGCATATTGTATAATAGAGTCAAAAGGAGGGATGTATTATGATTATGCACGGATGTCAGGCAAAACCCAAAACCCCTACCATTATTGAAAAGACCTGCCCCAACTGCGGTCATACTATCGAACTGTTCTCTATCGATACCCAAATGCCCTGCGAAAAATGCGGCTTTGTGGCATACAACGATACCTTAAGTTGTGTCCAGTGGTGCCAGTACGCCAAACAATGCGTGGGCGAAGAGATGTATGAGCAGATGATGCGCATAATGGAATCCCAGAAAGAGAGAAGGCGTGAGACCGCATGATACGCAGAATTATTGAGATCGACCGGGAGAAATGCAACGGATGCGGTCTGTGCGCCAAGGCTTGCCACGAAGGCGCTATCGGAATGGTGGACGGCAAGGCAAAACTTTTGCGAGATGACTACTGCGACGGCTTGGGCGATTGCCTGCCTGCTTGTCCCACCGGCGCGATCACCTTTGTGGAGCGGGAGGCGGCAGCCTATGATGAGGCGGCTGTACTGGCGGCGAAAAAGCAAGCCACCAAAGCAGATGTCTATGTTCCCGGTCAGTTGCAGAATTTTCCGGTACAGATCAAACTGGCGCCGGTGAATGCCCCCTATTTTAACGGAGCGCATTTGCTGATCGCAGCGGATTGTACTGCCTTTTCTTACGGCAATTTCCATAATGATTTTATCAGTGGAAAAATAACGCTGATCGGCTGTCCCAAACTGGATGCCGTCAATTACGCAGAGAAACTGACGCAGATTTTCCAAAACAACGACATTGCCAGCATCACCGTTACCCGGATGACCGTGCCTTGTTGCGGCGGCTTGCCCTTTGCAGTGAAGACCGCGCTGGAAAACAGCGGCAAGGATATTCCCTTGCAGATCGTGACCATTTCCCCCAACGGCGGAATTGTATCATAAATAATAACCTGAAACCGCAGCAGACCTAAAAGGGTTGCTGCGGCCTTTTTGTATAAAACTTTTCTGTCAAATCATTGACAGAAAAACAAACCAGGTATATAGTTAAAGCAACCAAAATTAGGAGCGATGGGTATGCATTTAAAGGATCTGTTTATAAAGGCAACGGAGCAGTTTAATACCTTTGAAACGGCTGTTCCTGCTTATTATTTTCGCAGAAGTTGCAGCATACAGACAGTATGCCACGCAAAGATCACCATTGCTGTGTGCGGCTTCTATGAACTGTATCTCAACGGTGAGCGGATCACCAAAGGCCTTTTGTCGCCCTATATCAGTAATACAAACGACTACATTTATTGTGATGAATATGATGTGGAATTGCTTTCTGGGGAAAATGTATTTGGCGTTCTCCTTGGTAACGGATTCCAGAATAATCCCGGCGGTTATATCTGGGATTTTGACAAGGCCGATTTCCGAAGCGCGCCTATGTTTGCCATGTCAGTGACGCAGGATGGGAAAAAGTTGCTTTCCACCGGCGATCAATTTAAGATCGCGCCTTCTCCTATCCGCAGTGATGATTACCGTTTCGGCGAGTATTATGATGCCAATTATGAACTGGACGGTTGGAACAAACCGGGCTTTGACGATTCTTTGTGGAAAAATGCATTGTCTGCAACACCGCCCAAAGGGGAGATACGCGTTGCAGATATCGCGCCCATCACAAAAGAGCAGGAATTGAAACCGGTAGAGATCATAAAGTGCCGGGACGGCTACATTTACGATTTCGGTCAGTCCAATGCCGGTATATGCCGTTTGTCTATACAGGGGGAAAAGGGACAGAAAATCGAATTGCAACACGCGGATTCCTTAAAAGACGGCGATCTGGACATTGCGGAGATTTGGTATCCCGGTTCCAATATGGAACGGGATCAGAAGATCGTCCACAAAGATACTTATGTCTGCAAGGGCATAGGAAGGGAAGTGTATCAGCCCAGTTTTACATACCACGGATTCCGCTATGTTAAGGTTTCAGGTATTACCGAAAAGCAGGCCACCAAGGAACTGCTGACTTATTTGGTGTACCATACCCGATTGGATACCATCGGCGGTTTTTCTTGCTCTGATCCCGTGGTCAACAAGTTGCAGGAGATCACCTGCCGAAGCCTTACTTCCAACTTCCACCATTTCACCACCGATTGCCCCCAGCGGGAGAAAAACGGCTGGACGGCAGACGCCAGCCTTACCTGCGAGGCAATGCTCCTAAATTTCACCCCGGAGCGGAACTACCGGGAGTGGATGCGCAATGTGTGCAAGGCGCAACGGACCGATGGCGCTTTGCCGGGTATCGTGCCAACCGGTGGCTGGGGCTTTGATTGGGGCAACGGCCCTGCCTGGGATTCCGTCCTGGTGTGGCTGCCCTACTATGTTTATATTTATCGAGGACAAACCGAGATGATCCGGGAAACCGCAGATGCCTCTTTAAAATATCTGCGTTACCTGCGTACCCGGTGTGATGAAAAGGGATTGCTCAGCATTGGTCTTGGAGACTGGTGCCACGTGGTTATTGGCAAGCCGAAAGCACCGCTGATCGTTACCGATACCATCATTTCTATGGATTTTGCCAACAAACTGGCATTTATGCTGGATGCCATCGACAGAAAAGAAGATGCGGACTTCGCCCGGTCTGAGGCGGAAAAATACAAAGAAGCGTTCCGCAAAGAACTGGTAGATAATGCTATGTGGGTGCAGGGCAATTGCCAAACCTGTCAGGCTATGGCGCTGCATTACGGTATCTTTGACGAGACAGAAAAGAATGTGGCTTTTGCCAATCTTATGCGGACTATCCGGGATGCAGATGGCCATATGGATCTGGGAATGTTAGGCGGCAGAGTGATCTTCCACGTGCTTACCCAATTCGGCTGTAGCGATTTGGCCTATAAAATGATCACCCGGCCGGACTTCCCGTCTTATGGCAACCTGCTTCAGAGGGGGGCGACGACCCTCTGGGAGAAATTCCTGGAGAAAGCCGCTACTTCCAAAAACCACCATGCCTGGGGCGACATCAGCGGTTGGTTTATCCGGTGTGTTGCCGGTATCCAACTGAATCCCAGCCTTAAAAATGTCAATGAGGTGGCGATCAGACCTTACTTTGTAAACACCCTTGACAACGCATCGGCTTATCACATTGCCCCGGCAGGTAAGATCATATCCTCCTGGCGCAGGGAACAAAATGATGTCCTTTTGGAACTGGAGATCCCGAAAGATATGGTAGCCACGGCTGCTTTGCCAAAAGGTTACCGGTTTGAAAACGGCAATGCATCTATGGCGGTCACCACCGGCACTTACAGAATCGTCAAGGAATGAGGAGAAGTTATGTTCCATACAATGCTTCCGATCCATATAAAGGAAAATACCGATAAGCAGGATGTTCTGCATATGCTCCAAAAGGTCGGCGCAGAATATGCGATTCTGGCATTTGACCAGGTGATCCTGTCGGCGCAAATGGAAAAGAACGAAAAACGATTCGCCCAAATTGCCGAGTACATTCCTTTTTTGAAATCCTATGGATTCAAAGTCGGTATTTATTTTTGGTCACTGTGGCTGACGGATTTTGACGATGAGACCCTGGAAAAAGAGGTGATCACCCGGTCTTCCGGCAAGCCCCGGATCAGCAATACGGCCTTAAACAGCAATGAGCCACAGCGCTCCGGCTTTATTTGCCCCACATCTGAAAAGATCAGTATTATGCTGGATATTATTCGCTGCGCCGCTGACTGCGCGCCGGATCTGATCTTACTGAATGACGATTTGGGTTATGCCACATATTTGGGCAGCATCGGCTGTTACTGCTACCCCCATATGGCGATGATCCGTCAACGCCTGGGGTATGATATTACCCGGGAGGAACTGCGTGAGGCGGTTGCCAGCGGAAAGCGGAATGATATCCGGGATGCCTGGCTGGAACTCCAGGGCAGATCCATTGAGAATTATGCAAAACGGATCCGACAGACCGTAGACAGCGTAGATCCTTCTATCCGTTGCGGTTTCTGCTGTGTAATGTCCAACTGGATGGCAGACGGCACCAATGTGGAAAAGATCACCAAACTGTTGGCAGGAGATACCAAGCCTCTCCTGCGTACCATCGGCGCGCCCTACTGGGGGAAGATCAATGCCTGGGGCAACCGCCTGCAACATACGGTGGAACTGACCCGTATGGAATCCGCCTGGATCAAGGACGAAGAAATCGAGTTGATCGCCGAGGGGGATGTGTATCCCCGTCCGCGGCATATGGTGCCGGCTTCCTATTTGGAACATTATCACACCGCTCTTATGGCAGCAGGCTGTTGCGACGGCATCTTTAAGATTATGTTGGATTATAATGCATCTTTGCGCTACGAAGGCGGCTATGTGGAGCGGCACATAAAAAATAAACGCATTTATGCAGAGATCGACCGCATCTTCGGCAACAAGACAGCCACCGGTGTCCGGGTATATGAGCGGATGAACAAGGCATCTGACGCGGATTTCACCGGAATCGCCGAGCCGGAAGAATATGCCTGCAATCTGTTTTTCTCCTACGCATCCAGGTTTTTGGCAGATAACAGCATACCCACGATGTATGGTGGGAACGATGGCGTAGGTATCGCCTTTGGAGAAAATGCCCGCCATTTGCCAGGGGATGCCTTTGAAAACGGCTTGATATTGGATATCCGGGCTGCAAAGATTCTGATGGAACAAGGTATAGATGTGGGCCTTGAATCCATAGGTAATGTTATGGTCAATAACTTTCTGTATTTTCCCCGGCAGGATGAGAAGATTCTGACCAATTACCGGGGTGCAGCAGCCTATGAGATCAGTCCCAAACCGAACGCCCGGGTGGTTACATATACCCAAAGGGGCAATGAACGGTTCCCGGATGCCATCGAATATGAAAATGCCTCCGGTCAGCGCTTTTTGGTGTATGCTTTTGACGGCGCATTTGTCAATGAGGGCAGATACCGGAATTATTGTACGCAGGCGCAACTGGCAACATCCCTTTCCTGGTTGGCCCGCAAAGAAATGCCTGCGGTATGCCTGGGCAATCCGGATCTGTATGTAATTTGCAAACAGAGCAAAGATGGTATGGCCATCGGCCTTTGGAATATGTTTGCCGATGAGATTTTAAACCCGGAGATCACCCTGACGGAACGCTTCTGCAGCGCAGAATTTATCAACTGCGAAGGCACTTTGGATGAAAAAGGACTGCATCTTGCGACGATCCCGGCATACGGTTTTGCATTTATACATTTGAAACGCAAATAAAAGAAGAGGCAGCATTTGGGCAACACTCCATAGCACAGCATCGCCGGAAAAGATGTATTTTTGCGCCAGAACAGCGTCAAAAATGCTCGCAATCCACAAAGGATTCCTGTGCTTTTTTCCTTGTCTGACACAAAACTCCATTCTTTTCAGGTGCTACGCAGTTTTGAAGTGGAAACTTTTTTGATCAACAAACAACAAAATTCCCGGAATGCTGGCGCATTTCGGGAATTTTTTGTGAAGTTAAGCAGAAAAAGGACCGTTCAAAACCGATGCTGCGTTACGGAGGGTTGCCCTTGCTGCCTCTTCTTTTACTCACTTTTTTGGGCGTTGATCTTTGCCAGTTCTTCCTCTTCCAGAACACGGTATGCCACTTTGCCGACCAAAGTCTTTGGCATTTCCTCTTTAAATTCAATGTCGCAGGGCATAGCGTACTTGGCGATATGCTTGCGGCAGTGATCCAAAAGGATCTGCTTTGTTGTGTCGTTGGGGGAAATGCCCGGCTTCAGCATAACGAAAGCTTTGACTTTCTGCATTTTGTAGTCATCGGGAATGCCGATGACGCAACTCATCTGCACATATTCGTGGGCATCGATGATGTTCTCCAACTGCGCCGGGTACACATTGTAACCGGAGGTGACGATCATCCGTTTGGCTCTGCCTTTGAAATATACAAAACCCTGCTCGTCCATCGTGCCCAGATCGCCGGTATATACCCAGGTAAGACCGTCTGCGTGGGTACGCAGTGTTTGGGCGGTTTCTTCCGGGTGGTGCATATATTCTTTCATAACCGTAGGGCCTGCCAGCAGGATCTCGCCCTCTTCACCGTAAGGCAGTTCTTGTTCGGTGCCCGGTTCCACGATCTTGATATAGGTGTCGGGGAAGGGAAGCCCGATAGAGCCTTCCTTGTAAATGTGTACCGGTGTCAGACAGCAGGCGGTAACGGTCTCGGTGGTGCCGTAGCCTTCCCGCACCTGGATAGATGCTTTGTGGTCATATAAGAATTTATCGAATTTTTTCTTCAGTTCGATGGACAGACTGTCACCACCGGAGAACACGCCTTTCAGACAACTTAAGTCTGCGCCGTCCATATCCGGCAACCGCAGCAGGGCTTCATACAGTGTGGGAACACCTGCGATAAAGTTGCAGCGGTTTTTAACCAAGTCTTTTGCATAACTCTTGGGTGTGAACCGGGGAACGAGGATACAACGACCGCCTTGTGTCAGCATTGTATGGATACAAACGCCCAAGCCAAAACCGTGGAAAATGGGCATAGCCGCCAGCATTTTGTCCCCGGGACGGAACATAGGATTGGTGGCAATGACCTGCTGACCCAGAGCATTGAAATTCCGATTGGTTAGCACGATGCCCTTGGTGGTGCCGGTGGTGCCACCGGAATACAGGATCACCGCAGGTTCAGCGCCGGTACGGGGGATCTTGTAATCATTGGAACAAAAACTGCCTAATTTAGTGAATTCTTTCCAGAGGATCACCGGCGCGTCGGCAGGGATTTTGTCGATCTTTCTGCCCTGGGTCAGCATATAGCCGGCTTTCATAGGGGCAGACAGGGCATCTTTGATGCTGGCAATAATGATGTTGACTACTTTTGTGTTGTTGCGCACACGGGCAAACTTATGGTAGAATTGATCCAGTGTAATGGCGGCAATGCTGCCGGATTCGTTCAGATAAAATTCGATCTCTTTCTCCGCAGAAAGGGGATGGATCATATTGGCAATGCCGCCAACTAAATTCACAGCGTAGAAAAGGTAGATCGCCTGGGGGCAGTTGGGCATAGCAATGGTCACCTTATCCCCGGGACGGATGCCCAGAGTCTTTAGCGATCTTGCGCAGGTTTCGATCTGCCGGATCAGTTCCTTGTAAGTGGTGGATCTGCCCATAAAGTCAAAGGCAATATAATTGGGATATTGCTTTGCGATGTTCTCTACTGCCTCAAACATAGAGCCATCAAAATAGTCAAGGTGCATAGGCACATCGCCTAAATAATCTTTCCAGGGGGTTTTTGCGGTAATCATATCAGTATTCTACCTCTTCGTTTAAGGGTTTTTCCAAAAGTTCCGGCTCATCCAGCAATTTTTTCAAAAGTTGGACTGTGCGGGAGTAATAGTAGCCATCGGCAAGCCGTTCATCGATAGTCAAACCAATGTCAAGGCTGTCGCGCATCGTCACATTGCCGTCATCGTCAAAGAAAGGCCGCTTTTTCGCCTCACCGATGGCGCAGAACACCGAGGTCGTACCCCAGTTGGTCAGATGATGGTAACCGGCGTGGAGTTTGATCGAGCCTAAATTGGTCAGCACGACAGAGCAATAGTAGGGGTCACCTTCGATCACGGATTGGGGCATCCAGCCATGACGGTCCAGGAAACGGGCGGCAGCGCCTACCATCTGGGCAAGAAAACCGGGGATACTGGCAACAGCATTCAAACTCTCTGTGCCTGCGTCCACTTTATCACTGCGGCACAGTTGCAACTGGCGGAAAATCTCATCGTGAATATCGTCGATGGTTTCTGCGCCGGTGGTGCGTACTTGCGCCAGAGCTTCTGCGCCGTTGTCCGAAAAGATCTTTTTCACCGTAAACGCGGCAGATACTTCATTTCTCTGATACATCGTTTTATTGGCGATAAAGCGATTCATCTTCGGTCGCAGGGTGATGGTCTTCAAAACAGCTGTGACGATCACCTGAAACAGATTATAGGCATATTCCGGATTTCCGGCATTTTTCTTTTCCAGGTATGCATTGATGTTACTGAGATCGATCCGTTCGCTGATAAAGGCTTCATTATCGCACCGATTGGGGTACATCAGCGGCATTACAAAGTGCATCGCGTGAATATTTTTCAGTTTTACACCGTCTTTACGGTCACCAAACTTTCTTGCCATATGTTCACTCTTTTCTCTTTATAGTTTGGAAATACCCTCAAATTATAACACCAGTTTACAAGAAAAGACAACATTTTTTGTGAAGAAATTGTAACATAAAAAAGGAATACCTGATTACAGGTATTCCTCTTCTTCCAGTACACGGGCAAGATTTGAGAAAAATTCTTTGTTACTGGGACACTTTGTGTGATGGGGAAAGTACCGTTTCCAAATGGCAACATTCCGCTTGTCCCAACTGTGATGGACCAACTCCCGGATGGAATGTTCCACCTGTTTGCCGTCTTTGTTGCCGCAAAGTTCGGCGATGGCGGGGTAGAGCACTTTGTTGACACCGATGGTCGGATCGTTACAGAATATGGGCAGGCCCACCCGTAAATGCTGAAAACCGTCCCGGTGCCGCGCCGATATCAGCGCATTCAAATGCTGCGTTATCCGGGATTGGGGATCTGCAGCATAGCTTCCCCGCTGTTGCAAATCCAGCAAATGAGCGATATTTTGCATAATTGCCAATGGACGGCAGGGCTTGGAAAGAAGGGCATCAACACCCAGATCCATCGCCATTTGATAAGTTCGTGCAGAGGGGGATGTGGTGAGGGCTAAAATGATCTCCGGCCGGCGATCACCCAGCATCCGCAGCACCTGCAAACCGTCCAGCAGTGTTAAGCCAAGATCCAATACCAAAACATCCGGCTGTTGCGCCTGCAATTGCGCCAATGCATCTTCGCCGTTGTGACATATGGCAATGGCGTATTCTTTTTGCATTTCCCGTTCAAGGGTATGACACAGGATATCATCGGGCAAAGCAAGCGTTAAGGTTCGCAAGTCAGACACTCCCATCCGGAAAGGTTTTTCCTATTATATCAAAAATATGCATCTGTTGCAATACTTTGTCCGGTGCGATTTTTCGACAATTATCGACAATCAGAAAAAAGTAAGAAAAACCTCTGATTTTACAAAGGATTCACAATTTATTTCCTGAAAATGGTTATAATGATCAAAATGGAAAAATATTCCCAAAGGGGTAATGCGGTATGTTACAACTTAAGAACATAAAAAAAGACTATCCGGCAGGCAGTGGTACGGTCCACGCGCTGAAAGGGATCGACCTGCAGTTCCGGAAAAGTGAGTTCGTTTCTGTTTTAGGCCCTTCCGGTTGCGGTAAGACCACAATGCTCAATATTATCGGTGGCCTTGATCAGTATACCGAGGGCGATCTGGTGATCAACGGTGTTTCCACCAAAAACTATAAAGACCGGGATTGGGATGCTTACCGCAACCATTCTATCGGCTTTGTGTTCCAAAGTTATAATCTGATACCCCACCAAAGTGTCCTGCAGAATGTGGAACTGGCGTTGACCCTTTCCGGCGTATCCCGGTCTGAGCGGAAAAAGCGGGCAAAAGAGGCGCTGGAATCCGTAGGCTTGGGTGACCAACTGTATAAAAAGCCCAGTCAGTTGTCCGGCGGTCAGATGCAGCGTGTGGCCATTGCCCGGGCGCTGGTCAATAATCCGGATATTATTCTGGCAGATGAGCCTACCGGCGCATTGGACACGGAAACCAGTGTGCAGGTAATGGAGATCCTCAAAGAGGTGGCAAAGGACCGGTTGGTCATTATGGTCACCCACAATCCGGATTTGGCAGAAACCTACTCCACCCGGATCATCCGGATGCTGGACGGTATTATCACCGATGACTCTGCGCCTTTGACAGAGGAAGAACAGCAGACACTTAAACCCCGGGAACCGGTCAAATCCAAGAAAAAGCGGGAGAAGAAACCCGCGATGCGTTTTACTACTGCGTTCAGCCTTTCTCTGAAAAACCTCATCAGCAAAAAAGGCCGTACGATGCTTACCAGTTTTGCAGGCTCTATCGGCATTATCGGCATCGCACTGATCTTTGCCGTTTCCCAGGGTATGACCACCTATATCAATTCGGTGCAGGAAGATACCTTGTCTTCTTACCCGCTGACTTTGCAGGCGCAGCACATGGATATGGGCTCTCTGCTGACAGCGTTTATGGATACTGCGGCATCCAAAGAAGAGCATGGGAATGACGCGGTCTACCAAAAGTCTATGTTCTACGATCTGATCAACTCCCTCAATGCAATGGAGAGTACCGATAACGATCTGAAGAGTTTCAAGACTTTCCTGGAGACCCAGTGCGCAGACCAGGAAAGCGAATTATATCAATCCATCACCGGCGTCCAATACACCTATGACGCAGACTTGATCGTTTATACGGAAAGTGTGGACGGTACGATCATCCGATCCGATACCCAGGAACTGCTGAAGGATCTGCTGGTGGAGTACTTCGGAATGGATCTTTCCAGTATGCTCAATATGGGTGAACAGTACGGAATGAGCCAGGATGCTATGATGTCTATGTCCCCGATGGGATCTGCCGCCGTTTTGTGGCAGGAGATCCTTCCCGGCAAGGATGGAGAACTGATCAATCCGTTGCTGAAAAAACAGTATGATCTTGTGGGTGACAGCCGCTGGCCTACACGCCGGGATGAGATCGTGCTGGTAATGGATGAGAATAATGAGATCGACGATATGACTCTCTATGCCCTGGGTCTTACCTCCCGGGAGGATATCGATGCCTTGGCCCAGGCTGCAATGGATAAAACCACTGTGGAACTGGATCAAAGACATTGGTCTTACGAAGAGATTCTGGGTATGGAATTCCGGGTGATCCTGGGCGCGGATTGCTATGTGAAAGATGAGATCACCGGCAATTATACCGATCTGCGGGAAAATGAGACCGGCTTAAAGTATCTGTATGACAATGGTCTGACACTGAAAGTGGTGGGCATTTTGCGTCCCAATGAGGAGGCAACCTCCGGTATGCTGGGCGGCGCCATCGGTTATACATCCGATCTGACTGCCTATATTGTTGAAAATGCCAAGGATTCTCCCGCGGTCAATGCCCAGTTGGCGGATGACAAAACAGATATTTTCACCGGTTTGCCTTTCAAGGAAAACAAGGGTGTTCTGAACGATGCCCAAAAGGCTTTGGAATTTGATAACTACCTGGAAACTTTGGACGAAGCAGGCAAGGCAAAAGCCTACATTTCCATTAAGAGCATTCCTGCCCAGGAAGAGGTAGATGCCTTTGTTCAGCAGAATCTTGCAGACAAGACGGTAGAGCAGATCAAGGAAACACTGATCCAGGCAATGCAGCAGCAGACTTCTGCTGGCAGCAAGGAACTGGAAGACTATATTGAGAATATGCCCCAGGAAGATCTGAACAAAATGTACTCCCAGATCCTGGTGCAGCAGTATACCATGCAGTATGCCGCCGGCGTACAAAAACAGTTGCTCCCGTTGGGCAATCAGGCGTTGGCAATGCAGTTGGCAGCGGAACTGCCCACCTATACCCAGGAACAAAAGGCCGCTTACTATGAGGCGGTGCTGGTATTCTCCGAAACCACTTATGAAGATAATCTGATCAAATTGGGCTATGTGGATCTGAACGATCCGGCATCCATCAACCTCTACGCATCTTCTTTCGAAAGCAAGGATGTGATCGAGGAAGTGATCGCAGAGTACAACGCAGACCGGGATGAACTGGAGCAGATCGAGTATACGGACTATGTGGGTCTTATGATGAGTTCCATCACCTCCATCATCAATGCCATCACCTATGTGCTGATCTCCTTTGTGGCCATCTCTCTGGTGGTGTCTTCCATTATGATCGGTGTGATCACACTGATCTCTGTGCAGGAGCGGACGAAAGAAATCGGAATCCTGCGGGCCATCGGCGCATCCAAACGGAATGTGTCCAGTATGTTTAATGCAGAGACCGTTATCATCGGCTTTACCTCCGGCGCTTTGGGCGTGATCGTAACCTGGCTGCTGTGTTTCCCCTTAAACGCCATTATCCAGCACCTTACCGGCCTGCCCGGTTTGGCAGCATACCTGCCCTGGCAGGTGGCGGTGATCTTGGTAGCCATCAGTATGCTCTTGACGGTGTTCTCCGGTATCATTCCCTCCAGAAGCGCGGCAAAGAAAGACCCTGTGGTCGCCTTGCGGACAGAATAAAACAACACGGCTCTCCAATTTTGGAGGGCCGTTTGTCAATTCCAGGGAAAAAGTACTTTATACTTGCAATCTTACGGGTTTTGACATAAAATATAACCTGGACTATTATGGAAAGAGATGGATCACGCTTATGCTGGGAACAAAAAGAGTCTTTGGCTTGCTGTTGCTTGTGTTGACACTTTTGCTGGGCGGCTGTATAGAGAAAGAACCCGCTGTCACCACAGAGCCTACTACAGAGCCGGCAGTTACATATACCGTTCGTTATACCGCTTTGGGATATATCCACGCAGAGTATGAGGTGGAGCTGGGCGAATATCCTACGCAGGTGATGCCTGCGCCCGAAGGGCTGCAGATCACTTCCTGGCAGGATAAGGATGGCAATACGGTAGACCCTCTGAAAATTCCGGTGACACGGGATATGCAGTACAATGCGGTTGCGTATCCGGCGCTGACCAATCACGCCCCTTACTTATTTACAGATGAAAATGGTTTTCTCAATCCTGACGCTGGGCTGACAGCCCAGCAGTTAAAAACGGCGTTGCAGGCATTGGCAGCAGAGAGCGCAGAGAAATATTTCCCCGGAATGTCCACCGGCGATGCTTTTCTGACCGGCAAACAACTGATCAAGAACCTTTCCGGTTTCTTCCCGGAAGAAAAAGTGCGATCTGTTTTCAGCAGTGAGAAAAACACGGTTACCCGCGGGGAGTTTGCTGTGGGAATGCAAACGCTGTTGGAAAGAAACAACGCAGAACTTTTGACCCTTTCTGACGAGAGCGTATTGCCCGCCGATGTGAATTTGGAACGGGCAGATGCTATCGCTTTGCTGGAAGCATCTGTTCCCCACACACCTGCGGAGAGTGGCGGCACATGGCTGCAACTGGATCTGCCTACGACTTACGCGCCGGGGTTTGTCAATATCGAAGGCTATCTGTACTATGTGCAGGAAAACGGTTATTTCCTCCGGGAAGATTCTGTGGGAAAACTGCAGTTCGGTAAAGACGGCCGCTACACCAGCGGCGATCCGGAATTAGATGTAAAAGTAGCAGAGATCCTGGCAAAGATCGTTGCAGAGGATCCGGATGGAGAGCGGCTTCAGTGGCTCCGCAGCGCTTATGAGCATTGCCGCGACAGTTTCACTTACCGCCGCCGGGAGGCCTATACCAAAGGGCAGACCGGCTGGGAAGTAGATGATGCCAAGAAAATGTTTGAGACAACCAAGGGCAACTGCTACAACTTTGCCGCCGCTTTCTGGGCATTGGCGAGGGGCTTGGGCTATGAAGCCCGGGCGATCAGCGGCACTTGCCTGAAAGATGAACAGCCCCACGGCTGGGTGTTTATCGAAATAGACGGAGAGGATTACCTCTTTGACCCGGAATGGGAATATGTCTATTACTATGAGCGGGATGACCGCACCAAGGATATGTTTATGATGCCGATGGACAAGATCGGCTGGTGGAATTACCGCTGGTAAACTCTTACTATCAGAATCATCCGAAGATTGTCATTGCGAGCCAGTGCGCACACTGGCGTGGCAATCCGTTTCTTCAAGTAAACCTTTGAAAGGAGACCACTGAAATGAATATGGACAGCGTTATATTCGTCGGCGGTTTCCTGCCGGTGCTGTTAGGTCTATACTGGCTGATCCCCGGCGTTCGGGGCAAGAATACGCTGCTGCTGATCGCAGGGTTTGTATTCTATGCTTTCGGAAGTCTTTCCGGGTTGCTTCTTTTGGCAATTGCCGGTGTGATCAACTATGTTTTTGGCCTGTTTGCCCATAAAAAATGGGTAATGATCCTGGGTGTTACGGCGAATATCGCATTCTTGTGTATTTATAAATATTCGGATTTTCTTTTGCGCGACTTGCTGGGATTTGCACAGTTGGATTTAGGGCTGATCGCGCCTTTGGGGATTTCCTTTTTTACATTCAAGGCGATCTCCTACCTAATCGATATTTATCGGGATAATACCCAACGCACCCGGAATTTACCGGATTTTCTGTTGTATATTTCTTTCTTCCCCCAAATCGCGGCGGGACCCATTGCCCGGTTTTCTGACTTTGGCGGACAACTGCAAAGTCGGAAACTGACATTTTCTGATGTAGCAGAGGGATTGCGCCGGTTTGTATTGGGCTTGAGCAAAAAACTGATCATTGCCGGCACGTTGGCGGTGGCTGTGGATAAAGTGTTTGCGCTGGAAGCGACAGATATCCGCCTTGCCTGGATCGGCGCTGTGGGCTACAGCCTGCAGATCTATTTCGATTTTTCCGGCTACAGCGATATGGCCATCGGCTTGGGACAGATCTTCGGTTTTACAACCAAAGAAAACTTCCTGCACCCTTACACTGCGCTCTCTTTGGGCGATTTTTGGCGCCGTTGGCATATCAGCCTATCTTCCTGGTTTAAGGACTACCTGTATATTCCTTTGGGTGGTAACCGCAAGGGCAAATTCCGCGCAGGCGTGAATAAACTGATCGTGTTTGTGCTTTGCGGCCTTTGGCACGGGGCAAACTTTACATTCCTGCTGTGGGGATTGTGGCACGGTCTGCTGTCGGTATTGGAGAGTGTCGGCATCATTCCTGCAAAAAAACTGGAAAAGACAAAACTGCTGGGGCGTATTTATACACTGCTGGTGGTTTGTCTTGGGTTTGTTATGTTCCGGGCAGATTCTGTGACCCAGGGCCTTTCTGTGATCAGGTCTATGTTTGCAGGATTTACCTTTACCCAGGCGGGAACGGTGACCGTTTACACCATTCTCACCGGCAAGTTTTTGCTGGTCGTTTTGTTGGCGGTTTTGCTGTGTCTGCCCTGGAAACAGATTTTATCCCGGCGGGAAAAGGTATATAAAGTGCTGGATGCAGTTTCTTACCCCGCAACGATTATCTTGCTTGCGCTGTGCGTGATGGCGTTGGCGTCCGGCGGATTTGCGCCGTTTATCTACGCCCAATTTTAATGAAGTGGTATGACTATGAAAGACAAAATTCTTAAAGGAATATTTGTGGGGCTGTTCTTTGTTGCCGGGCTGACATTGACAGTTGGCATGGCGATCTTTGGTCCGTCCAAAGCCGCCGCCAACGAACAGCCGGCGCAAAAACCCGCTCTGTGGGCGGAAGGGTCACTGAACAAGGACTATCTTTCTCAACTGGCAGACTGGGTCAACGACGGCTTTTTCCTGCGTCCGGAACTGATCTCCGGCGGCAACTGGCTGAATGCCAATTTGCTGAATACCTCCGGCGCGGAGGATGTGATCGTCGGCAAAGACGGTTGGCTGTACTACACACCTACTTTGCCGGACTATACCGGTACGGAAATGTTAAGTGACCGGGAACTTTTCAGCGCGGCAAAGAATTTGCAACTGATGGCAGAGTATTGCCAGAATCAGGGGATCGATTTCGTGTTCACCATCGCCCCTAACAAAAACTCTTTGTATCCCCAAAAGATGCCTTATGTTTCGAATGGGGTTGCGACTAACGCAACCCGTCTTAATAAACTGTTGGCAGAAACCGATGTAAAAGTTGCCGATTTGTTTGCGGCGTTCCGGGCGGAGAGCGAAATACTTTACTTTGCCCACGATTCCCACTGGAATTCCAAAGGCGCAGCGTTGGGCGCAGATGTGATCAATGGCGCGTTTAATGTTGAAAGTAATTATTACGCCGGTGATTTCTCCCAAACGAAACCCCACACCGGCGATATTTATGAAATGTTGTATCCTGCCTTTGATGATCCGGAGACCGACCCGGTCTACGGCGGAGAACTTGCCTTTGATTTTACCGGCGGTGGTAAGAAACCGGATTCTTTGACGATCAAGACCCAGGGGCAGGGGAGCGGCAACTTGCTTGTCTATCGGGATTCCTTTGGCAATCTGCTGTATCCCTATTTGGCAGACAGCGCCGCAGAGGCTACCTTTTCCCGGGCGGTCAGTTACGATCTGACGAAACCTGCTGACCGAATATTGGTGGAACTGGTGGAGCGGAACATCCATTATCTAATCAAATATGCTCCGGTGATGGCTTCCCCGGTACGGGAAATATCGGCTCCCAAAAACAGCGCAGGCTCTGCAACTTTTAAAGAGGAATCCGGGAAAGCCCCGGCGGGCACGGTGAAGATCACCGGAACACTGCCTGCCGTAGCAGACGAAGAATCCGGGATCTACATAGAGTGTGACGGTATATTCTATGAGGCTTTCTGCATGGAAGATGGGGGATTTGTTGCTTATGTGCCGGAATCCGCCCGACCCCAGCGGCTGATTTTCGAAAACGGCGGTATTCTGCGCGGCTATGCATTTTTACAGAATAAATAATCAAAAGGAGAACAAGAATGAAAAAATATATTGCACTGTTACTGGCATTGATTATGATGTTAAGTTTGTGCGCCTGCGGCGCAAAACCCAGTGGCGACGACAACACTACCCAGGCAACCGAAACCAAAAAGGAACTGACCGCCGAGGAGAAGAAAACTTTGGCGCTGTCCTGCGTGGATAAGTCTGTGGACGACCTTTATGAACTGATCGGTCAGCCCGATGACAGTGACTATGCGCCCAGTTGCCTGAACCCCGACGGTGGCGCAGAAGACGGAGAACTGTACTATGACGGTTTCACCGTTTATACTTACAAAACCGGTGACAGCGAAACGGTTGTGGATGTAGAGTAAAATAAAATGCCGCAACAAGGGCGGTACGCCATAGTGATAAAATGGTTTTGATCGATCCCTTTTCTGATTAACTGCACAAAAAACCGAAATGCGTCTGTAATCCTATAAACATCCCCGGCAGTATTCAGTATTCAGTATTCAGTATTCCCACTGCTGGGGATTTCTTACGACCAATTAAATTTCGGTTTGTCGAGCTGTTGCTCGAAAGGCACAATGCATAATGCACAATGCACAATTAAGGTATTTTGCTTCGCAAAATGATTTAAATAGTGGCTGCAGGCCACACATTTACTATGCACTATGCACTGTGAACTGTGCACTATTCTTGTTTTCGCCTGAGCGATAAACAAGAATTTGAGCAGGCAAAAAACACTTACTTTGATTTAACAACCCGTTTTCTAATGCGTTATGTAAAGCAGATTCGTATAAAATCATCTTAACCTTTATTTTGTTATATTGAATCTTTATTTTGCCACTTGCAGATTTCGGACGCATTCGTTATAATCATAGTACCTATATTTTCGCCTTATTGTAAATGTAGGCAAGACAACTTGTATATTTGCGCTAAAAAACGCGCTGATATTCAAAGATTTTTAGGGAGGAAAACACTATGAACAAACTCGCAAAACGCGTGCTGGCATTCATGCTGATGGTATGTATGTTGGCAGCAATGGTCCCTGCAGTTGTTTCTGCTGAGGCCGCCGATCCCTATGTCATTGACTTTGAGATCGATACCAACGCAAATCTCACCTGGAAGCCTTTCGAGGATAAGGATGCTTATACCTTCGCAGGCACCAACTTCGCCCATGCGCAGACCGATAACGGTCACGCTATGTGGCTGCAGGCATTCTCTGCTTACTATGCAGACGGTACCATCAACTTTAGTTTCCCCCACAGCGTGATCACTGCGGCTGACGCTGAGGCTGATGAGTCTTTGGCAGAGAGTATCGGCAAGATCGCTGATGCCGGCACCTACAAGTCCCACTTTAAGAACACCAACCAGTTTGGCTCTTATAAGTACAACAATACCGCTTCTACTATCGACTGGACCGGTCTGAAGATAGGCGCTGCATCCTCTACCTACAACACCAGCGGCACCGGTTGGAACGCTGTGGTCCTTCGCGCTCCCGATGCCGGCAACTACACTGTTTCTGTGGAGTACACCAAGTATGGTGCAGCCAGCAATGGCACCAAGGTCTTCCTGCTGCCCTACACCGCAGAGATGAAGGCAAAGGTCGCTGCTAACCCCGCCGGTTGGCATGCTGATATCGAGGCTTTGGTTGCCGAAGGCGATGCTGCAGAGGAATATCTGGGCAAGTTCTCTTCCTGGATCGCAGCCGGATCTACCCCGGTGCCCGGCAATGTTGCTGATCTGGGTGAAGTCACTATCGGTTTGGAAAAAGAGTACCTGATGGTTTTGGCTGAGCCTGCCGGTAAGTACGCTTACCTGCAGAACATCACCTTCACTCCCGTTGCTGAGCAGGAGATCGCTGCAGAAGTTATCGAGCGTAACTACTCCATCGCAGGCGCAGTTAAGTCCACTGTAACTCTGCAGAATACTGACTTCACCGTTAACACTGATGGCGTTGCAACTGTTGAGGCTCTGTACGATGCTGGCACCATTGACTGGAGTTGGATCGGTACAAACTCCAAGGATACTCAGGGTACCGGTGTTGAGTTGCAGAAGGGCTACATCTACAACCAGACTGTCCTCGCAAATGTTACTGGTACAGATAATGATACCCACGCTTATGAGGCATATAAGCTTCGTTCCCCCGGTACAGGCACCTATAATATTTCTTTCAAGACCAATGTACCCGCAGCCGGCAAGACTACCGCATGGTCCGATGTCTATATCGCAGAGTATACTGAGGGTATGGATCCTCTGTCTGTTGTAACGGAAGAAAACTTTGTTGGCGCCCATACACCCAAACACTCCGCCAACTCTGCTACCGGCGCAACCCAAACTGCTGTTGGTGAGTTTACATTCGCAGCAGATAAGGAGTACATCCTTGTTCACAAGGCTGATGGCGAAAAGTATGGCTGGCCTACCAACTCTGCTGATACTGCAAATGACCGCCACTACACCGCAAACTTCTACATGATTGGCTTCGTAATCGAGGCACAGGAAGAGGCTCCCACTTTCGTTCCCAAGGCTTACATCGGCACCACTCCCTATGCTACCGTTACTGCTGCAGCCGCTGCTGCACAGTCCGGCGACACCGTGAAACTGGCTGTTGACTTCCTGGGTAACATCGACCTGCCCGCAGGCGTTTCCCTGGACCTGGCTGGCCACACCTGGACTGTTTCCAATGCTACCACTACCAATGCTCTGGAGTACATCACTGACTCCGTTGGCGGCGGCAAGCTGGCAACCAATAACATCGAACTGTACGGCGACAACAACGGCAAACTGCCGCTGTTGGACAACGGCGCTTACACCATGGCTGACTACGATCTGACTGTTGACGCTAATGACTACGAAGAAAAAGGCGAAGCAACCCGTTTCTGGTTTAAACTGAGCCTGGACGATGCTGCTGCTTACGACCTGATCGCTTCCGGCAACTCCGGTCTGACCATCGGTGTTGAGTTAGATTGGGGCGCTGCAGAAGGCCTGGATGTTACCTTCGACAACGGCAACGGCGCTGAGGCATTCGCTGCTGAGTGGGCTGCTGCCGCTAAGAACAACGCAAACATCTGGCTGTATGTTGATATCACCGGCATTGACGGTCTGACCAATGATCTGACTGTGAAGCCCGTTCTGAATGTCAACGGCCAGGCCTCTCTGTACACCGGTTCTCTGGTATACGATATTGGCTAAGGAGGATTCAAGAATGAAGAATTACATTAAGCCCGAAATTGAAGTTCTGAACTTCCAGACCGAGAGCGTTATGCTCGAGACCTTTGATCTGGGCGCTAGCAAGGTTGAGGGCGGTTTCACTGAGCGTAACTGATCCTGATACTGGTAACGCAGAACAATAAGTAAGATTTGATCCCCGGCAGGTTCGCCTGCCGGGGATTTTCTGCGCCAACAACGCAATGAATTCTTGTTTATCGCTCAGGCGAAAACAAGAATAGTGCACAGTTCACAGTGCATAGTGCATAGTAAATGTGTGGCCTGCAGCCACTATTTAAATCATTTTGCGAAGCAAAATACCTTAATTGTGCATTGTGCATTATGCATTGTGCCTTTCGAGCAACTGCTCGACAAACCGAAATTCGTATATGTAAATTTAGGGGTAGAAATATAAGGAAAGATATGCTAAAATGTTCCCGTTAATGACCTACAAGGAGGAAATGATTATGAATAAGATCGGAAAGCGGCTGTTAGCGATCGTTTTGTGCTTTGCAATGGCGCTGTCACTTGCAGTGAGCGTTTCTGCCACAGAAGCCACAGATGAAACTCGCGGACCTGAAAAAGCAAAACCCGGCATATATGATTTTGTTCTGGAAGAACAGTATGTGTGGATCGACCGTGACCGTTTTAGTGGTAAAAGCCCTCACAGCGTTCATACAATAAACGCAGTGGATGCTTACTATGAAGACGGCACATTGAACTGGAAATATGTTGCGGATAACATTGCTTTTATGCAATCTGAAACTGTTCAGGCAAACTCTGCAACCGCATTCGGAAGTACAGATACCTATAAATGGCGCGGTTTGCGCTTAGGCGCTATCACAAGATACGATGGTAAGAAATCCTATCCTGCCGGATATTGGTATGCATTTTCCTTTAAAGCGCCGGAACCCGGTCTTTATGATGTAAATCTGGACTTTATGTACCGCGAAGACGGCGCAAAGGTTGCGGAAGTTTATTACTTAGACAGTTTGTATACAGACTCCATTCTCATCGACAGAGAACTGAACGAATCTACTATGATCGCAACTGTGGATTTCAGCGGAAAGTCCGAGGATGGCAAAACCTATCTCCCCAAATCTACCGCCCTTGGACAGATCAATGTAACGGAAGAGGAGTTCGTTTTGGTGTTCCGGGCTGCGGAGAAGGTCAGTGATGCCTCTTGCTGCTATATGGTGATCAACGGCATTACATTGACTCCGGCAGCGGGCAGTGTAGACAAGACGCCGAGCAAAGGCCCAATGAAAGCGGATAATGATATGACACTTTATCTCATTGCCGGTGGCGCGGCTGTGTTGGTTGCTGCCTCTGTGGTTGTTATTCTGGTTGCTACAAAGAAGAAAAAGAAGTAGGTCAAAGAAACGAGGCGTTGCAATGCAACGCCTCGTTTTTCGAATTATGTCGAATAATGTAAGGTTATCCGTGTTGACAGACAGAAAGAACTGTGGTACAATTTCCATTGATAAAATGAAGGTTCTATGCAGTTCTGTAAGAACTGTTTTCGTTTGCGAAGGAGATTATACAAATGAATGAAACTGTAGAAATTGACTTAAAAGAAATTTTTTCATTATTGAAAAATAAACTTTGGCTGATCGCAATATGCGCTGTTTTGGTAGCAGCTCTGGTATTTATGTACACTGCGCTCTTCGTGACACCTATGTATACCGCCCAAATTTCTGTTTACGTTAACAACAGAACGGTCAACAGCAATAACAGCGGTATCGCTTCCGGTGACCTTGCCGTTGCAATCCAGTTGGTAAATACCTATATCCATATTCTTCAGGACGATGCAGTTCTGGAGCAGGTGATCGAAAAGGCGAATTTGGACTACACGCCCGAACAGTTAAAAGGTATGGTGAAGGCGGAAGTGGTGGAAGACACGGAAGTGTTCCGCGTAGAAGTGTCCAGCCCGAAACCTGAACTTTCCGCACTGATCGCCAATACCATCGCGGAGATTGCCCCTGATGCCATTTCCGGTATTATTGAAGGCAGTAATGCGAAAGTATTTAGTCCCGCAAAGGTTCCCACAAAAACAAGTTCTCCCAACTATGCCCTGAATACGATCATTGGCGCCTTCGCCGGTGTTGTTTTGGCGGCGATTGCTGTGATCCTGCAAAATATGTTGGATGTGCGGGTTAAGGGTGAAGCGGATCTGCAGAAGATCTGCCCCATTCCGGTGCTGGGAATGATTCCGGAACTGACAGATGAGTCGCTAAACGGTAAAAAACGGACGCCGATAAACAAATTAGTGAAAGGCGGCAAGTGATGAGAATGCAAATGGAAAAGAAAACAAAACAAGAAACCATCAGCAGTTATATGGCGCAGCGGCGCAACATTTTGAATAAAAACAGCAACTTCTTTATGAAAGAAGCTTATAAGACCCTGCGAACCAATATTCGCTTTTTTCTGAGCCAGGAAGGCTGTAAAAAATTCTGTATTACCAGCAGCGCTATGGGAGAGGGTAAATCCATTACCATTTTAAATCTGGCGATCTCCTTCGCAGAGAACGGTCAGAAAGTCCTGCTGATCGATGCGGATATGCGCCGACCTGCTATGGGCAGATTGCTGGTGGAAAAAGGCACTCCCGGCCTTTCCAATGTGCTTGCAGATCTGGCAACGGAAGAAGAAGCGATCCATAAGGAAGTATATCCTAATCTGGATATTCTTTTTGCCGGCGATATTCCTCCCAACCCCTCTGAATTGTTGGGCAGTGACCGGATGAAGCAGATGCTGAATAAACTCTCTGCCAATTATGACTATATCCTGGTAGATTCTCCCCCTGTCAATGCAGTTGCCGATGCGCGTGTTGTTGCAAGCCTGCTGGATGGCGTTTTGTACCTGGTTCGCCAGGATAAGACCGAGAAAGAGGCTGTTGCTCGCGGTATCAACCAGTTGAAATTGACAGATGCAAAACTTTTAGGTTTTGTGCTCAATGGAATCAACCCCGATTCTAAGAAGTATTATTACGCAGAGTACAATTAACCATTGTCATACCCCTGCGGCGACTGCCCAGGGGTATGTTTGATATGAGGGATAAAAATGACAAAAAAAGGTAACAGCACATTTAGTGGAATGAAGCAAATATTCTATCCATATCGCTGGAGCATTCTGCTGATCAGTGGATTGTCGATTATCAACGCATTGTTACTGGTTTCTGTAGCGGTAGTGATGAAATATGTAATTGACTCGGCGATTAACGGAGAGAATATTTTTTATTGGAGTGCGCTGTTGGTTTTAAATTTAAGTGCAATCATAGTCGTTTATACGCTGAATAATTGGTTGTGCAGCAGCAAAACCGATCAGTTTGCTGCCAAATTACGCTATGATCTGATGCATTCTGCCATTTATAGCAAAGATAGTAAACTGCAATCCTATCACAGCGGCGAATTACTCAGCCGGGCTATGGAGGATGTGGCGACTGTTTGTGATGGCGCAATGAATTCGCTTCCGGCTCTGCTTGGCCAAATTGCCCGTTTGGTTGGCAGTTTTATTGCAGTGCTGATCATTCAACCGACGATCGCTGTGGTGTTGGTGGGACTTGTGATACTTATGGGTGTAACAGGCGCTGTTTTGCGGATCCCAATGAAGCGTCAGCAACGTCAGGTTCGCGCTGCAGACGAAAAAGTGATGTCCGGTATGCAGGAAAATCTGCAACAACTGGAACTTTTGCAAAGTTTACAAGTACAACCGCAGGCACTGGAACGTTTGCATAAGCGGATAAAAGAGAGTCTTCGCAAAAAATTTATTCGGCGGTGTTGGATTACTGTCAGTAACAGCGGAATTGCGATCGTTTCCTATGCCAGTACCGGTGTGGTCGTGATTTGGGGCGCAATCAAATTGATTGCGGGCGCAATCACATATGGCGATCTTGCTTCTGTTATGGAATTGCTGGCTTTGTTCCGTGGTCCTGTTTTAGGTGTTTCCGGGCTGTGGACGCGTCTTGCGGCGGTAGAGGTCGCCTGCGAACGGTTGATGAATTTGTTGGACATACCGACAGACGAACCCAAAAACAGCGAGCAGGAAGAATTAAATGTTACTGCTGTGGTGTTTGAGAATGTTACCTTTGCTTATTCCGGAGAGGAAACCGCGGTTGTTGAAAATTTCAGCGCATCTTTCCCTCTCACCGGATGGACATGCCTGACCGGCATTTCCGGAAAAGGAAAGACAACGCTTTTTAAACTGATGTTGGGATTGTATACCCCGCAACAAGGACGGGTGTACCTAAAGACGACTGCAGGAGAGATTGACTGTTCTGAACAGACACGGCACTTATTTGCCTATGTGCCGCAGGATTATGCGATGCTGTCAGGAACAGTGCTGGAAAACCTGCAGTTGGTAGTACCGGATGTGACAGAGGAGACGTACACAAAGGCGTTGGAACTGGCGGATGCCGGATTTATTTGGGATACCGCTGCCGGTGTGCTGACCCACTTGGGTGAAAATAATACCGGTCTTTCCAAAGGACAGTTGCAACGCCTGGCAATCGCCCGGGCGATCTTGATGGACCGGAAAATTTTCCTGCTGGATGAATGTACTTCTGCATTGGATGCGCAAACAGAGGATACGGTTTTACGCAATCTAAAGGGCTTAAACAAGAGCGCAATTTTGGTGACCCACCGCCCACAAGCGGTGGAGGAATTGAAAAATGTGACTTTCGTTCCTATGGATCAATAAAAAATACGCCCTCCGTTGGGCAACACTCCGTAGCGCAGTATCGCCTGAAAGGACGTACTTTTGCGCCAGAACAGTGTCAAAAATGCTCGCAATCAACAAAGGATTCCTGTGCTTTTTTCCTTGTCTGACACAAAACCCCATTCTTTTCAGGTGCTAAGCAGTTTTGACGTGGAAACTTTTTTGATCAACAAACAACAAAATTCCCGGAATGCTGACGCATTTCGGGAATTTTTTGTGAAGTTAAGCAGAAAAGGGGCCGTTCAAAGCCGATGCTGCGATACGGGGTGTTGCCCTTTGCGGAGGGCGTTGTTTATTCTATATGGGCGTGGTTGTTAATGTGATCTTCGCAGTAACAATGATAGCCTGCGCACCGGGAACAGTAACGGAATTCTAAATCCGGATGACTTACATCTGTTCTGCCACAAATCTCGCAGCGGTGGGTGTACACGGCTTTTGGCTTCTCTGTTTGTGTCACCCGGAATTGGATCGGCGGCTTTGTCTGCTGGGACGATGTTTGCCTTCCTTTTGGGGAAAACTTGATCCGCCAGGAGAGCGGGATTACGTTCAAAACATCTTTGCCGAAGAAAAGGAAATAATTTCCGATGGCAACTAAGGGGAACAAACTGTAAGGGAACAGACCGGCGGAAGTCAGTTGTACCACACTGAAAATTGTCAGGGCCAGGTCCACCAACGCAAAGATCCAGGCTTTTACCGGAATGATATACAGTAGCAGGAAACGGGCATCGGGGTACATAGTGGCATACCCCAGGAATAAACTCATATTCAAATAAGAAATATCGGCCCGTCCGCCGAAGAACAGACAAAACACATCCATAAGGATCACACCGGTAAAATAAAACAGGTTAAACCGCAGGGTGCCCCATACATTTTCCATCGCCCTGCCCAATGTGTAATAGCAGAACAGTACGATCGCGGTTACTAAAATATGCCCGGCATCATATAAGAATATATAAGAAAACAGTCGCCATATTTGCCCCTGCAGGATCAGCGCCCGGTCAAAGCAAAGGATCTGATAGAGGGTATAACTTTGGTCGAACATACTCAAAAGGTATACGATCGCGCTGCCCAATGTGATATACAGCATCAAATTGGGGATGCCTTTGGTGCGGTTTTGGTAGCAAAAACGCTCAAATTTCCTTCGTAGTTTATGCAAAATGGTCATCTCCTTGGTAGATTGTTACTATGATACCAGTTTTTATAGGAAATGTCTACAAAGGATTTATGAATAATTCTGCCATAAATCGAAAAAAACAGTTGACTTTTTATAAAAAATGAGTAAAATAAACACGAACTGCATACAAGCCTTATCAAGAGTGGTGGAGGGAACGGCCCAATGAAACCCGGCAACCTGCGAAAGCGTGGTGCCAAATCCGGCGGCAACGAGAGATGAGGATTCGATATACGCACATCGGGTCCGACGGTGTGCGGTTTTTATTTGTACAGAAAGGATATAGATGTAATGGAAAAAAGATTATTTACTTCTGAATGTGTTACCTGCGGTCATCCCGATAAGGTAGCAGACGCAATCTCCGATGCCATTCTGGATGCTTGTCTGGCCCAGGACCCCGGTTCCCGGGTTGCTTGCGAAACGATGGTCACCACTGATTTCTGTTTGATCTGCGGAGAGATCACTACCAAGGCTGTAGTGGACTATCCTGCAGTTGCCAGAGAGGTGATCCGTACCATCGGTTATACGCACCCCGGTGACGGCTTTGATGCCGATTCCGTGGAGATCCTCTGTAAGGTACATACCCAGTCTGCAGATATTGCAATGGGTACCAATGACGAGGTGGGCGGCGCCGGTGACCAGGGTATGATGTTTGGCGGCGCTTGTACCCATACCGAAGAATTGATGCCCCTGCCTGCAGCGCTGTCCCGGGCGTTGGCGAATCGCCTGACCCAGTGTGTGGAGAGCAACGATCTGCTCCGTCCCGACGGTAAAACCCAAGTAAGTGTGGAGTTTGATGAGCATGGCAAGGTGCTGGGTATTGATACCGTTGTGGTATCCATTATGCACAGTGCAGATTTTGAAATGAACGAGTTGCGCCGTTATATCCGGGAAGGTGTGATTGCCCCCGTACTGAAGGACTATGGCTTTGATATCACGGAGGTTGCCAATATCCACATCAATCCCACCGGTAACTTTGTCATCGGCGGTCCGAACGGTGATACCGGCCTTACCGGCCGTAAGATCATTGTTGACACTTACGGCGGCTATTTCTCCCACGGTGGCGGCGCTTTCTCCGGAAAAGATCCTACAAAAGTGGATCGTTCCGGCGCTTATATGGCCCGTTATATGGCGAAGAATCTGGTGGCAGCCGGCCTTGCCGAGCAGGTGCAGGTGCAACTGGCCTACGCCATCGGTGTTGCAGAACCGGTCTCTGTCCGTGTGGACAGTTACGGCACCGGCAAGATCGCTGACGAAGAAATGACAGCGTTGTTGCGCAAGACCTGTGATCTGACTCCCGGCGGCATTATCCGCAAGTTGGATCTGCGCAGACCCATTTACGGCAAAACTGCGCTGAAAGGTCACTTCGGTGTATCCGACCGTCCTTGGGAGCAGACCGATCTGGCTGACGAACTGAAAAAACTGGCAGGAATTTAAACTTTTTGTAAAGGAGTGGCTACGCCACTCCTTTTTTCTATGAAAAGATAGAGAATTGTGTTACAATATATAAAAACACCGAAAGGAGTCTGCAATGGAAAAGACAAAACTGAATGTAAAGAAATTTAAAAGGCTGTTTCTGATCGCAGCCATTGTACTGCTTGCAATGGGCGTGTTAGGCGTTGTTGCAGTACTTTGCATAAATGGTTATGTGGTGAACAGCACCAAAAAACAGATCCTTTCCGAGGAAGAAGCGGCTGCTTTGCAGGATGTTGACTGTATTGTGGTTTTGGGTTGCCAGGTGAAATCTGATGGCACACCCAGTCATATGCTGGAAGACCGGCTAAAGCGGGGCGTTACACTGTATAAGGCGGGCGCAGCGCCAAAACTGCTGATGAGCGGCGACCACGGCACAAAGGGCTACGACGAAGTGGACGCAATGAAGCGCTATGCTTTTGAAGCGGATATTGTTTCGGAAGATATTTTTATGGACCATGCAGGGTTCTCTACTTATGAAACGGTATATCGGGCAAAAGAGATATTTGGAGCTAAGAAAGTGATCTTTGTTACCCAAACATATCACCTGCACCGGACGCTCCACATTGCCAATGCCCTGGGCTTGGAAGCCTATGGTGTTGCCGCAGAGTATCGCACATACAGCGGTCAGACAATGCGGGATATCCGGGAGATCCTTGCCAGAGTCAAAGATTTTGCTATGGGTATCTTCCAGCCGGAACCCACATTCTTAGGGGAAACCATTCCCATCAGTGGCAGTGGCGAACTGACCCACGATGATAAATCCAATTTTTCATAACAACCCTTACTGACGGTTCATAATAGAAGAAATCGGCAAAAGGGAAAATACATAATTATCTCCCCTGATGTAATTATCCGACATCAGGGGAGATTTTTAATCTGGGGTTCTGCACTTGGTCCGTTTGCTGTATTTTTTGCTGTTATGTCGGGACTTTTTAGTCCTTTAACGATTTTGTATAGTCTGTCAAGGTCATGCCTGTTCGTTTTTTAAACAGCGAAGAAAAATAATAAATGCTGTCATACCCCACCGCTTCTGCTATTTGCGTAAAGTTCAGATTCCCATCACGGATTATCCGTTTTGCCTGTCCGATACGCAGATCTGTTAGATAATTGACCATGCTTCTGCCTACATGCTCTTGAAACACCCGTTTGACCTGGGAAACACTGACTCCCAAGGCAGATGCCAGACTATCCAATGTAATATGTTCCTGATAATGCTCCCGCAGGTAATCCGTTGCTCTTTGGGCCAGCAATGGTCCTTGGTTTGTCCGCTTGGGAGAAACCGCCCGCTGTGGAAAGCCGATATTGTCATCCCGGCGGCAAATAAGAATAAACAGTTGTTCCAAATAGGTTTTGATCATCTGATCGCTATACCAAGGGGCTGTATCCCTTTTGACCATACGGATATAAGGCGGATCGTTTTCAAAGTGCTGATATACCTGCTGCGCCTCATCCACCAGCAGTTTCAGTTGTTCTTTTTCTTTTCTGTGAAGCAGAAGGACCTTTTTTTCTAACCGATGCATTGCCTGGCTGGAGCAGTAAAAAGATACAACGATAATATCAGCCTCTCCCACTGCCTGAAAACTGTGGAATTCTCCCGGCAGGTGAAAGGCCAGTTCCCCGGATTTCATAAAATAGACATTATTGCCGGCAGTGACCACAACACTGCCTCGGTCCACATACAGAAACTCCCAGCAGTCGTGGGTCTCACCGCGGAAAGTGTAATCCTGAGGACAGCGGTAGTAGGAAATATTCACGATTGCCTGAACATCAAAGTTCGTTTCCAGAAAAATAGGATGTAATTCCATAGGCACTCCTGAGCAGATATTGTAAAAATAATAGCAGATTTTATATAGAAGGGACAAAACCAAGTGATATAATGGGATTATACAGGCAATTCCCCATATTGTAAAGCAGAAAGGAATGTTTTTTGTGAAAAAATCCATTAACATCTGGTCCTTCGTGGGAAAAACCAACCGGGAAGCAATGAAACTTGCCAAGGATGCCGGTTTTGAGGGCATTGAATTAGCCCTGGGTACAGACGGTGAGATCTCTATGACATCCACCGACGAAGAACTGCTCAGTATCAAGGCTTATGCCGAGGAACTGGGCATTGCAATTCCCAGCATTTCCAGCGGTCTGTGCTGGACAGATTCTTTGACCTCAGATGATCCTGCGCAGCGGCAGAGAGCCCACGATATGATCACTCGTCAACTTTACTGCGCAAAAATGCTGGGCGCCGAAACAATTTTGATTATCCCCGGCAGCGTCAGTGTAGAATTTGTCCCCGATTGGCCTGTGGTGCCTTACGATGTGGTTTACGAAAGAGCCCTTGAGGCTGTGAAGAAGTTAGCGCCCATTGCTGAGGAATACGGCGTAGAGATCGGTCTCGAGAATGTGTGGAACAAGTTCCTTCTTTCCCCTCTGGAAATGCGCAACTTTATCGATGCTGTTGGCAGCGATTATGTAGGCGCTTACTTTGATGTAGGTAATGTGGTTTACTCCGGATACCCGGAACACTGGATCCGAATTCTCGGCAAACGGATCAAGAAAGTACATTTCAAGGAATATCGTTGCAACCCCGGCACCCTGAATGCTTTTGTAGATCTCCTCTCCGGCGATGTGAACTGGCCTGAGGTGATGAAAGCCTTTCGTGACATCGGTTACGATGGCTGGGCAGCCGGCGAGATGATCCCGCAATATAAATACGCATCCGATCAGATTATTTACAACACCTCCGCTTCTATGGAGCGGATCCTGAATGAGAAATTCTAAAGGAGGAACTATCTAATGATTAAAATTGGTTTAATTGGCTGTGGCTTTATGGGTGGTATGCATGCTGCCTGCTATCAGGCTTTGGCTTCCCTGGGCGTAAAGGTCGTAGCAGTAGCAGATCTGCGTCCGGAATTTGCTAAAAAACTGGCAGGCGAAGGCGTGGCAATTTTTGAAACCGGTATGGACTTGATTGCCAATGCTGATGTGGATGTGGTAGACATCTGCCTACCCACATACCTGCACACCGCTCACGCTGTAGCCGCTATGAAGGCCGGCAAGCATGTATTTATCGAAAAGCCTATTTGTTTGAAAGAGGACGAGATGGCGCTGCTGCTGGCTACCGAAAAAGAGACCGGCGTAAAAGCACAGGTAGGTCAGGTTATTCGTCACTGGACAGAGTACGCCTGGCTGAAGCAAACTGTGGACTCCGGCGTATATGGCAAGGTGCTCCACGCCCAATTCCGCCGTCTTAGTTCTCTTCCCACTTGGGCATGGGAAAACTGGCTGCACCAGGCAGATAAGAGTGGCGGTCTCGCTACAGATATGCACATCCACGATGTAGACTTTGTCCGCTATATTTTGGGCGAACCCGACACGGTAAAGGTTCAGGCCTACCGGGATGAAGAGGGCGCGATCCAGCAGGTCAACGCACTCTTTGGCTATGGCACCCAGGTCAGCGTCAGTGTGGAAGCTGGCTGGAACTACCCTATCGACTTCCCCTTCACCGCAGACTATCGTGTGAAGTTTGAAAAGGCTACCGTCGTCTTTAGTGGCGGTGCGCTGACCGTTTACCCCAACGAAGGCGGCGCTGTACAGCCTGAGTTGGCAGAAGAATTCCAGGGAGAAAACAACATTGGCGGCAACATCTCCAGTCTGGGCGGCTACTATAACGAATTGAAATATTTTGTGGAGGGCTTGTTGGGTCAAAATGATCTGTCCGTTGCCACCGTAGCGGAAGCCATCTCCTCTATGAAATTGATCAAAAAAGAAATCGAAGCAGCCGGTGGCCTTATTTTGAAATAAGGAGAAAGTAAAATGCTTAAAGTTGGTATTGTTGGTTGCGGTAATATCTTTACAATGCACGCAACCAGCGCAAATCATTTACCCAATGCGCAAATCGTAGGCGTCTGCGATGTAAAAAAAGAGCGGGCAGACCGAGCCGCGGAAAAATACCATTGTAATGCCTATTACGATTATAAAGAGATGATTCGCAAGGATCTTTTAGATGTGGTTCACATCTGCGTCCCCCACTATCTGCATCCTATCATTTCTCGATACGCATTAGAACAAGGCATTCACGTTCTGTGTGAAAAGCCTATGAGTATTACAATGGAAGATGCCCTTGCCAATGTAGCGTTGGCAGAGGAAAAGAAATTAAAATACGGAATTATTTTCCAGTGCCGATACAACGACTCTGCCAAGCTGGTTAAGGAGAATTTGGAAAACGGCGCATTGGGCAAGGTGATCTCCGCGCGAGTCGTGTTGACTTGGAACAAGCCCGACTCCTACTATAGCCTGTCCGATTGGAAAGGCACCTGGGAGAAAGAAGGCGGCGGTGTCATTATTGACCAGGCTATCCACTCTTTAGATCTGGCAAACTGGTTTATTAACGATGAAGTCGAAAGTGTGCAAGCCCAACTTGCCAACCGTGGCCATAACATTATGGAAGTCGACGACACCGGTGAAGGTTTCATCCGTTATAAAAACGGCGCAACCCTTAGTTTTTGGGCAATGAATAATTACGGCTGTGATGATCCCATTGAAATCCGCTTGCTGTGTGAAAACGGCAAAGTGGTTATGGATTATGACCGGGCCAAAATTTTCTTCAACGATGGCCGTGTGCTGTCCGTAGAAACCAAGATCGATCCGGATGTGTTTTACGAAGGTGGTAAGGATTATTGGGGGTTCCAACACATCCGGGAAATTGCTGATTTCTATGATTGCGTGGAAAAGGACAAAGAGCCACCTATCAGTGGTCGTGAAGCACTGAAGATTCAAAAACTCATTTGTCAGATATATGAAGAAGGAAGAAAAAATTTTATTTTCTACCGAAAGTAAGACGGAGGAAACGCAATGAAAGAAAAAATCAAGATCGGCTATGTAGGTCTGGGCCGACGGGGAATGGGCGTGCTGAAACTCAATTTTGCTGAAATGAGTGATGTAGAGGTCAAAACCTTGTGTGACTGGAATGCCGACAGACTGGAAAAAGCACTGGAACTTTTCTCTGAAAAAGGTAAGCCTGCGCCGGCTATCACTACTAACGTTGAAGATATTTTAAGGGACGAGGAAATTGATGCCGTGGTCATTATGACCAGTTGGGATACCCACGTGAGCCTTGCAAAAGCCTCTCTTCTTGCCGGCAAATATACAGCGGTGGAAGTAGGCTGTGCTTACAGTTTGCAGGAATGCTATGACTTGATAGATGCTTACGAAACAACCAAGGCACCACTGATGATGTTGGAAAACTGCTGCTATGGCCGTGACGAAATGATGACACTGAATCTGGTAAAACAGGGCCTGTTTGGCGAGATCGTCCATTGCAAGGGCGGCTACTGCCACTTCCTGCCTGATATGGAACTATTTAAAGATGGAGAATGCAACCATTATCGTATTCAGGAGTACATCCACAGAAACTGTGAACAATATCCTACCCATGAATTAGGACCCATCGCCAAGGTGCTGGGTATCAATCGTGGTAATCGGATGATGAAATTGGTATCTGTAGCATCTAAAAGCCGCGGCTTAAAAGAATACGCTGCACAGCACCTACCTGCAGACAGCGAGTATAACCATGTGGAATACTTGCAGGGCGACATTGTAAATACCTGCATCACCTGCGCCAATGGTGAAACCATTATGCTCACTCTGGACACAACTCTCCCCCGGGCATACTATAGTCGCGATTTCACCGTCCGTGGCACAAAGGGTATGTACGCCGAGGAGCGTTTCACCGTCTATTTTGCCGGTGAAGAAGAGGATCACATCAATAACCGGGAGGAATCTTACGAGAAATATGACCATCCTCTCCACGCAGAATATGCCAAATATGAGGTCAAGGGCGGTCACGGTGGAATGGACTGGCTGGCATGCCGTGCCTTCGTAGAAAGCGTAAAGAATGGAATCAATACCCCCATTGATGCCTATGATACTGTCTCTTGGATGGCCATCGCCCCCTTGTCCGAAATGTCCATCCAAAAGGGAGGTATGCCGGTAGATATTCCGGACTTTACCCGTGGCAAATGGATTCGCCGTGAACCTGTGGCGCAAAGTAAATATTGCTTAGATCAAATTATTACTGACCCGGACACGCCGATTTTCCCTGAATAAAAATCATAACTACCGGCTGCCCGTGCCGATAGTATAGAGGTTCATTGTTTTTTGCGAGAGATGTTTGCTACTATTGAAATGATGGTTTAAAGAGGCCGCATGGCGGCCTCCCCTTATATTAATAATGGTTGAATCTGCCGTCCCTCTAGCGCTGCTTCCAGCGCCGGGGGGATTTTTTTGAAATCCGCCACCATACTGGCAGGTTTTTTGACGGGATCGTCTTGCCCAAAGGGAACGAAATAATAATGCTTTTTAGATAATAGTTTTCCAATGTTCTCTGCTGCGCCGGCTAGGGCATCGTTGGTAGAAACAGCTACTAACACCGGGCGCCCGTTACGCAGATGACTTTTTGCTGCCATCGTTACCGGCGTGTCTGCGACACTGTGGGCTAATTTGGATAGTGTGTTGCCGGTACAAGGAGCGATCACCAGCGCATCCAATAACTTTTGCGGGCCAATAGGCTCTGCCTGCGCAATGGTGTGGATCGGCGGCTGACCACAGATTTCCGTCGCCCGCTGAATGTGGGATTGCGCTGTTCCGAAACGGCTGTCAATGGTATATGCGTTTTGAGAAAAAATGGGGATCACCCGGTACTGCTTTGCCAATTGTTCCATTACCGGAAACACAGATGCAAACGTACAAAACGATCCGCATATGGCAAATCCGATATTCATTACATTACTCCTTCCTCTGAGCCAGCCGCAAAACGGTTTCGGCAATCAGTAATCCTGAACTTTCCGGGGCATCTTTACCGGGCAAACCTCTGGCCCATATTACATCGTCCCCCTCGATCCCTTTTTCGGAAGCCAAATCCAGTTTCAGACAATTGGGATCGCAATAACGGAGTTGTTCCCGGGTCAGAAGCATAGTGGGAGCGGTGTTGCAAATGATACGGTACTGTTGCAACAGTGCCGGTTGAGATAATGTGGCAATGACATCATATCCCAGTGCCGCCAGCATGGCTCTGTCGGCAGGCTTTCGGGCATATACGGCAACATCGGCACCCATTTGCCGCAGTAACTGGGCAAGACACTTGCCGATCCTGCCCCAGCCCAATATCAAGACCGGACAACGATCCAATGTGACCGGCACAGCGTTCAGAATCTGTTTTACAGCGCAGTGGGCAGTGATGGAAGCATTTTGCGCCAAATAGGATTCATCTTGTAAAAGATCGATCTTTCGATATCCATCCAATAACGGTGTGTTTAAATTGCCACCGTATACGGTTATATCCGGCGGCAACGCGTTCAAATGGAATTCCAACTTGCTGCCGCCTTTCAAAGCGCCGTTTGCTTCAAAGGCGGGGACCGGTAATATCAGATTTTTTACAGTGGGACCGGGCGCTGCGCATACTTTACAACCATACCGGAGCAACGCCTGATGGGTATATGTAAGGGCATCACTACGCCCCAATAACAGAAAACTGCGGTTATCCATATAATCACCCTTTCTATGTGCCACAATATGCGGAAGGGAAATGGGTTGTGCTTGATTTTTTCTGCGGGTATTGTATAATGAAAATAAGAGGTGAATGAAATGAGACGATTGGGTTTTATCCACGATATGATGGATGTAAAGGTTTTGATCCTGTTTGTAGCGGCTCGTTCCGGTTATCCTATGACATGCCAGGAGATTTACGAACTGTGCTACCAGGATGATTGTTTAAGTTATTTTGATGTATGTACCGCAATTCCCGAAATGCTGACCTCCGGTCATCTGCAGGCAGTTGATGGCGATAAATATGAGATCACAGAAAAGGGCAGGCAGGACGGCGCACTGACAGAGGATTCAATTGCCTTTACTGTAAAACAGCGGGCAGAAAACGCCGTTGCACGGTTTAACCGCCAGTTGCGTCGCAATAGTTTTGTGAAAACACAGGTAATTCCCCGGGAGAGCGGCGACTTTTCCGTGGTAATGTCCCTGGACGATGAAAAGGGTAATTTAATGACATTGGAACTCCTTGCGCCGGATCAGCGCCAGGCAGTGCGTTTGGGAAAATTGTTTGAAAGTAAAGCCGAAGGTTTGTACAGCCTGATTATGACAGATCTTTTGGATGAAGAGGACGATTTAGACGACTGATCCCCTTGTCGATGAAACCGTATCGTGGTATAATATTAGTGACACCGGATGACCGGTGATATGAAAGGAGCGACCGCATATGAAGTTTCAGTACAGTGAGAAAAAAGTTAAGTTACCTCAGAATGTCCACGCCTATGCCGAGAAAAAAGTAATGAAACTGGCCCGGTATTTTGAGGAGGATGCGGAAGCACTTGTGGTATTCTCTGTGGAGAAGAATCGCAATAATGTGGAACTGACCGTTCACGGCGCAGGCACCTGGTTCCGCGCCCACGAAAGCACATCTGATATGTTTGCGTCCATTGATGCGGCTATCGGCACCATTGAAGGTCAGATCCGTAAGAACAAGACCCGCCTTGCCCGCCGCTTGCGGCAGGATGCTTTTACCCGCAGTGTGGAGGAAACATCGTTTGCCCAGGAAGAGCCGGAAGAGGACCTGCAGATCGTCCGTGTCAAGCAGTTCTATATGAAACCCATGACACGGGAAGAGGCGGTAATGCAGATGAACCTGCTGGAGCATAATTTCTTTGCATTCCGGGATGAGGATAATGACGGCGCGTTTGCAGTTGTTTACCGCAGAAATGACGGCGGTTACGGTCTGCTGGAAGACGCGGAATGACTTGGAATAGTACTGTAAGGAGGTCTCGAAAGAGACCTCCTTTTTCTTTACTTGAAGGAGAAAGAAAAAACAAGAAAAAATTTGAACTTTCTTGAAAAAAGTTCTTGACAAAGACTTGTATTTATGATAAATTAATCAGGCTCCGCTCTACAGCGGCAGTGACTTGTACCTTGTAAATTGAATAACGCAAAGACGAACAAAACACCTTGGACAATTATAATGGATTGTTTAAGTTATCGTGTATAAGACGAACGAATAACAGCCAACGAAATTCTTGAGTAATATTGCTAGAAGCAAATTATTCAAAAACTTGATTTGAGGCGCTATAGCGCTTTAGATACAATTTTTTGAGAGTTTGATCCTGGCTCAGGACGAACGCTGGCGGCG
>CALBJG010000121.1 GCA_937892865.1 uncultured Clostridia bacterium
GGAAGGCAGTACCGATCCTTTGCGTGATATTGAGATCATCAATCTGGAACTGGTTATGGCGGACATTGAAATGGTGGAGCGCCGCATCGACAAGGCACAAAAGGCTATGAAAGGCGGCGACAAGAAATTTGCCCGGGAAGCAGAACTGTTCACCGAACTGCTGGCGCACCTGAATCAGGGCAAACTAGCCCGCACTTTCGACGGTACGGAAGATGATATGGCGCTGATCGGCACATCTGACTTGCTGACTATGAAGAAGACCATCTATGTGGGCAATCTGGCAGAAAGTGAGATCAATGAGCCGGAGAACAACAAGCACTTTATGGCTGTTAAAGCACTTGCGGACGAAGAGGGCAGCCAACTCATCCCCATCTGCGCCAAGTTGGAAGCAGACATTGCAGAACTGGACGACCCGGAAGAAAAGGCAATGTTTATGGAAGAACTGGGTGTTAACGAATCCGGTTTGGACAAACTCATCAAGAGTTCTTACGCGCTTTTAGGTCTGATTTCTTTCCTCACTGCAGGCAGCGATGAGTGCCGCGCCTGGACCATCAAGAAAGGCACAAAAGCGCCCCAGGCAGCCGGTAAGATCCATACCGACTTTGAGCGTGGCTTTATCCGGGCTGAGGTCATTGCCTTTGGGGATATGAAAGAATGCGGCACCATGGCCAACGCCAAGAGCAAAGGTCTGGTACGCAGTGAAGGCAAAGAATATGTAATGAAAGACGGCGACATCGTCAACTTCCTGTTTAACGTATAAAATAAAACCTCCCATTCGCTGTCGCGAATGGGAGGTTTTGCATGATTAGTCATCCTACCACTACATAGGTACAACCTTTATGCAGAACTTCCACTTGCCCCCAGGTCATATCTTCTGATGCCGTGCCCCCTTGATAAAGTGACTGCTCGATCATTTTTGACGTCACATATTGGACACCGCCTTTTACAGTTTCTTCTGAACTGTTGGCAATGAGAATCTCGCCGTTTTCTGCAAAACCGACAGCCATCACATAGTGGTAGTCGGTAGAAAAAGGGTCTCCGGGATTGCGGAAAGGATCGCAAACAAAAATGATTTGTTTTCCTTCATTAAGACAAGAAACCATATGTTTGGTTGCCGCCTGCTGTTTTCCCTCAGCAACGCCGTAGCACCGGGCAGGCACGCCCAAATATGTAAGTATCTTTGCAATTCCTGCCACCGTTTGGAAATGATCTTGTCCTATTCTGTCATTCGGTGCGCCCCAAAGTTTACGGCAGAGAAGGTATTCTTCATAAGGATCGATTTTCACACCATTTAAGTTTGCTGCCATAGCCGCGCAGCAATGACCACAACCGTTACGGCGAATGTAAAGAGCAAACGCACCTTCTTCCCAGGCTGACTGGATCCAAACCGGAGTCTCTTTCTCTCCCAGTTTAACAACAGCAGGGATCGCAGGATGATTCGTTGTCCGGCATTGCGCAAAGGACATATCTGCGCCTCCAATACAAAAAGATAAATTGGGGCAAATGACTTGCCCCAATTTTGCATTTTTTAGATAGAAAGACCGGCCTTTTCCAGAATGGTGGGGACGTTCTTCTCTGCGCCGATGGCCATAATGTGGACACCGTCACACAGTTTTTCGTCCTTGATCTTGGCGATCATTTCAGCCGCCATCTCGATGCCCATCTTCATAGGCAGACCCTTGATGCCCTTCTCCTTGCCCTCTGCGGCAGCAGCGGCCAGGCGGTCGATCATATCCTGGGGCACATCGATACCGGGGACATTCTCGTTCATATACTTTGCCATACCGGCAGACTTCAGAGGAATGATACCTGCCATAATATGGGTCTTGATACCCGCCTTATCCACTTCTTCCATAAAGCGCTTAAAAGTATCCAGGTCGAAAATACCTTGGGTCTGGATGTACATCGCGCCTGCGTCGACTTTCTGACGAAGTTTGTTGATCTGCAGGAACAGAGGCTCATATACAGGGGTAACAGATGCGCCCTTGTAGAACTTGGGTGTTGCGGACTTATCGGTGATCTCACCGGTTTCCTTGTCCACCACATTGCCTGTCAGGGGGTTACCGCCGCAGTCACGACCGGTTTCCTCCATTTTGGTGAGCATCTTCAGAATACCCACAGAGTCCAGGTCGTAAACGGGCTTGGTATCCTTGCAGTCACCGACCACCGGGTGGTCGCCGGTAAGAGCCAGCATCGTATCGATGCCGAATGCGGCGGCAGCCAGTGCGTCACCCATCAGCGCCATACGGTTACGGTCACGGCCGGTCATCTGCAGAATAGGCTCAACGCCTGCCTGCTTCAGTTTAATGCACAAGCCTAAGCCGGTGGCCTTCAGACTTGCAGACTGCATATCGGTAACATTGACACCGTGGACCTTGCCTGCAAGGAGTTCAGCGGCTTCCATCTGCTCGGAGAAATCGCAACCCTTGGGGGGCGCCATTTCGGCGGTAATACCAAATTTACCGTTTTCCAGTGCGTCTTTCAGTAAACTCATTATTTCTTCCCCCTTAATGTAATGGTTCTGGGATAAGCCACTTTTTCGAAGCCCTTATCCTCTCTGGTCTGGGTCAGTTTATCCAACTGGCCGGTTGCTTCCAGGCGCTCATAGATCTTGATCCAGGCGCAGGGGTTCTCGGGATTGACCTCGCAGTGGCCGTTCTTCTGACCGCCGCAGGGGCCGTTGACCAGGCTCTTGGCGCACTGGGTAATGGGGCAGATAGCGCCGGTGGAGCCAAGCACGCACTGACCGCAGAAGCGGCAGGCCTCTTCCCAAACACCGAAACGGGCGGCTTCGCCCAGGAACATGGTATCGTTGGACGGATAGACGGGAATGGAACCGGCGTGCTTGGCAGCGCACTGGACACCGTCACCGCAGGACATACAAATCACGCAATCGGGATTGGCGGCTACCAGGGGCTTCATCTTGCTCTTAACGCCCAGGCTCATGCAGCAGTAGTCTGCAACCGCAGTACCCACTACTTTCTTACCGACTTTTTCCAATTCTGCGGTCAGTTCCGCGATTTGCGCTTCGCCGCCGGTCTGGCAAGCGGTAGCGCAACTGCCACAACCCAGGATCGCTACGGTCTTGGCATCGCCAACCAAAGCCATAACTTCTTCCAGGGGCTTTTTCTGTGTAATGATCATACAGTTACTCCTCCACTATCAAATATGTTCGCGTTGCAGGGCGAATCCCCTGCTATATCACGCTATCATTATACGGGCAACCCGTAGAAAAATCAACTGTCAAATGCTATAAATTGAAAAATTTTGTTATAAGTTGCTTTCTTTCTGTTAACTTCGTGTTATATTCCTTTGCTTATAACAAAAACCGCAGAATCACCGGTTTTTATAATTGATTCTTTGCAAGAATTTTACTGCATCTTTACAATAGTTGTGTTACAATATGTATACAAAATTCAAGGAGCATACTATGAAGCCTACGATTCGCAGACATATTTTTGACACCGTCGTGATGCTGCTGCTGCTTTTGCTCACCTTTGGAATCAGCATCATCCTCCAGAATGTGTTCCACACTTGGGAACACATTACTACGCTGTTTGTCTTTAGCGTTTTTATCATTTCCCTGATCACACACGGATATATTTACGGCGTTCTTTCCGCATTTATCGCTGTGATCGCTATCAACTACGCGTTCACTTACCCCTATTTTGATGTGGATTTCTCTGCCCCGGCAAGCATTGTTTCCGCCGTAGTCATGTTGATCATAGCCATTCTCACAGGCGCATTAACTACGCGGCTTAAGCAGTGGCAGGCAATAAAGTCCGAAGGTGAAAAGGAGCGTATGCGGGCAAATTTACTCCGGGCGGTCTCCCACGATCTGCGCACACCGCTTACCACCATTTACGGCGCAAGTTCCTCTGTTTTGGACAGTTATGACAAACTGAACGATACACAAAAAATTCAGTTGATCCAGGGGATCAAAGAAGATTCCCAATGGTTGATCCGCATTGTTGAAAACTTACTTTCCATTACCCGTATCGATAGTGGAAAATTAAAACTTTTGAAATCTCCTGTCGTTTTGGAAGAACTGATCGATGCCGTAATTCTGAAATTTAAAAAGCGGTACCCGGAGCAAAGTGTTGAACTGGAGATTCCCGAAGACATCGTTGTGATCCCCATGGATGCAATTCTCATTGAGCAAGTGATTATTAACATTTTGGAAAACGCCGTGCATCACGCAAAGGGATTTACCCGGTTGCTGCTTCGGGTCTTTGTTCTGGACAAGACCGCAATTTTCGAGATCGCTGATGACGGATGCGGAATCCCCAAAGACAAACTTCCAACGCTTTTCACCGGTTACGGCGATCTTTTGGATAACAACGCAGACACGCAAAAAAGAAATGCAGGTATCGGTCTTTCGGTATGCGCCACGATCATCAAAGCCCACGGAGGAACGATCACTGCGGAAAACGCAAAAAACGGCGGCGCTATTTTCCGTTTTTCCCTTGCCACGGAGGATAATAATGAAGAACAGTAATAACAAATATAAAATCCTTCTGGTGGAGGATGAGAACAACATTATCAATTTCGTCACTGCTTTGTTGGAGACAAACGACTACCAGGTGATTTCGGCGCAAAGTTGTGCCATGGCAAAGACGCTGTACGCCTCTTTTGTTCCGGATCTCGTAATACTGGATCTGGGACTCCCGGACAGCGACGGAAGCAATTTACTGAAAGAAATCCGGCAAAATGACACTACTGCCGTTATCGTCCTTTCTGCCCGCTCCGCAGAACAAGAGAAAGTTGCGCTTTTGGATCTGGGGGCCAATGACTACATCACAAAGCCCTTTGGTTCTGACGAATTGCTTGCCAGAATACGCAGCGCGCTGCGTCACAACCGGTATTGCAGCCAGGAAGGTCGGCTGCCCGGTGGCTGCTTTCATAACAGTGCGCTTACGATCAACTATGACTCCCGGCAGGTATATGTAAACGGAACAGAAGTCAAGTTGACACAAACGGAGTATAACATCATTACTTTTTTATCTGAAAACTGCGGGAAAGTAATGACTTATGCCGCCATTATTAAATCTGTTTGGCGAGAATCGCCCGATGAAAGCAGTATTAAGAAACTACAGGTAAATATGGCAAATATTCGGAAGAAATTGGGAATCCGTCCCGGTGAGATCGGTTTGATCGTAAATGAACTGGGTGTCGGATATCGTATGGGTTAACTGATAACACCTCTGCCGCCGGCAGAGGTGTTTTTCTTTGCTCCATCTTTGCTGCATTTTTGATACTCTTATAAAAATGGGATTATATTGATTCAGGAGGATATTTTATGCTCTCAAGCGCAGATGTACTGCAACTGATCCAAAGCCTTATATGGCTTCTGGCCGGCGTTGGCATTTTTATCGTCGGTATGAATTTTTTAAGTGACGCTTTGGAAAAAAGTTCCGGCGCCGGTATGAAAAAGTTACTTGGTAAAATCAGCAACAACCGTTTTTCCGGCGTGGGGATCGGCGCCGCTGTAACCGCGATCATCCAGAGTTCCTCTGCCACTTCTGTGATGGTGATCGGTTTGGTAAATGCCGGCGTTATGACATTGATGCAGGCAACACCCATCATTATGGGCGCGAATATCGGCACCACTATTACGGGTGTTTTGGTCGCGCTGAAAAATGATTACTTCAATATGCTGATGTATCTTTTTGCTTTTGCCGGCGTGATGATGGGTTTTTTCAAAACCGAAAAAGTCAAACTGGCAGGTTTGTTGTGCAGTGGTTTGGGACTGATCTTCGTTGGTCTGAATATTATGAGCAGTGAAGAGGCTTTTGGAAATCCCCTTGTGGAGAATATGTTTCTGAACATCTTCCGTGTTATCGATTTTCCGCTGCTTTTGATCCTTGTGGGCGTTGTTTTTACGGCTCTGATCCAAAGTTCTTCTGCCGCCACCGGCGTTGTGATTACAATGGTGGGAACCGGCGTTTTGCCGCTGGATCTTGCGCTGTTCATTGTTTTAGGCGCCAATATCGGCACTTGTGTCACCGCTCTGCTGGCCTCCGTTGGCGCAAACGCCAACTCCAAACGCGTCGCGCTGATCCACTTCACTTTTAATGTGATCGGCACGATTTTGTTTACTGCTATCGTATGGCTGTTCCGGGAACCGGTCATCCGTCTGCTTGTTGCCATGTTCCCAGGAAATGATGCGATGTCCCTGCAAATGCGCGTATCTGTCTTTCATGTAATTTTTAATGTTACAACCACCTGCCTGCTTCTCCCCTTTACAGCCCAGTTGGTGAATTACTCCTGCTTTGCGATTAAAGACAAGGTAGAAAACACCCCGGCGCGTACATTGAAATTTGTGGATGACCATCTGTTAAGCGTTCCGTCAGTGGCGATGATGCAGACAAAGAAAGAAATAGAATATATGCTGACTTTGGTGGAGGATAACATTGCGCTCTCATTTTCCTCTATCCAGAATCGCACATTGGAGAACAGCAACAAGATTCGTGAAAACGAAGAGATCATTGACTTTACCAACAGCGCATTGACCCGGTATCTGATCAAACTTTCCGCTTGCGTTGAAGCCAATGACGAGCAGACTGTCGGTACATATTTTCACGTACTGAACGACTTGGAACGCATCGGTGATCACGCAGAAAATTTCCACGAAATCGGGCAGGAAATGATACAAAAGGAACTCGTATTCTCCGATTCTGCCTTGGAAGGAATCGAAAGTATGCGTCAACAAGTTACACTTATGCTTTCTATGGCAAATGATGCTTTTAAAAATTTGAGCAAAGAGCGTTTGCCCAAATTAACAGAACTGGAGAACCGTGTAGACGAAATGAAACGCCAACTGACTGCCAAGCATTACACGCGGTTGTCGGAAGGCAGTTGTCAGCCGGAAGTCAGTCCTTACTATACATCAACAGTAGCGGGTCTGGAGCGTGTTGCCGATCATATCGTTAACATTGGTTACAGCATCCAAAGTCCGATCGGTTCTCAAAAAGATTTGTAACAGGGGGTCTTTTATGATTTATGCAATTATTCTTTTTTCCATTACTTATGTTCTGATGCTCACTTTTGGAAAACATCGCACCTATATTGCGCTGGGCTCTGCTGTGATCTTCATCGCAAGCGGTATGTTGCCCTTCGATCAAATCATCTCCAGTATTGACTTTAACGTCCTGCTGATGATTGCAGGCACGATGGGTCTTGTGCAACTTTTCATCGACAGCAAAATGCCGGCGCTTCTTGCTGATCTGGTTATGACCAAAGTTCCCAATGTGCAAATGGCCGCCATTGCGCTTTCTCTGTTTGCCGGAATCATTTCTGCATTCGTAGACAACGTGGCAACTGTGCTGATGGTTGCTCCCGTTGCTCTCGCCATATGCCAGAAGTTGAAAACCAACCCCATTCCCTTTATTATAGCAATCGCCGTATCTTCCAATTTACAGGGAGCGGCTACCCTTGTAGGCGATACCACCGCCATTATGCTGGGTTCTTATGCCAATATGAGTTTTCTGGATTTCTTTTGGTACCAAGGCAAACCCGGTATCTTCTTTGCAGTGGAACTGGGCGCAATCGTCTCTGCGTTGATCCTGGCATGGCTGTTCCGCAAGGAAAAGGGCAAGATCGATGCAAGTACAGAACTGACAAAAGTAACGGATTATGTGCCGTCTGTATTACTGGTTATGTGTATTGTACTTCTCATTGCCGCTTCCTTTATCCCCGGAAAACCGGATATTACCAACGGTCTGATCTGTATGGCGCTATTGGTTATCGGTCTTGTATATAACTGTCTTCAAAGCAAGCGTATCTCCGCTGTTGTCCCGTCGCTGAAAGCCATTGATTTTGAAACGATCGGGCTGCTTTTGGGGCTGTTCTTAATGATCGGTGGCATTACCCACATGGGTGTGATCGATGCTGCTGCCGGTCTGCTTGCAAAATTAGGCGGCGGCAATGTTTTCTGGCTGTATACCATAATCGTGTGGGCTTCCGTATTGATTTCCGCCTTTATAGACAATATTCCCTATGTGGCAACGATGCTTCCCGTCGTCACCGGACTTGCAGGAGCACTGAACATTGACCCTACGATTCTGTATTTCGGTCTTCTGTCCGGCGCAACTTTAGGCGGCAACTGTACACCAATCGGCGCTTCCGCTAACATAACCGGTATTGGCATCCTGCGCAAAAACGGATATGCCGTAAAGAATTCTGACTTTTTCCGCATTGGTATTCCCTTTACCCTTGCTGCGATCATACCGGCTTACATTTATTTCTGGTTGCTTTACCGTTAAAAAAAGCGGTGCGATTTTTTAATCGCACCGCTTTTATTATTTTAACAATTTGGCATAGCCGTTGCCATACTGGACACATTGGGACACGCGGCTGAGGGTTGCGGAAGAAATATCCGCCAACTCCATCACCTGGTTATAGGTCTTCCCTTCCAGCAGCAATTTGGCCGCATAAAGGCGTTCTGCCATTTTCTCGATTTCTTTTCTTGTGCAGAGGTCATCAAACAGCGCGTAACAATCGCTTATGTTGTCAAGGCTCAATAACAATTGATATAACGCCTCGATCTTTTCTGCTTTTTTATCCATACTGCAAACCCCTTATCAGAAATTTTCCAATGCGCCTTGAATAAATGCCTTTGTCTTTTCGCTTTGGGGATTCTCAAACACCTGCTCCGGTGTGCCGATCTCCTCGATCACACCGTCAGCCATATAGATGACTACATCGGCAACGCTTTTGGCAAACTCCATTTCGTGGGTGACCACGATCATGGTATTATTGCCGCTTTTCAATCCCCGGATGACCCGAAGCACCTCACCGGTAAGTTCCGGATCCAGAGCGCTGGTAGGTTCATCAAAGCACAGCACCTCCGGGTTCATCGCCAACGCCCGTGCGATGGCAACACGCTGCTGCTGACCGCCGGAAAGTTGGTAAGGGTAACTGTCCAGTTTTTCCGAAAGACCCACCCGATCCAAAAGTTGTCTTGCATTTTGATCGATTTCCTCCGCGCTTCCCTTTTTTAAAAGGGTCGGCGCAAGGGTCACATTCTGCAGCACCGTATACTGGGGGAATAAATTAAAGTTTTGAAACACAAGGCCAAAATGCAGGCGGTTTTGACGGATCGTCTCGTCATCTGCTCTGCCTTCGTTGGCAGCATCCAACAACACCTTGCCGCCCACAATGATCTGCCCTTCGTCCGGGGTCTCCAAAAAGTTCAGACACCGCAAGAGCGTTGTCTTGCCACTGCCGGAAGAACCAATAATGGCAAGGACCTGACCTCGCTCCAGAGAGAAGTCGATGCCTTTGAGAACTTCCACTTTGCCAAAGTTCTTTTTAATATTTTTTACTTCCAGTAATGCCATACGACTTAACTCCTAAAATAACTGAGTTTCTTTTCCAGTTTCCCCAACACGATGGTGAGAATACCCACAAAGATCAGATAGAACACACCGGTATAGAACAAAGGCCACACCAATGCCTTTGTCGCTGCCAGTTCGTTGGCCTGCTTGATGATCTCGCATACAACAATACAGTTTGCAAGGGCTGTATCCTTGATCAGCGTAATGATCTCATTGGACATAGGCGGTACGATCCGCTGAATGACCTGCTTTAAAACGATCTTGCGGAAAATTTGTGACTTGGTAAGGCCCAGAACATAGCCAGCCTCATACTGCCCTTTGGAAATGCTCTCAATACCGCCACGGTAGATCTCGGAAAAATAGCAGGCGTAATTGAGAGAAAATGCAATCAGCACTGCGATGATCCGTCCTGCGTCATTGATCCCGTAGGTAACAAAGAAATAGCGGTCGACCTGACTGAAAAAGGGAATTTTAAACAGCAGGCCGGGGACATAATAGATAATAAAGATCTGGAGCATCAGCGGAACGCCTCTGACGATCCACACGACCACTTTTGATATCGCTTTGACTACCCGAATACGGCTCATTGAGCAGAATGCTATAGGCAAACCAAGCGGTGCGCCGCAAAGCAGCGTCACCGCAAAGATTAGCAAGGACACACCAAAGCCGCCAAGAAGATGTTGTGTTACTTCAATAAACGACATTGTGTATTCTCCAGATATGTAGTTTGATTACTTCTGATCAGAGAAGTCAGTGATGGCGGTGTTGGCTACGTCGTACTTTTCAGCCAGCTTTGCGATGGTGCCGTTCTTAGCCAGCTTCTCCAAGGCCTTGTTGACCTCTGCAGTCAGCTCGCTGTCCTTCTTGAAGCCGATGGCGTAGTATTCTACGTCGCTGGACAGACCGTCCACAATAGCCAGCTCAGCGTAGTCACCCTTGCCGGCGTAGCTCTTTGCCAGCTGTGCATCCAGCACGGCGAAGTCAGCAGAGCCGGAGAGGACTTCCATCAGACAGTCGGTCTGATACAGGCAGCCCTTGATGCTGGCACCCTCGAAGGTCTGTGCGTAGGTCTCACCGGCGGAGCCACCTTCGGCAACACCCATCTTGCCGCTCAGATCGGCAGCGGTGGCGATGGAGGAATCGCTCTTAATGACGATCACCTGGCGGTTTTCCATATAGTTGTAGGAGAAGTCGACCTTCTCGGAACGGAGAATGCCGTCGTCATCGGCGGTGTTGCAGGTGAAGCCGTTCCACACGCAGTCGATGGCACCGGAGTCCAGATCGGTATACTTCTGGTTCCAGTCGATCTTTTGGAAGATGACGGTGTAGCCCAGGTTTGCAAACACGGCCTCAGCCAGTTCGGTATCGAAACCGATCAGTTTGTCGGAGCCGTCTTCAAAATAGTTCATGGGGGCATAGATGGTGTAGCCTACAACAACGGTCTTGGCGGGGTCGCCGTTGGCGTTGGTGCCGCCGGTGGCACCGGTGTTGTTAGCTGCGGCACAGCCGGCCATGCAGCCCAGGGTCAGCAGAAGCGCAAGAATAATAGCAGTAATCTTTTTCATGATGATAGTTCCTTTCTTTGTACCGGTGTGTGCCGGTGTTGTCTGGATGCCTTCATTATACTTTAACAAACTAAAGTTGTAAAGCGATATTTTGACTTTTTTACCACTTTTGTATAAAGAACCAAAAAATGCCCGCACTTTACTGCTTTAGTTTGGCGAAGTGATACAGGAGAGAAGTGTAGATGATGCTAAAATCCGATTTGTCGGTCTGTTATTTCGATGCGTATACCTTCCCCCGGGGGGAAGGTGGGCCGAAGGCCCGGAAGAGGAATGCGGGCGGAAATCTTGGTTTTTAGCATCTTTTCCGGGCTTTTTCTTTGTTAAACATATCGCCATTCCTCTCCCGTCAGCTTCGCTGACACCCTCCCCTCGGGGGAGGGGATCGGCGCGATGCATATTTAAAGCAGAGCGATAAATCGGAATTATAAACACGATCGGGGGATTGAAAAAATCGTGGGGATGTGAGAAAATAGGCGCAGACAGAGTCGAAGGAGATGTGTTTTTATGGTAAAAGACTTGATCCACGATCCCATACTGTTGGCCAGGAAAAGTACGGTGGCAGGCAGGGAAGACCTGCAAACGGCAGAAGATCTTCTGGATACCTTGAAAGCCCACCGGGAGACCTGCGTGGGGATGGCGGCCAACATGATTGGTGTGCACAAGTGCATCATTGCTTTTGTGGATGGCAAAAACTATACGGTTATGTTTAACCCCCGCATCGTCAAAAGTTCTGATGCCTATGAAACAGAGGAAGGGTGCCTGTCCCTTTTGGGAGGTCCCAGAAAAGCCACCCGTTATCAAAAAATCAAGGTGGAGTATGAGAACGAATCCTTCCAAAAGCGGCTGAAAACCTACGAGGGCTGGACCGCACAGATCATCCAACACGAGATCGACCATTGCAACGGAATCCTGATATAAACGATGCGCTGAGGAAAACTCAGCGCATTTATTTGTGAAAGAATACGGATAGAGGGTTGACAAATTCGCTCTACAAGTGTAGAATAATTATGTACTACAAATGTAGAAGGAGTGAGTGTGTAATGGTCATTCGTCGTTTGCCCGATAGCGAGCTTACGGTTATGCAGGCACTTTGGCGGTGTGAGCCGCCGGTTTCCCGGGCGGAACTGGAGCAGAAACTGCTGCCGGAGCATCCCATGGCCCAGACGACTTTGCTGACTTTGCTTACCCGTCTGGTGGAAAAGGGCTTTGTGGAAGCCAGGAAGGAAGGGCGGGGAAATTGCTACACGCCCCTGATAACCCGGGAGGATTATCTGGCATCCCAGAGCCGCCGGTTTGTGGATCAGTTGTGCGGGGGGAGTATGTCGGTATTTGCCAATGCCCTGTGCGACAGCGGTTTGACTCGTGAAGAGCTGGACAAGCTGCGCCGCCTTTTGGAGGAGGGCGCGCTATGAGCGGTGGGGAGAAATTTCTTCTGGCTTCTACGGTGATCCTGGGTACGCTAATGGGACTATCCGCATATT